>JANLXF010000211.1:0-14562 GCA_031364965.1 Actinomycetes bacterium | reverse complement strand
GTGGCGAAAGAGGCGTTCGGGCGTATGGGCGCGCGGCTCCGGCCCCTCGTCGAGGAGGCCGGATCCGTGCTGGCCGGCGTCCCCGTGGCCGAGGTCGGTGGGCCGCTGGGCGCGATCGAGGCCGCGGCGCCGACGGCCCTCCGGATGCTGTCCCGCCTCTCCTCGGTGGCCCTGGGCAGGACCGCTCCCGACCCCGCGGATCCCCTCGATCGCTGGGCCGCGGCGACCGCACGGTTGTCGCCGCCGGTCCCCGTGGGCGACGATGGGCCCTCGTTCCGTCTCGAGATCGAAGGGTGATCCGTGCTCCTGGCCGCCGACGTCGGCAACACCGAGATCGTGCTTGGGGTGTTCCGTGGCGCCGAGCTCGAGCACACCTGGCGGCTGTCGACCCAGCCCGAGCGGACACCCGACGAGCTCGCGCTCGCCTTGGGAGGGTTCCTCGCGCAGCGGGGGATGTCGTTCGAGTCCCAGGTCACCGGATTGGTGATCGCGAGCGTGGTGCCCGATGTCACCGCCGCCTTCCGGGAGATGGCGCTCCGCTACTTCCCGTTCCCGCCGGTCCTCGTGGGGCCGGGCACGAAGACCGGCGTGCCGATCCTCACCGAGAACCCGCGTGAGGTGGGCGCCGACCGCGTGGTGAACGCGCTCGCCGCCTTCACGAAGGTCGGCGGCCGCGCGATCGTGGTCGACTTCGGCACGGCGACGAACTTCGACGTGGTCTCCGACAAAGGGGAATTCGTGGGCGGCGTGATCGCGCCGGGCATCCAGGCGAGCGCCGCCAGCCTGTTCAGCCGCACCGCGCGGCTCACCCGCGTAGAGCTCGTGGCGCCGCCCGCCGCGGTCGGGCGCTCGACCGTCGAGGCGATCCAGTCGGGGCTGATCTTCGGTACGGCGGGCGAGGTCGACGGCATCGTGCGGCGGATCCAGGCCGAGGCGGGACCGTCGACCGTGGTGGCCACCGGGGGGCTCGCCCCGGTGGTGATCCCGCACTGCGAGACGATCGACCTCCACGAACCATGGCTCACGCTCGAGGGCCTGCGACTGGTGTTCGACAAGAACGCGGTGGACGCCGATGACTGAGGAGCAGGATCACCCGACCCGCGAGCCGGTCCCGGGCCCCGATGAGGCCGAACAGGAGGCAGGCGGGCGCGAGGCGGAGGTGCTCGCCGCACGCCGGGAGAGCCTCCGCCGCCTCGAAGCCGCCGGCGTCGCGCCGTTCGCCCTGAGTTTGGGGACCGCGCTCGGGGTGGACCGGCCGGATCCGGTGGCCGGGATCCAGGCGGCGTTCGGTGGGCAGGCGGCCGGTGAGATGACCGACGAGGTCCGCACGGTGGCCGGGCGCGTGGTGCAGCGTCGCGACATGGGCAAGCTGAAGTTCCTCGTCGTGCGCGACCTGACCGGTGAGCTGCAGCTGTTCTGCAACGCCAATGGCATGGACCCCGCGGCGTTCTCCCTGCTCGACGAGGTTGACCTCGGCGACATCGTGGGCGCGACCGGACGCGTGGGGGTCACGAAGAAAGGCGAGCTCTCGATCTTCGTGGAGCGCTGGGCGATGCTCACGAAATCGCTCCGGCCGCTCCCCGAGAAGTGGCACGGGCTCAAGGACCCCGATCTCCAGCAGCGCCGGCGCTACCTCCATCTGATCGCCGACGAGCAGCCGCGCCGCCACTTCCTGGCGCGCGCGGCAGTGCTGCAGACGATGCGCCGCGTCCTGCACGAGGGCGGGTACGTGGAGTTCGAGGGGCCGATGCTGCAATCGGTGGCCGGGGGCGCGAACGCGCGGCCCTTCACCACGCATCACCTCGCGCTCGACATCCCGATGAAGCTCCGGATCTCGTTGGAGCTTTACCTGAAGCGCATGCTGGTGGGCGGCGTCGAGCGCGTCTTCGAACTGGGGCGCAACTTCCGTAACGAGGGCATCGACCGCGATCACAACCCGGAGTTCACGATGCTGGAGGCCTACTGCGCGTACGGCGACTACCACACGATGATGGAGCTCTCGGAGACGCTGATCGTCGAGTGCGCCCGAGCCGTGAACCCGATCATGGGGAGGGATCCCGACGACCTTCAGATACCCGTCCAGGGTCGCACGATCGACCTGACCCCGCCGTTCGCCCGACGCACGATCCTCGGATCAGCGAGCGAGGCCACCGGCGAGCAGATCACGCTCGACCATCCCGACCTGGCGGGGATCGCCGCACGCCACGACGTCCACGTCGAGGACACCTGGGGGCCGGGCAAGATCGTCCAGGAGCTGTTCGAGAAGCTCGTCGAGGGCGCGATCGAACGGCCGACCTTCATCTGCGACTTCCCGCGCGAGGTCTCCCCGCTCGCGCGCCCGCATCGCGACGACCCCGGCCTCACCGAGCACTTCGATCTGGTGGCAGGGGGGGTCGAGCTGGTCACGGCGTTCTCCGAGCTGACGGATCCGATCGAACAACGGGCGAAGTTCGAGCTCCAGCAGCAGATGAAGGAGGTGCTCGGCGACGAGGTCCATCCGTTCGACGAGGAGTTCCTGCGCGCGCTCGAGCACGGCATGCCGCCTGCGGGTGGGCTGGGCATGGGGATCGACCGGCTCCTGTTGCTCCTCACCGATGCCGGGAGCCTCCGCGACCTGATCATGTTTCCCAGTCAGCGGCCCGATTGAGTCCGGCGGGTCGCGCGCGAACGGTGCCCCAGGCTAGAATCGCCTCGCGCCGCCGACGCGGCGGCATCCGACCGCTCGGAAGGGGTGCACCATGGCCGACGATATGATCGCCACGCTCAGGGCCGTGCCCCTGTTCAGCTCGCTCAAGGACAAGGAGATCCAGGCTATCCTCGAGATCTCCAAAGAGGTCGCCCTGGAAGCCGGGCACACGATCGTGGAGCAAGACGGATCCGCGATCGGGTTCCATCTGCTCCTGGAGGGCGAGGCGGACATCGAGATCAGCGGCCGGCACGTCGCGACCTTCGGGCCGGGGGACTACTTCGGCGAGGTCTCGTTGCTCGACGGGAAGCCTCGGACGGCGACCGTGATCACCAAGACGCCGACGCGGGCGCTCGTGATCCCCTCCTGGAGCTTCAACACGTTGCTCGACATGCATCCGGCGATCGCGAAGGAGCTGCTGCTGATGCTCTGCGCCCGGTTGCGGAGCGCGGAGTCGCTGATCACCGCGTAGCGGACGGTCAGCCCTCGGCGGCCCGGTCGTGCGAGTCCGTCGCCTGCTGCAGCATCACGACCAGATCCTGAAGCCCGGTGCCCTTGGCGAGGAAGCCGCTCGCGCCGGCCTCGCGCGCCGCGCGCTCGACCCCTTCGTCGGCGTGCGCGGTGAGGATCACGACCGGCATGTCGGGCGTGGTCTCGTGGATCTTCTTCATCGCGTCGATGCCGGACAGGTCGGGCATCGACAGGTCCATCAGGATCACGTCGGGCGAGAGGTGCGTGGCCTCCTCGCACGCGGCGACGCCGCCGCCCGCCTCGCCCGCCACCTCGATGTCGTCGACCATGCGCAGCGCCGAGGTCAGCGCTTTGCGGAAGGCCGGGTGATCGTCGACGACGAGCACTCGCACGGGCTGCTCCTTCGATGGTCTGTGGTCCGCGGGCGGGATGCTCCGTGGACGATTCGGCTGGCGGGAGGGTGGAACGTGCGGGCATTGTCCCCCGTGATGTAGGCCGCGGACAATCTGCCATCCGGGGGACTTCTCCTAGCCCGAATGGGCGGTCGATGGCCTACGCCGAAAGGCACCTCATCCTCGGCGCGTTTCGTTCCGAATACCAGGGTAGGAACATGCACGTGGGGTGGGAAGGTGCCCGTCGCTCCGGGGTTATCAGGGGCGGTGGGTATACTTGCCTCCAACGGGCGCTGCGACCGGAAACCGGGTGCGGCGCCCCCGGTGCCTCAGGGGTAGGACGGAGTCCGTTGATCCCAGAGGCCGGAACATGTGGGCTGATGGCCCGGAGGATGCTGACATGTTCGAACGGTTCACGGATCGTGCGAGAAGGGTCGTGGTCCTCGCCCAAGAAGAGGCGAGGATGCTCAACCACAACTACATCGGTACCGAGCACATCCTGCTCGGGCTGATCCACGAGGGCGAGGGCGTCGCCGCCAAGGCTCTCGAGTCGCTCAACATCTCACTCGAAGCCGTGCGCCAGCAGGTGGAGGAGATCATCGGCCAGGGCCAGGCCGCTCCCACGGGACACATCCCCTTCACCCCACGCGCCAAGAAGGTTCTCGAGCTCTCGCTCCGCGAGGCGCTGCAGCTCGGACACAACTACATCGGTACCGAACACATCCTCCTCGGGCTGATCCGCGAGGGGGAGGGCGTCGCCGCGCAGGTGCTCCAGAAGCTCGGCGCCGATCTGAACCGGGTCCGCCAGACCGTGATCCAGCTGCTGTCGGGGTACACGGGCGGCAAGGGCGAGACCACGCCCGGCGGCACGACGCAGGGAGAGGGCGGACCCCAGGGGTCGATGGTCCTCGACCAGTTCGGACGCAACCTCACGCAGCTCGCGCGCGACCAGAAGCTCGACCCCGTGATCGGGCGAGAGAAAGAGATCGAGCGTGTGATGCAGGTGCTCAGCCGGCGCACCAAGAACAACCCCGTCCTGATCGGCGAGCCCGGTGTGGGCAAGACCGCCGTGGTCGAGGGGCTCGCGCAGGCGATCGTGAAGGCCGAGGTCCCCGAGACGCTCAAGGACAAGCAGATCTACACGCTTGACCTCGGCGCGCTCGTGGCGGGTTCCCGCTACCGCGGCGACTTCGAAGAGCGGCTCAAGAAGGTCCTGAAGGAGATCAAGACGCGCGGCGACATCGTGCTCTTCATCGACGAGCTGCATACGCTCGTCGGCGCCGGCGCCGCCGAGGGCGCGATCGACGCCGCGAGCATCCTCAAGCCGATGCTCGCACGCGGCGAGCTCCAGACGATCGGCGCCACCACGCGCGACGAGTACCGCAAGCACCTCGAGAAGGACGCCGCCCTCGAGCGTCGGTTCCAGCCGATCGAGGTCAAAGAGCCGAGCGTCGCGCACACGATTGAGATCCTGAAGGGTCTGCGCGACCGCTACGAGGCCCACCACCGCGTGAACTTCACCGATGACGCACTCGTGGCCGCCGCGAACCTCGCCGACCGCTACATCAGCGACCGGTTCCTGCCTGACAAGGCGATCGACCTGATCGACGAAGCCGGCTCCCGCATGCGGATCCGCCGCATGACGGCGCCGCCCGACGTCCGTGAGGTCGACGAGAAGATCGCCGACGTGCGCCTGCGCAAGGAGTCCGCGATCGACGGCCAGGACTTCGAGAAGGCCGCGTCGCTCCGCGACGAGGAGCGCCAGCTCCAGGAAGAGCGCACACGTCGCGAGCAGGTCTGGAAGTCCGGCGAGATGGACATCTTGTCCGAGGTCGACGAGGAGGAGATCGCCGAGGTGCTCTCCATCTGGACGGGCATCCCGGTCTTCAAGCTCACCGAGGAGGAGACCGAGAAGCTGCTTCGCATGGAGGACGAGCTGCACAAGCGGATCGTCACCCAGAACGAGGCGATCTCGGCCGTGTCGCGCGCGATGCGACGCACGCGATCGGGCCTCAAGGACCCCCGCCGCCCCGGCGGCTCGTTCATCTTACTGGGACCCTCGGGCGTCGGCAAGACCGAGCTCTCGAAGGCCCTGGCCGAGTTCCTGTTCGGCGACGAGGATTCGCTGATCCAGCTCGACATGTCGGAGTACATGGAGAAGCACACGGTCAGCCGCCTGATCGGTTCCCCCCCGGGCTACGTCGGCTACGAGGAGGGCGGACAGCTCACGGAAGCCGTGCGCCGCAAGCCCTTCAGCGTGATCCTGTTCGACGAGATCGAGAAGGCGCACCCCGACGTCTTCAACACGCTGCTGCAGATCCTCGAGGACGGGCGGCTGACGGACTCGCAGGGCCGCACGGTCGACTTCAAGAACACGATCATCATCATGACCTCGAACCTGGGTACCCGCGACATCCAGAAGGGCCCCGGGATCGGGTTCGCGACCACCGGCGATGACGAGGTCACCTACGAGAAGATGAAGGATCGGGTGACCGAGGAGCTGAAGCGCTCCTTCCGTCCGGAGTTCATCAACCGGATCGACGAGGTCATCGTGTTCCGGTCGCTCACGCAGGAGAACGTGAAGGACATCGTCGACATGATGATGACCCGACTCACCGAGCAGCTTCGCGCCAAGGACATCGAGATCGAGCTCACCGACTCGGCCAAGATGCTGCTCGCCAAGGAGGGCTACGACGTCTCGCTGGGAGCGCGGCCGCTCCGCCGTACGATCCAGCGTCTGGTCGAAGATCCACTCGCCGAGAAGCTCCTGTGGAAGGAGTATCGCGCCGGTCAGACGATCTTCATCGACGCGCACGACGGCGAGATCGTCTTCGACGGGGGCTCGGTGGTCCCGCCCGACGTCCCGCCGGTCGAGCTCGCGGGCTCGACCGAGTAAGCACGTGGGCCGGGGTCCGTCCCCGGTTCATCCGTCGCCCTCGGGCGACACCTAAGGCCGAAGCCCGGCCCCGCGAGGGGACCGGGCTTCTCGGCGTTTCGCGACGAGGGCCAGAGGTTGGCGGGGGTCCTGCGCGGCCCGCCCGCGAGGGCCGGGCCTCCGGTGGCGCGAAGGATCAGCCGCAGTCGGTCGTCACGAGCAGCGTCTCGTCGTCGAGCCACCCTTCCATGCAGACCTCGGTGGAGAGCAAGCGGACGTCCCCGCCGACGACGTCTTGAACGTAGAGCCCCCGCTTGTTCGGGTCCTCGACCCCGTACGCGATCTTCGTGCCGTCGGGTGACCAGAACGGCCAGGTGCTGAACATGTCCGTGAGCTCGCGGCGGCGGGAGCCGTCCGCGTTAGCCACCGACGCTCGGTCCGCGCCCGCCGGTCCGGCCGTGTATGCAAGTCGATCGTCGTTCGGGGCCCAATCGGGGGAGAACGCGACGGGGATCACCGATGCATCCATCCTCCCGCTGTCGACGTCGATGGTGGCGATCGTCACGGTCGGATCTGCGGAGTTGATCACGAACGCGATCGCGGAGTCGTCGGGTGACCACGTTGGCTGCCATGCCTCCCCGCGGGACAGGAGCGTGGTGAGCTGCCGGGTCCGCCCGGAAGGTTCAAGGATGAAGAGTTCGCGACCTCCGCCGGCCTCTCCGCTGAACGCGATACGCGTCCCGTCGGACGACCATGCGGGTTCCAGTGCCGCGCGCCTGCCGGACGTGAGCTGCGTGACATCGGAACCGTCCGGATCCATGACGAAGATCTGATCGACTCCCTCCGCATCCGGCTGAACGAACGCGATGCGTTCACCATCCGGCGATGGTCGGTACCACGAACTCCCTTCCGGGCCGGGAATCCGAACGGGCGACCCACCGTCCAGTGCGACGAGGTAGTAGCCGTCGAGTGGAGCTGCCTCGGGCGCGTTCGCCACCGATGGAGGTGCTGTTGCCTCCGGCCACGCACTGACGACAGCCACGACGGCGAGGACGAGCATCGCCGCCACTCCCGTGAAGGCTCCGAGCCGCCGGTTCCTAGACGATCGATCTCTCTTGCGCTGCTGCTCCCGCCAGGAATCCTGGTCGGGCTCGATCTGCTTCGTCGTCATCTCGAAGACCTCCCTCAGCTCAGCCATGCGGTCCTCCAGCGGTTCGCAGCACGGCCCGGCCCTGGGTGGCGAGCGCTCGCACGGTGGAAGGGCGGATCCGCATGATCGCGGCTGCCTCCTCCGAGCCGTAGCCGTACAGGTCGAGCAGGACGAGGGCGGCACGCTGGCGCGGCGCCAAGGAGTGGAGCATGGTCAGGACGTCCTCCCGCAGGTCGACCTCGTCGAACGGGTCGGTCGACATGTCGATCGCCACCACTCTCCGCGCGGCCCGGCGAGCGGCGCGCGCGCGCATCCGGGACCCGTTGAGTGCCACGCGGAAGAGGTAGCCGATGGGATCGTCGATCCGATCGATCGTGTCCCACCGTTCCCACAGCGTGAGGAAGGCTTCCTGCATCAGCTCCTGGGCGTCGCCCCGGTCCCCGGTCACGAAGTACAAGGCCTTGAAGAGCGCCCGATGCTCCTCGGCGAAGAACGCCGTGAAGTCGGGCGGGGCCTCGGCCTCGCGAGGGAACCGAACGACGTCGCCCTCTGCTTGCATCACCCTCCTAGATGCCGCGGGCGATGCCAGCGCTTAGGAGTGAGCCGAATAACCGATCATGATGGCCCGATCCACGGCCGTCTACATCGTGAGGCCTCGGAGCTCCTCGGGCACGAGGTCCGCGAACGTCCAGGCCGTCCACAGGTCTTGCGCGATCTGCCCCGCGTCGCGCGTCACGCCCCACCGCTCGAAGTGGTCGCACATCCGCTGGAGGTCGCGCTCCAGGAGCGCTTCGGCATGCTTGTTCTTGCGGGGATCGACGGCCTGGGGGAAGTCGATCACGGTGAGCCGGCCCTCCCACACCAGGATGTTGTACGGCGAGAGGTCACCGTGGATCACGTTGCGGTACAGGAAGTGTTCGATGGCCTTCACCGTCTGATCGAACAGGGACTCGGCTTCGTCCCGGTCGTCGGGGCGGTACGCGTGCAGCTGCGGCCCGGCGGCGTCGAGATCCCCGATGTAGGTCATGAGCACCGCTTCGCCGGTCCGCTCGATCGGGCGCGGGACGGGCGCGCCGGCGTCGGAGAGCAGCCGCAACATCTCCCACTCGCGGTCGACCCAGATGCCGCCCATCACTTCGCGCCCGAAGCGTGTCTTCTTCTCCAGGGCGACGCGGATGCGGCGCTCCTTGATCCACTCGCCGTCGTGGTAGATCGCGTCGTCGCGGAAGTCCCGCCGGTCGAGCGGGTGGAACAGCTTCAGCGCGACGAGCTCCTCGCCGGTGGTGCGGGGGTTCGCACGGCACAGGTGGACGGAGGCCTCCTTGCCGCTCTTGATCGGTCTGATGACCTTCTCGATGAGCCCTTCATCGAAGAAGTGCTCCAGTGCGGTTGCGTCGTGCAACGCGTGCTCCTTTTCGGTGACCGGCCACCGGTGGCGACCGTGACGTGGACATGACGAAGCCACGTCCCCGAAGGTGTGCGGAGCGGCGCCAGCCGAGGGATCAGGCGGCGACGCGAGGCGACCGGGAGGGACGCGGCGCGCGCGCGATGTCGAGAACCGAGATCGCGGCCATACCTCATCCCTCCTTCACCGGTCGTGGCGGCGCGCCAATCGCGCCGGGTCGGGCGAGTATAGGCCTCGTCGCACCGATGGGCCAGCCCTCAGCCCGGATCGGGGAGGATCGGATCCTCGAGTTTCCACGGCGTGTGATCGCCGCGGCCCGCGGCCCACAGCAACGCGATGATCAGGAGCGCGGCCGACAGCGCCATCATCGGGATCGAGATGTAGTGGAACCGCCAGACCCATACGACCGTGCACGGCGCCTCGACGCTGCACGAGACCGAGGCCTGGTTCGGGAACCGTTCAAGTTGGTAGTGGTAGGTGCTGATCGCTGCGCTGATCGCCGCGACCGGGATCGCGGAGAACCTGACCGCGCGGTCGCGGCGTAACGCGGCGATCAGCAGCACCACCGCGAGCGGGTAGATCCCGATCCGCTGGTACCAGCAGAGCTTGCATGGCAGGAAGTGGGCGACCTCGGAGTAGTAGAGACTGCCGAGCGTGGCGGTCAGCGCCACGAGCCACGCGAGCCACAGGCCCGTCTCCGACAGCAGGTCGCACATCGCGTCGCGCGCGCGACGGAGGCGGCCTGACCATCGCGCGCCCACGCCGATCACCGCGATCGCGAACACGCCCACGTCGGCGATCACGGTGAGCAGCGCGAAGAGCGTCGACGTCGTCCGCACGTCCATGCGATGAGCCTATCCCGGCGTGTCGGTGGCGAAGGGTAGGGTCGCGCCCATGGCGAAGAACCGCACGACCCTCGCGTGCTCAGCGTGCCGTCAGCAGGTCTCCCGGTGGGTCGGGCGATGCCCGGGGTGCGCGGCCTGGGGCACGATCGAGGAGGCCGAAGGGCGCAGCACCCCCGGCGAGGCCGCACGCCGACTCTCTCTGGTCGGGGCCGATGCACCCAGCGACGAAGGTCGCGTGAGCACCGGGATCCCCGGGATCGACCGCGTGCTCGGCGGCGGCCTGGTGCCGGCCTCGGTCGCGCTGCTCGCGGGCGAGCCGGGGATCGGCAAGTCGACGCTCCTGCTGCACCTCCTCGGCCATCTATCCGCCTCGGGCAGGCGCACCCTCCTCGTCAGCGGCGAGGAGTCCCACGCGCAGGTGGCGGCGCGCGCTCGCAGGCTCGGCATCGACGATGGCGCGATCGAGTTCGCGCCCGGCCGCGATCTAGAACAGGTGCTGGCGCTGGCCCGCGAAGCGAAGCCCTTCCTGCTGGCGGTCGACTCGATCCAGACGATCCGCGACACGTCGGGAACGCAGATGCCCGGAGGGGTCTCGCAGGTCCGCACGTGCACCGATGCCCTCCTCGGGCTCGCCAAGGCGGACGGGATCGCGATGCTGCTCACCGGTCACGTCACCAAGGAGGGCGATCTCGCGGGACCGCGCGCGCTCGAACACGCCGTCGACGTCGTGCTCACCTTCGACGGCGATCAGCGATCGGGCCTGCGGGTGCTGTCCGGTGGCAAGAACCGCTTCGGCGCCGAAGGGGAATCCGCCTGGTTCGAGATGGACGGCCAGGGGCTCAAGGAGATCGACCCCACGGCGCTGCTCGTGGGCGAGTGCGTCGCCGGCGCCGCCACGGCCCTGCCCCAGGCCGGACGCCGGGCGCTCGCCGTCGAGGTCCAGGCGCTGGTGGGATCCGCCGACGGGCCCGCCCGTCGCCAGACCACCGGACTCGACCCCCGTCGGTTCCAGCTCGTGGCTGCGGTCCTCGAGCGAGCGGCGGGGATCGCGTTCGGCCGATCCGAGCTGTACGGGGCCTCGACCGGCGGGATCCGCATCGACGATCCGGCCTGCGATCTCGCGGTGGCGGCCGCCCTGGCCTCCGCGGTGACCGGGACGCCCCCGCCGCACGGAGCTGCGTTCATGGGCGAGGTGGCGCTGACCGGGCTGGTCCGGCCCGCACCGGCCATCGCGCAGCGCCTCGCCGCAGCGCGCGCGGCCGGCTGCTCCGTCGTCTACGCCCCCGAGGGGACGGCCGGCGCCCCCCCCGGCCTCGAGATCCGCTCGATCCGCGATGTCAAAGGGGCCCTGAACTGGGCGTTCCCCGCCGCCAGGTCCGTCGTGCGCGACCGTTCGGCGTAGACCGATCGGACCCGCCGCGGGCCTGGAATAGCCTTCTGACCTGCGGTTTTGGGTTGCGCCGCAACCATGTCCCATGCTACCCTGTGACTAGTTAACTCTCGAATCCCACGCGCTCCATTCGGTAGGGGAGGCTTCGTGTTCCGTAAAGGCGATACGGTTGTGCATCCGGAACACGGCGCTGCGGTCGTCGAAGAGTTGCGAGAGAAGGAATTCCTCGGTGAAACACGCACCTACCTCGTACTGCGGGTTGCCTACGGCGACCTGACCCTCATGATTCCGACCGACTCGACCGATCAGGTCGGCCTGCGATCGGTGGTCAGCAAGGCCGAGGTCAAGAAGGTGCTGAAGGTCCTGACCGAGGAAGAGTCCTCGATGGCCGCCAACTGGAGCCGTCGCTTCAAGAACAACATGGAGAAGCTGCACTCCGGTGACCCCTATCAGGTGGCCGAGGTGCTGCGGAACCTCTCGATCCGCGATCGTGAGAAGGGCCTGTCCGCGGGCGAGAAACGCATGATCACCAAGGCGCGCCAGATCCTGATCTCCGAGCTGTCGCACGCCACGGCCAAGTCGGAAGAAGACGCCGAGGCGCTCATCGACGACACGCTCGACGGTGCCCACGGCGTCAAGCTGGCCGCTCAGGCCTGACCCGCCCGGCTTCAGGCCCCCCGGATACGGGCCGATGCCACTCCGGTAAGGGGTAGCTCGTGCGCGCCCCGCGCATCGGGCACCCGTCGGAGGATCGGACGGTGGCGATGAGCGAACCGGAGCCTCGCAACTCGGCGCTTCGCGGGCGCCTGGTCGAGGGCGTCCGCCTCCTGTTCATCGCCCTGCTCGCGACCGGGGGGTATCAGATCGGCGCCTCGCAGGCGGCCGGTAGCCCGAGCCGGGCCCTTCTCTGGATCTTCCTCGGGGCCGGTGCGGGGTTCGTGATCGGGGGCGTGGCGGGTCGGCTCACGCTTCGAGCGGTGAGCGGGTTGGAGCGTGAGCTCGGCCGGACGCCGGCCCCGGTCCTCGCGGGCGGCGTCGTCGGCGTGATCGTGGCGCTCGTGATCGCCGCGCTGATGATGCTGCCCCTGCTCTTCCTGCCGACGGGAGCCGCTTGGCCCGCGGTGATCTTCATCTACCTCGTGATGGGCTCGCTCGGCTTCCGGTTGGGCAAGGCCAAGCACGAGGACATCTTCGCCCTGATCGGGATGAAGCCGCAGGCCTCGAGCGCGGCGGCGCGCGGCGATCTGCACGTGGTCGATACGAGCGCGTTGATCGACGGTCGCGTGGCCGACCTGGTCGCGACCGGGTTCGTGAGCGGGACGATGCTGCTGCACGACGGTGTGCTGCGAGAGCTGCAGGCGATCAGCGATTCCTCCGACCCTCGCCGGCGGACACGCGGCCGCCGCGGCCTCGACGTCCTCGTCGAGCTGCAGAAGGCGCCCACGGTCCAGTTCCAGCTCGTCGAGGAGGCCGGCGTCCTCGACGTGGACGCCGCGCTGGTGCGCCTCGCCCGCGAGCGAGGAGCCTCGCTCATCACGGTGGACCACAACCTCGCCAAGGTCGCCGAGGCGCTCCGCGTGCCGGTCGCCCAGATCAACGCGCTGGCCTCGAAGTTCCGCGTGCCGTATTCGGCGGGCGACGAGATCTCGGTCCGCCTCGTCAAGGAGGGGCGTGAGCACGGCCAGGCCGTGGCCTACCTCGACGACGGCACGATGGTGGTCGTGGAACGAGCGAGCGACCGCATCGGCACGCAGGTCGATGTCAGGGTCACGAACGTGATCTTGACCACGACGGGCCGGATGGTGTTCGCGGCGATCGCGAGCGAGACCCACGCCGACGCCTGAGCCGGACGCGCCGCGCCCTTCGGATCGCGTCGTCTGGCATGCTTGGCCTGGATGAGCCCCTCACGCCCCGCTACGGCCGCGATCGTGCTCGCCGCCGGGGCAGGCCGGCGGCTGGGAGCCGACGAGCCGAAGGGGTTCCTCGCGATCGGGGGGCGTCCCATCCTTTCCGTCGCGGCGGCCGCCGCCGCCGCCTCCGAGGCGATCGACGAAGTGATCGTCGCCGTGCCGGCCGGACTCGAGGATCGGACCGCGGGATACCTCGAAGGGATCGACGTCCCGTGGAGGGTGGTGCGCGGCGGTGACTCGCGACGAGCCTCGGTGCGGGCGGCGCTCGCTGCGCTCGGCGACGAGGTCGTGCTCGTTGCGGTGCACGATGCCGCGCGGCCGTTCGCCCCGCCGGATCTCTTCACCTCGGTGTTGCAGGCGATCGACGACGACGCGGAGGGAGCTGTCCCCGTGACCCCCGTGGCCGACACCGTCAAACGGGTCCGAGCGGGGTTCATCACGGCGACGCTGCCGCGCGACGAGCTCGCCCTCGCCCAGACGCCGCAGGCCTTCCGTCTGTCCGCGCTGCGGGACGCCCACGAGCGCGCCGCCGTCGCGGGCCTCGACGTGACCGACGATGCGCAGGCGATGGAGGCCGCCGGCTATCGCGTCCGCGCGATCGCCGGTGACCCCAGGAACACGAAGATCACCACGATGCTCGACCTCGTGATGGCGGATACCCGCATGGGCGGCGCCGATGCGTGAACCACCCAGGGTCGGTCTGGGGTTCGACGTGCATGCCCGTGGTGAGGGCCGGCCGCTGTGGCTCGGTGGGCTTCGCTTCGAGGGTGAGGACGGCTTGCGCGGGCACTCCGACGGCGACGCCGTCTGTCATGCGCTCGCCGATGCGCTCCTCGGCGCGGCGGCGCTCGGCGACATCGGCACCCATTTCCCCGATACGGATCCCGCCATCGCGGGGATCCCGGGGGTCGATCTTCTCGCGCGGACCACCGCGCTCGTGCGCGACGCCGGGTTCGCGGTGGCGTCGTGCGATGTCACCGTGATCTGTGAACGCCCCGCGGTCGCACCGCGCCGCGACGAGATGCGGGCGGCGCTCGCCGCCGCGATCGGTCTCGATCCTTCGTCGGTCTCGGTGAAGGCCACCCGGCCCGAAGGACTCGGGCTCGCGGGGGATGGTGCCGGATGCCTCGCGATCGCCGTGTTGTCGTGAGCGGGGGCAAGGGCCGGGCGCCGCGCGATCGAACACGCACCGGCGCGCCCGTCGTGGGAGGACGACGCGCCGTCACCGAAGCGATCCGGGCGGGCACCGTCCGGGAGATCTTGATCGTTCCTTCCTCCAAGACCACGCCCGGGATGCGCGACCTGCTCGACGCGGCGGGGGAGGCGGGCGTGACCGTCACGCCCAGCCAGCGCGAGACCCTCGACGCCCTCGCGGAGGACCATCAGGGCGTGGTCGCCAGGCTCGAGGGCCTGCCCGGGGCGCCGTCGGCGCGCTGAG
>JANLXF010000192.1:0-1786 GCA_031364965.1 Actinomycetes bacterium | reverse complement strand
CAGCCGTAATCCTTGTAGATCGGCGCCCAGAATCCGAAATCCCAGAAGCGCTTGTACGAGTTGACCGTCGAGGCTGTGATCCCGCACAGGCCGCGGTAGTGGTCGAGGATGCCCCCCATGAACTGGAGCCCGATCTCCGACAGCTTCGCGGGCCCGTCGGGGTCGTAGAAGACGTTGTTGCCGTCCTCGTCCACGAGCGTGAAGTGGTGGTGCGCGCCGTTGGCTGACACGCCTGTGAAGGGCTTCGGCATGAAGCTCGCTATGACGCCGTGCTTGCGCGCCACCGCTGCGCAGATCTGGCGGTAGGTCGAGAGGCTGTCAGCCGTGCGAACGGCGCGGTCGAAGAGGAAGTTGAGCTCGAGCTGGCCGGGTGAGTCCTCGTGGTCGCCGTACGTGGGATTGATGCCCATCCGTTCGCCGTAGTCGATCACGTCCAGGATGATCTCCCGGAGCTCCTCGAACTGGTTGATGTGGTAGCACCACGGCTTCGTCAGACCCTGCGCGTCGTTCGGGTCGTCCGTCTTGCTCATCCACATCATCTCGGGCTCGATGCCGCAGAGGAACGTGTAGCCGAGCTCCCGCTCAACCTCGTTCGTGATCCGCTTGAGATTCTGGCGCGGGTCGGCTTCGAGGGGCTTGCCTGTCTCGGTGTCGTAGCAGTCGCAGAAAACCCGCGCGACGCGGTCGTCCCATGGGAGCTGCGCAAACGTGTCGAGGTCGGCGATCGCCGCCAGTTCGGATTCCTCGGGGCCGAAGCCGATATAGCGGTTCTGCCGATCGACGAACAGGTCGGCGGTCGCGCCGTAGACGAGCTGGTAGCCCTCCTCGGCGACCTTCTCCCACTGGGTTGCGACGACGCCCTTGCCGTTGACGTGACCCGAGACCGAAACCTGCTGGAAGAAGATGTACTTGATGCCCCGCTCGTCGATGAGCTTGCGGAGCTGCCGGATCTTCTCCAGCCGACCTGGATCGTGCCGAGCTTCGTCGAGCGTCGGGAAAGGATCGGGGATGGGCCCCTTGGCGAGGACGCGCTGAACCTCCGACGGACCTGATTCGACGACTGCCATTAGCCAACTCCTTCTGATTCAACGACGGAAACGGGGCTGGCGCCGGGGACGGAGGCCTCCGAAACTCCTTCGTTTGGCACGCATTCAACGTGTGTCTAGAGTGCCGCGTGGGCGATGTCAAGCCTATATCGCCTGACCGGCAATAGCGTCCCAAAGTCGATCGACGCGCGGGAGGTCGTGGTTGCGCCTTCGCTTCGGCTGCGAAAAAATGGCAATACTATTTCCCTAGCGGCGATCCGGAGGCCTGCATGTCGTTCCTGTTGAGTTGCCCCAACTGCGGGCCGCGCGACGTCAACGAGTTCGCGTAAGCCGGCGAGGTCACGTCGCGGCCCCAAGCGCCGCCTGACCTGCGCGGGCTCACCGATTACGTGTACTTCCGCCGCAACGTCGCAGGGGTACAGCGTGAGTGGTGGTATCACCGTTTCGGCTGCGAGATCTGGTTCCTCGCCGAGCGCGATACGCGCACGAACGAAGTGCTGAAGACGGAATTGCCGCAGGCCTCGGCCAGGACGCCGGCGGCCGAGTGAGGCTCCCGGAACAGCCGAACGAGCGGATCGACCGCTCGCGACCCGTCCAGTTCGTGGTGGCCGGGAAGGCGCACCCCCAGGACATGCCGGGTCGGGAAACGATTCGGCAGCTGATCCACCACTCGACCCTCCCGGAACCCGATCCGGATGGGTGGGGTGTTTCACTGCGCCATAGGCTGAATTTTCATTGGA
>JANLXF010000123.1:0-6499 GCA_031364965.1 Actinomycetes bacterium | reverse complement strand
CGGGCCTGTTCGCGGGTCTGTCGGACCAGGACGTCCAGGGCATGCTCGACGTCGGCGAACCGCTCACGTTCTCGGCAGATCAAGCGGTCTTCGAGGCGGGCGACCGGGGGGACGCGATGTACGTCGTGGCCGAGGGCGAGGCGCGCGTCGACGTCGGGGGGCGTTTCCACATCCTGAAGGCGGGCAACTTCTTCGGAGAGATGGCGCTGATCGCGCCCGGGAAGCGGATGGCCACCGTCAAGGCCGTCACGGACCTCTCGGTGCTGCGCATCCCCGCGGAGCGGTTCGAGGACTTCCTGCTCGAGCATCCCTCGGTCTCGGTCGCCCTTCTGAAGGCGCTCGTGGTGCGCCTGCGCGAGGTGGAGCAACGCATCGACGCCTGGATGGCGTGAGCACCGGCCGCGGGACGCGGTCAGCGCCGCGTCCGCCCCAAGGACCGCCCGGGACAGGACCGGACGGCCCGCGGTGCGCCTTCCTCCGCCGTGGAAGGATGGGGACATGAGGGTCGGGCTGCCGCGCATGCACAAGGAGGCCGGGGAGCACCGCGACTTCCTGCCGGCATTCGTGGAGGCACTCTGCCACGACGGTGCCGAGGACGTCGTGCTGGAGGACGGTTACGGAGCCGGGATGGGCGTCGATCCGGGCGACTACTTCTCGATCGCGCCGTCCGTCAGGTTCGCGCCGTACCGCGAGATCTTCGACCAGGATGCGGTGGTCGTCGTGCGCTGCCCCGACGAGACGGCGATCGGCTGGATGCGCCCCGGCGCGATCTTGGTGACGATGCTGCACTTCCCGACGCGACCGGGCAGGGTGCGTCTGCTGCAAGATGCCGGGCTCGAGGCACTCAGCCTCGATTCCGTGCGAGACGACACCGGACGCAGGCTCGTCGAGAACCTTCAGGCCGTCGGGTGGAACGGGGTCGAGGCCGCCTTCCGGGAGATCGCGCGGATCCATCCGCACTTCGCCCATCCCAGCCGGCGTCCCCTCCGCGTGACCTGCCTGGGCGCCGGGGCGGTCGGCGGCCACGCGGTCCGCGCCGCGACGAGGTACGGGGACGTTCGCCTGCGGGAGGAGATGGTCGCGAACAACGTGCCCGGCGTCGAGGTTACGGTGGTCGACTTCGACCTGACCTGGCACGAGGACTACATGCTCGGCCGGCTCGAGCGCACCGATCTCCTGATCGACGCCACCAGCCGTCTCGATCCCTCGGTGCCCGTGATCCCGAACGTCTGGATCGCGGCGCTCCCCGACGACGCCGTCGTGCTGGACCTCTCGAGCGATCCGTACCTGCCCGAGGCCGAGCCGCCGATGGTCAAGGGCATCGAGGGCGTGCCCCACGGCGACCTCGACCGGTACGTCTTCGCGGTCGACGATCCGGCATGGGAGGCGCAGCCGGCCACCGTCGCCACGACGAACCGGCGGCTCGCGTTGTCGTGTTACGCCTGGCCGGGGATCCACCCCCGCCGGTGCATGGAGGTCTACGGCTCCCAGATCGAACCACTGATGACGCTGATCCTGTCGACACCGATCTCGGAGTGGGACGAGCAAAGCGGCACGCACGACGTCCGGGCGGCCGCGAGAGGAGCGCTCGCGCGATGGCGCACGACGGCCGGCCGATGACGATCGGGTTCCCGCGGATGCGCAAGGAGCCCGGAGAGCGGCGCGACTTCCTGCCGTCGCTGCTCAGACGACTGGCCCTGCACGACACCGAGATCGTCGTCGAGCACGGGGTCGGGAGCGGGATGGGTCTCGTCGACGAGGATTACACGTCGATCGGCCCCGCGGTCCGGATCGCCTCGCACGCGGAGACGTTCGAGCAAGACATCGTCGTCGTGCTTCGATGCCCCGACCTGGAGGAGCTCGACCTCGTTCCCTCGGGCACGGCCCTCGTCTCGATGCTCCATTTCCCGACCCGCCCCGAGCGTGTGGCACGCCTCCGAGGCGCAGGCGTCGAGGCGATCGCGCTCGACTGCATCACCGACGACACGGGGCACCGCCTCGTGGAGGACAGCCGCGCCGTCGCGTGGAACGCCCTCGAGGCCGCGTTCGATGCCCTCGAGCGCACGTACCCGCTCCTGCGGAACCCCGGCCGTCCCCCGATCCACGTCACCGTGATGGGGGCGGGGGCGATCGGGCGGCACGCGGTCGAGGCGGCCACGAAGTACGGCCGGATCGACCGGGCCGGGCGTCTGCTCGCCGCCGGGGTGCCCGGGGTCGAGGTCGTCACGATGGGTCGCAACCTCACGAACGACGAGCGCTACGTCGAGGAGCGGCTCCGGCTCACCGACGTCCTGGTCGACGCGACGCAGCGGTCGGATCCGAGCCGGCCGATCGTGCCGAACGAGTGGATCGGCCTGCTGCCCGAGCACGCGGTGATCTGCGACTGCGTCGTCGACCCCTACCAGCTCGACGCCGACCCTCCGACCGTGCGCGGCATCGAGGGGATCCCTCAGGGCGATCTCGACCGCTACGTATTCCCGCTCGAGGACCCGGCGTGGGAGCACGCGGTCCCCGGCGGGGTGCCCCACGAACACCGGCGGACCACCGTGTCGTGCTATTCCTGGCCCGGCGTGCATCCGCGCGCGTGCATGGAGGTGTACGGCGTGCAGCTCGCGCCCCTGCTCGAGACCCTCGTCGAGCGGGGCGGCATGCCCGGGATCCGTCCCGACGGCAACTACCACGAGCGCGCGATCGCACGCGGGTCGCTGCGCCACTGGACACCGGCCGACGAGTCACCGCGGTGACTACCCGAAGACGAACATCCCGTTCGCGGCCCAGTCGACGCCGTCCACCCCGGGACCGCCGATCGTCGTCACGGCGCCGGTGGGATGGCCCGCACCGAACGGGTCGCCGCTCCAGGCCACCTCGTTGAGCGTGCCGTCGGCGAGCGCGAAGTAGATCGTTCCGTCGGCCATCGTCATCCCGCGCACCTTCGCCCAGTCGACGTGATCGCCTCTGCTCGCGACGAGCAGCGGCGCCCCCACGATCTGGCTCTCCGGCGTGAACCCACGTGCGTAGAGCCGGGGCTCCCCCGCCACCGAGTAGTAGAGGAATCCCTCCTCGAAGAACATCCCGGTCGCGTCGGCGAGGTGCGAGGAGAACGTCGGGATGCGTTCACGGGTCCCGGGGATGTGGAATCGCGATGAGACCGCGTGGTCGAGTCGATGCAGGTCGACGACCGATCGGTGGCCGACCGACGCGCCGTCGAAGGGCCGGCGCACGAGCGTACCCAGCTCGGTCCCGACGTAGAGCCGGCCGTTCGCCACGAACCCGCCGCGGATCCCCCGCCAGTCGACCCGGGCAGCGGCCCGGCTCGGAGGTCCGGCGGTCGTCCCGTCGAACGCTCGCACGACGAGATCGTGACGGGCACCCGAGGGACTCACGGAGAACAACCCTGCCGGCAGGCCGTACCGCACGGGTGGCGGCACCGAAACCCCGCCCGCGAGCGGCATGAACGCGAGCTTGCGGTGGGTCTCGCCGTGGATCCGATCCGTGTCGCTGCCGAAGAAGAAGCCCTTCTGCGTCGCGACCATCGCGAGCACGCCCTTGCCTCGCGGGTTCCGGACGGGGTTCCAGCTGAAGGGGATCCCGTTCGCCGGATCGTGGGCGGAGAACCCGGTCCGCTCGACGCCACCGGGGAACGGTCCGGGGCAGACCCCGCAGGTGAAGGGGTCATACGGGTTGTTCATCCATTGCTGATGCCCGCCCACGTAGACCGCCGCGCCGGTCGCGAGCACCGAGTGGGACGAGTCCCCGCCCGAGCGGGCGACCCAGTCCGGGTGGCGGCCGGGTTCGCTCGCGGTGAGGTCCCAGCGGGATACCGAGTCGCAAGACGGGTGGTCTGGGTAGTTCGCCCCCGTCGTGACCACGGCCGCATAGGTGCCGTCGGGCGAGATATCGAGGTCGCGCACGTAGTGTGGGAAGAGCGCCAGGCACCAGCTCTGGCGGGAGTTCGGCTCAGTGAAGCGGAAGAACATGGTGCTCCATGGGTCGAGGGACACCGGAGTCCGATCGACGTCGAGGATCGCGATCTGTTCCCGTGGCTCCCCGCCCACGCGCCGGAAGTTGCCGGCCGCCAGGAGCTTGGAGCCGTCGGCGGTGACGTCGATCCGCCACACGCGCATCGGGCTCTCGACGAACGCTCCCATCCACGGGCGGGTGAAGGGGACGTCGAAGGCCGGGTCCGCCGTGCCGCTGTCGACGTCGAGCCGGGCCAGCCCCGACCGCGCCGCCCCACCGATCTGCGTGAACTCCCCGGCCGCGTACAGATCCGACCCACGGCGCACGAGATCGAGCACCTGGTCGTTGGGATCGGCACGGAACGAGGTGACGGTCGCGCCCGTCGCGGCGTCGACCCTCACGAGGCGGTGATAGGTGCGGCTCCCGTTCGCTCGATCGAACGACCCGCCGACAAAGACCGACGCGCCGTCGGGGCCCGGCGCGAGCGCCTCGACCTTGCCGGACAGTTCCGGGCGAAAGCTCGTGCTCACGGCTCCGCTCGTGGCGTCGAACGCGAAGACGTAGTCGCGGGTCAGGTCGTTCGACGATCCCGCGTCCCGGACGGTCGTGAAGGTGCCGCCGACGAACACCGTGCCGTTCATGACGATGATCGCGTTCACGCGACCATCGACGACGTCGGGTGTGAACCCGGCTGGATCCTCGCTCGCGATCGACGGGTGGCCGATCTCCGAGGCGCCGGCGGGGACCGCGATCGACGTGGCGGCGGCGAGGATCGCCACGAGCGATCGCAGGCTGCGCCGGGGACGATACGGCATCGGTGGCGGTCCCTTTCCTCGAGGCGGGGGCGAGTCCGCCACCACCCTAGCGCCTGCCCGAGCGCGAGGACGAGACCCGATACGCTTCGCGTCATGCAGTTCCGTGACGTGGTGCGGCACCGACGGATGGTGCGGCGTTTCGAGCAGCGGCCGGTCCCCCGCGAGGTCATCGACCGCATCGTCGACGTCGGCCGCCGGGCGCCGTCGGCCGGCTTCTCGCAAGGGCTGGAGCTGCTGGTGCTGGACACCCCGGAGACCGTGGCCGAGTTCTGGGAGCTCACGCGGGATCCCGAGTTCGGATGGGATCCCGACGACGTCGCCGTCGGCCCCACGGCGATCGTGCTGCCGCTCCCCGACCCGCGCCGGTACCTGGAGCGCTACTCGCAGCCCGACAAGATCGACTTCGGGATGGACGACGAGGCGAACTGGCCCGTGAAGTTCTGGGAGGTCGATGCCGCGATGGCGTCGATGCTGATGCTCCTCGCCGCCGTCGACGAGGGGCTGGGCGGATGGTTCTTCGGCATCACGCACGGGGAGCGCGCGCTGCTCGACCGGTTCGGCGTGCCGGCCCACCTCCGGCCGATCGGGATCATCGGGTTGGGGTACAAGGCCGCGGACGAGGCCGCCACCGGCTCGTGGCGAACCCGTGGACGGCGGCCCCTCGAGGAGCAGATCCACCGCAACGGCTGGTGACTCGGGCCGGTGAGCGAACGGATGTCATCCAGGTACCGCCGTGAGTCTCGCCGAGGGGGCCTTATGCCGGTGCCCGGCGCCACCTGGACGGGGATCGGGAAGGTGGCGCCGGGCATCCGGACGGTGCGACGCTGGCTACGGAGCCCAGGGCGCGGCTTCACTCTCTCGCCGGGCCATCCAGCCTCGCGCCAACAGCGCGCTAAGAGCCGGTCAAGTCGCCCCGGCCTCCATGCATGTGAAGATGCGGCCATGTCCGAGGACGCCGCGCGCGAGCTCGCCCCCACCGGGGTGCTCCGCGTCGGCGTCGCGGTGGGTCCGGCGGCCTCTGCCGGCTGGGCGGTCGCCGACCCGGAGACCGGCGAGCCGCGGGGTGTGGCGGTCGACCTGGGCGGTGACCTGGCCCGGCGAGCCGGGGTGCCGCTCGCGCTCACGGCTTTCGCGAGCTCGGGTGAGGCAACGGAAGCGCTCGCCGCCGGATCGATCGACGTGGCCTTCCTGCCGGTGGACGACGAGCGCCAGAAGGTCGTGGCCTTCGGGCCGAGCTACGCGCTCGGGACGAGCACCTACCTGGTGCCGGCCGACTCCCCCGTCTCGTCGCTCGATGAGGTCGACCGGGTAGGGACCCGCGTGGGCGGCGTGGAGGCGACCACCACGATCCGGGCCGCCCGGCGAGCCCTCGCGAAGGCGTCGGTGATCGGCACGACCGGCGCCGAGGAACTCCTCGCGCTCTTGTTAGCGGGCGAGATCGATGCCGTGGCGCTAGGCCGGGACTCGCTGCAGGAGTGGACCACGCTCGTCCCCGGTTCCAGGATCCTGGACGGCCGATTCTGGTCGACGGGCACGGCCATCGCGGTGCCGAAGGACCGCCCGGCGGCGCTGGCGTTCGCGAGTGCGTTCATCGAGGACGCCAAAGCGCACGGCACGGTGCGAGCGGCGTTCGACCGATCGGGCCTGACGAGCGCGACCGTGGCTCCCCCGATCGAGCCGTAGCTCGGGCGACGCGTGCGACGCGAACCCGACGCGGCGGTATG
>JANLXF010000079.1:0-3952 GCA_031364965.1 Actinomycetes bacterium | reverse complement strand
AGGAGGTGGCCGCCCGGCACGGCGTGTACGCGTCGCTCATCCGTGGTGAGGGCGAGCACCTGTTCGCCGCGATCGACGAGGCGATAATGATCGGGCGTCGGGCCGGCGTGCGGACCCATGTCAGCCACCTGAAATGCGAGTCGTCCCTCGCGTGGGGACGCGCGGCCGAGTTGCTCGCGCGCTTCCACGGCGGTGCCGACGTGACCGCCGACCAGTACCCCTACGCGGCGTGGGCATCGGTGCTGTGGTCGCTCCTTCCCGAGTGGGCGCCGGTCGAGGATCTCTCCCGGCTCGTCGACGAACCACCGACACGCGCGCGATTGGTCGCCGCCGTCGAACAGGGCGAAGGGGCGGTGTTCCAGTCATCGGTCAAGGGCGTCGGGTGGGATCGCATCGTGATCGAGAGCGGCGGCGACGGGCGCTGGAACGGCATGAGCATCGAGGCGATCGGTTCTGCCCTCGGCCTGGCGCCGGTGGACGCCTGCTTCCACCTCATGCTCGAAGATCCCGAGACCTCGTGCGTCGGCCACGCGATGCACGAGGACGATGTCCGCTCGATCCTCGCCGAGCCCACGGTCATGGTGGCATCCGACGGCGCGTCGATGTCCCCCGGGGGGCCGCTGGGCGGAGCGGCGGTGCATCCGCGCAACTACGGCACGTTCCCGAGGGTCCTCGGCCCGTACGTCCGGGCGGGCACGTTGCCGCTGGAATCCGCGGTTCGCAAGATGACCTCACTCCCCGCCGACCGGTTCGGGCTGAAGGAGCGGGGGCGCATCGCCGAAGGCGCGTTCGCCGACGTCGTCGTGTTCGACCCCCTCACCGTCGAGGATCGCGCGACCTTCGCGGTCCCGCACGCCTACCCCGCGGGGATCGATCTCGTGATCGTGAACGGCCGCATCGCGTGGGACGGGGCGCCGGGCGAACGGGCGGGGCGCGTGCTGCGCCGCGGGGACTAGCCGTTCCGGGGCGCGTTCAACCGCCGACCGGGCACGAACCCCAGAGCCCCCGACCGGCGTCGCGCGCCGATCGCTGCGCGGCCAAGAACCGGTCCACGTACTTCACGTTGGGGGGGTAGGTGGCGACGAGCGCGAAGCCGTCGGCGAGGATCTGCTCGTCGAACAGCTCCCCGTCGAGCCACACGTACGCGAGGGTGCGGTCGTACCGGTCGGTACGCTCGACGTCCAACTCGAGCTGGACTTCCTGCCCATCGAGCGCCCGCTCGGTGTAGGCGCTCGCCTCGAGCCCGAAGCACTCCTGATGGGTGTACGGCCCGTCTTTCTCGGGAGTGTCGATCCCGATCAGCCTGATGCTCGTGTCGACGCCGTCGAGGTCGACGTGGATCGTGTCGCCGTCGACCACGCGGGTCACCCTCGTGGATGTCCGCGAGCCGGCCGTGGCCGAGCCCCCCGACGTACCGCTGTGATCGACCGGCACCAATCCGTCGCACGACGACACGCTCGCGAGCACCGCAAGGCCTGCGAGCGTCCGACCGATCCATCTCCGCGTATCCATGCGCCAGACGCTACCGTAGCCGGGTGCACACGGCCGCCACGCTTGGCTTCGAACCGCAGGACCCGGCGTTCGTCGCCGACCCCTACCCCGCCTACGAACGGCTGCGAGCTGAAGCCCCCTCGATCTACGACGCGACGACCGACCACTGGCTGATCTCCCGCTATCAGGACGTGAACGCGCTCCTGCGCGACCGGCGGCTGGGACGCAGCTACCGGCACGTGGCCTCGCACGAAGAGATGGGACGACCGGCGCCTCCCCGGGAGCAGGAGCCATTCTGGCGTCTCATCGAGCACGGGATCTTGGACATGGAACCCCCCGACCACACGCGCGTACGCCGGCTCGTAGCCAAGGCGTTCAGCCCTCGCATGGTCGAGTCGATGCGGGATCCGATCGACCGGCTGATGAACGATCTGATCGACCGCATCGAGGACCGGGGCGAGTTCGACCTGCTGCGAGCGGTCGCCGAACCGCTGCCGGTCGCGGTGATCGCCGAGTTGCTCGGCGTGCCCGAGGCAGATCGCCATCGGTTGCGACCCTGGTCGAGCGATATCTGCCGTATGTACGAGCTGCATCCGACCGAGGAAGACGCGGCGGTCGCCGTCCGCGCGAGCCGGGAGTTCTCCGCCTACCTCCGCGATCTCTCGCGCGAGCGCCGAGCCGCTCCCAAGGGCGACCTGATCAGCGAGATGGCGCGTGTCGTCGACGGCGACGAGCAGCTGACCGAGGACGAGCTGATCGGAACGTGCGTGCTACTCCTGAACGCGGGTCACGAGGCAACGGTCAACGTGACGGCCAACGGGTGGTGGACGCTCTTCCGGCATCCGGATCGCTTGGCCGCGCTGCGGGCCGATCCCTCCCTCGTGCCCACGGCCGTGGAGGAGCTGATGCGATGGGACACGCCGCTGCAGCTGTTCGAGCGATGGGCGCTCGACGACGTCGAGGTGTGCGGCCGGACCGTGCCGAAGGGCGCGGAGTTCGGCCTGATCTTCGGTTCGGCGAACCGCGATCCCGCGGTGTTCACCGATCCCGACGCACTACGTCTGGACCGGGATCCGAACCCGCACCTCACGTTCGGCGCGGGGACCCACTTCTGCCTCGGCGCGCCGCTCGCACGGATGGAGCTGCAGGCGTCGTTCACGACGATCCTTCGTCGGCTGCCCGGTCTCGAGCTCGCCGAGGAACCGCGATGGAAGCCGAACTACATCATCCGGGGCGTCGAGGCTCTGCTGGTGGGGGCCTGACCGGCCCGGTCGCCACTGGAGCCGGCGGTCGGATTCGAACCGACGACCTACCGATTACAAGTCGGTTGCGCTACCGGACTGCGCCACGCCGGCCTACCGGCCGAGTCTACCCCTGGCGAACGAACGCCTGACGGTTCGTCGCGAGCGCCCACAGGATGAACCCGTCAACCGCGAGCGTGACGATCGCGGACCCCGGTCGGCCCGAGAGTTGCGCGAGGCCGCCGACGAACCCCAGTCCCGCGAACACGAAGCCCAGGGTCCTGCCGAGCGGGCGCAATCGAAGGACCAGCACGCCGGCCAGGATGTTCCCGGCGCCCATCGCAAGGACGATGATCATCGCGACGGCCACGGCGCTCTCGTCGATCCCGATGCTTGACAGGAACAGCCCGGCCAGGACCGTCAACGCGCCGATCACGACCAGCGCCCACCCGGCGACGCTGACGGGGCCCGGCCGTCGCGGCGGACCGGACATGGGCACGGGCACCTGGAAGCCCGGTGTGCCCGGGAACGGATCGTCGGGGCTACCCGGCGGTGGCGGCAGTTGATCCATGCGGGCGAGCGTAGCCCGGGCTCAGGAGCCGAACAACGACCGTGAGCCAAGCACGTACGCGTAGAGGACGGCGGCCAGGGACGCCGAGGCGTTCAGCGACGCGACCCGTCCACGCATCGGCAGCGAGATCAGGGCGTCGCAGCGCTCGCGCACGAGCCGCGCCATCCCCTCTCCTTCACTCCCCACGACGATGGCGACGCGCCCGGCGGGGCAGGGCTCGTCGTAGATCGTCGACGGCGCGTCGCCGTCGAGCCCGACGACCCAGAAGCCCGCGCTTTGGAGCCGCTCGATCGCGCGCGAGATGTTGGCGACCCGCGCGTGCGGCAGGTGGAGCAGCGCGCCGGCGGATGCGCGGACCGCCGCCGGCGTGACGTCGGCCGAGCGGCGCGTCCGCGTCACGAGC
Source organism: Actinomycetes bacterium (assembly GCA_031364965.1). Lineage (GTDB taxonomy): Bacteria > Actinomycetota > UBA4738 > UBA4738 > HRBIN12 > JAOUEA01. The sequence continues at coordinate 246 of JANLXF010000079.1, read as the reverse complement.
ATCTCCACGCCCGCCGCCTCGGCCGATCGCGCTGCGGCCCCCAGGTTCTGGGGGTCGGTGATGCCGTCCAGGATCACCACCACCGCGTCCGCGGCGAAGTCCCAGTCCGCGAGTTCCCGCTCCGAGCGCGTGGGCGCTGACGGCGCCCGGGGCAGGCCCTCGAGCCTGGCGACCACGCCCAGTTGGTCCTCCGCGAGTGCGTCGAGGGTCTCGCGCTGGATGGGCGTGACGGTCACGCCCGCCTCC
>JANLXF010000040.1:0-22532 GCA_031364965.1 Actinomycetes bacterium | reverse complement strand
GGGCTTCACGATCGACAACCCGGCCGCCCAGGGCGGCTGCGCCTGCGGCAACTCGTTCCACTGAGCCCAGCGGCTCGGGCGACGCCGCGCTAGCCGACCGCCTCGAGTCCCACCCGGAAGCCGCCCGCCAGCTCGGCGAGGTCCTCGTCGTCGACGATCAGCGGGGGAGAGACGGCGATCGCGCCGGCGACGAGCGGGCGCACGATGACCCCAGCGGCACGGATCGCCGCACCCGCACGCGCGGGGAGCCCGGGATCGGCGGCGATCAGGTCCTGTCGCAGATTCACTGCTGCGAGCACGCCGACACCGCCGCGCACCTCCTCGACGATGTCGAGTGCGGCGAGTGGCGCCAGCGCCTCGAGCAGCTTCGCCTCGAGCATGAGCGCGCGGGCCGGCAGGGCCTCACGCTCCATGATGTCGAGGTTCGCAAGCGCTGCGGCGGCGACGGTCGCGTGCCCGCTGTAGGTGTAGCCGTGCCGCCACACGCCTGCGCCGGGCGCCCAGAACGGCTCGGCGACCTGGGGCGAGGCGAGCACCGCGCCCAACGGGAGATACCCGCTGGTGATGCCCTTCGCGCACGTGACGATGTCGGGGTCGAGCCCGAACCGCGTGGACGCGAACCAGTCGCCGCACCGCCCGAACCCCGTGATGACCTCGTCCGCGACGAACAGCACCCCGGTCTCGCGGCACACCTCGCGCGCTGCCTTGAGGTAGCCCGCCGGCGGCGGGAAGACCCCGCCCGCCCCGATCACCGGTTCGCAGAAGAAGGCGGCCACACGATGCGCGCCGGCGTCCTCGATCGCGGCGCGGAGCGCGTCGGCGTCGTTCCAGGCGACCTCGAGGACATCCTCGATCAGATCGCCGTGGCCGTCCGCGTTCGCGGGGATGCCCGCGAGCGACGTCCCGCCGGTGTGCATGCCGTGGTACGCCTTCTCGCGGCGGATCAAGATCGCGCGGTCCGGCTCGCCACGGAGCTGCCAGTACCGGCGGGCCATCTTCGTGGCGGTATCGATCGAGTCCGAGCCACCGCTCGTGAAGAAGACCTTCGAGTCGGGCACCGGGGCGATCGCGGCCACGCGGTCGGCGAGCGCCTCGACCGCGCGATTCGTGAGATCGCCGAACGTCGAGTAGGACGGAAGCTCCGCCATCTGAGCGGCGACCGCGTCGGCGATCTCGCGCCGGCCCCACCCGACGTTGCAGTACCAGAGCGAGGCGGTGGCGTCGAGATAGCGACGCCCCGTGTCGTCGGTCACGTGCGCGCCGTCGGCGCCCACCAGGGTGATCGCGCCCGACCCGGAGACGGCGGCCATGTCGGCGAAGGGATGCCAGAAGTTCGTCATGGCCGACCACGCTATCAGCGGCCGAAGGCCACTAAGACTGGCCGAGACGGCGCGACCCCTCGCCTTCGTCGCGCCGCTCGGGACTCTCAGGCGCCCAAGCTGGCCCCGGCTACGTGCCCGTGTCACACGGTCCGGGTCCGACGATCTCGATCTGGACGTCAGGGGTGAGCTCCGAGTGGCGCCCGATGCCGAACACCGAGAACGTGATGGGCAGCGGCCCGAAGGAGAGCTTCGAATCCTTCGAGATCGAGCAGTTGCGGAGGCGGACCTCCATGGTGACGGCCGCCTCGCCTCCGGGTGGAAGATCGAAGGCGTGGAACGGTTCTTCAGCCGCTTTGCCGGGCAGCAGAAGATCGGGAACGACGCCGATCGGCACGATCGTGGCGGCGTCGCTTCGTTGTTCGTCCGGCGGCAGGCCCATCGATTCGATCACCACGGACCGAGATCCTTCGTTCGTGACCGACACTCGGTAGGTGAACCGAGAGGCCAACCTGCCGGGTATCCGGTAGATCCGCGCGCCGGCGGGTGCGCTCATCCACGTGACGTTGATCTCCTTCGCGCGCTCCACGCGGGGTGCGAATCCGAACGAGCCGGCGGCGAACGGGTCGTACCGAGCGATCCAGATCAAGCCGGCCGCGCTCACGATCGCGACGATCGCCATGAGCGAAACTAGCAACCAGGCGAGCCGTCGCCGACGCGTGGGCGTGGGCGATCTCGGTGGGGCGACGGGGGGCGTGAGCTCGGTGTCCACCAGCCCAACCATAGTCCCCGGGAGCGCGGTGAGCCGGCGTTGTCAGGGCGTCTCGGCGTACGCGGGCTCCCATATCTCGGCGTCGACGGCCGCCTCGATCTCGTCGTCGTCGAGATGCCGTCCGATCCCCAGGTCACGCGCTTCGCGCACCACGCGGATCGCGATCGCGCGCGAGACCCGGCGCAGGTCCGACTGCGACGGATAGAGCGCGCCCTGCTCGAGCCGGCTCTCCTCGGTGCACTGGGCCAGCGTCTCGGCGGCCGCGAGGAAGAACGCATCGGGCACCTCGCGCGCCTCGCTGACGATCGTCCCCAGGCCGATCCCAGGGAAGACGAACGCGTTGTTGGCTTGACCGATCAGGTGTGGCCGCCCCTCGAACTCCACCGGATCGAACGGGCTGCCGGTCGCGATCAGCGCGCGACCGTCCGACCACGTCATGATGTCGCCGGGGAGCGCCTCGGTCTTCGACGTGGGGTTGGAGAGCGGGAGGACGACCGGAGTGGGCACGGCCTCGGCCATCGCCCGTATCGCAGGCTCGGTGAAGGCGCCGGGAGTGCCGCTCGTCCCGATCAGGATCGAGGGACGTACATGCCGGATCACCGTCTCGAGGTCGTACCGGGCCTCAGGGTCGCACGCGCCGAACCCATGGTGGGAGAGCTCCTCCGCGCCCAGGGCCATCTCTCGTTTGTCGTCGTCGAGCGGGTCGCGATCGTCGAAGACGAGACCGTGCGAGTCGAGCATCGCGATCGCGCGCCGTATCGTGATCTCGTCGGCCCCTTCGGCGCGCATCGCCGACCGAACCAGGCGCGCGATCCCGATGCCGGCGGCCCCGGCGCCCAGGAAGACCAGCCGCTGTTCGGACAGGGGGGCGTCGAGCCGCCGGAGCGCGGTCAAGATCCCGCCCATCACGACCGCGGCCGTGCCCTGCATGTCGTCGTTGAAGCTCGTCATGCGGCGCCGGTACCGGTCCAGGATGCGGATCGCGTTGTGCTGTTTGAGGTCCTCCCACTGCAGCACCGCGTGCGGGAACACCTCGTTCACCGCCTCGACGAACGCCTCGATGAAGCGGTCGTACGCGTCGCCACGCAGGCGGGGGTGCGGCCAGCCGAGGTATAGGGGGTCCGCGAGCAGCCGCTCGGTGTCGGTGCCCACATCGAGCGACACGGGCAAGGTGCGCGCGGGGTGGATCCCGGCCCCCGCGGTGTAGAGGGCGAGCTTGCCGACCGGGATCCCCATGCCGCCGGCCCCGAGGTCGCCGAGGCCGAGGATCCGCTCGTTGTCGGTGGCGACGATGAGCCGGACGTCGTCGAGCCAGGCGTTGCGGAGCAGGTCTGGGATGCGGTCCTCGTCGTCGGGCGTGATCCACAGGCCGCGCGGCCGGCGCAGGATGTGACTGAAGTCTTGGCACGCCTGACCCACGACCGGCGTGTAGACGATCGGCATCAGCTCTTCGAGGTGGTCGACCAGCACGCGGTAATACAGGGTTTCGTTGCGGTCCTGCAGCGCCGCGAGCCCGATGAAACGCTCGAGATCGTCGTCCTTGCGCCGCAGGTGCTCCATCTCCAGAGCAACCTGCTCCTGGAGCGTGGTGACCCGGGAGGGGAGCAACCCGCGAAGCTCCAGCCGGTCGCGCTCTTCGTCGGTGAACGCCGTGTCCTTGTTCAGCAGGGGCTGTTCGAGGAGCTCGATGCCCCGGAACTCTGTGTCGACCGCCTCGGTGACCATCGTGCGCTCCTCGATCGTTGCGGCCCAGGGCATGGCGTCCCGAGCCTCGCGACTTCACCATGCGCATGCCTTCGCCGCGTCGGGTACGGCCGAGCGACCCCCTGCCGGAAGGTCCGATCGACCGCCCGGGGCTAGTCGGGGTCGTACGCGAGGTTCGGGCGCAGCCACCGCTCGGCCTCGTCGACGCTTTCGCCCACGCGGCGCGCGTACTCCTCGACCTGGTCCTTGCCGATACGGCCCACGTTGAAGTACCGAGCCTCGGGATGGGCGAGGTAGAGGCCCGACACGCTCGCGGCCGGGGTCATCGCGAAGTGTTCGGTGAGCTCGATCCCGACCTCGGGCGCGCGCAGCAGATCGAACAGCCGGCGCTTGAGGCTGTGGTCGGGACAGGCGGGATACCCGAACGCGGGTCGGATGCCCCGGTAGCGCTCCCCGACAAGCTCGTCGTTCGGCAACGGGGCGTCCTGGTACCCCCAGGCGATCCGTGCCTCCTGATGCAGGTACTCGGCGAACGCCTCGGCGAGCCGGTCGGCGAGCGCCTTCACGATGATCGCGCGGTAGTCGTCGTGGTCGGCTTCGTATCGCTTCACGAGCTCGTCGGCGCCCAGGCCGGCCGTGACGGCGAAGGCCCCCAGATGGTCGCCGAGATCGAGCTCGGCCGGCGCCACGAAGTCCGCTAGCGACCGGTTCGGCCGTTCGCCTCCCTTGTCGACCTGCTGTCGGAGCATCGGGAAGGTCACGCCGTTGTCCAGCACGATGTCGTCGCCTTCGGCCGTGGCCGGCCAGAAGCCGTACACGCCGCGCGCCTGGATCGATCCCTGCGCCACGATCTCGTCGAGCAACTCGGTTGCATCGCCGTAGAGCGCGCGCGCCGCCTCGCCGTGAGCGGGGTGATCGAGGATCTGCGGAAACCGGCCCTTCAGCTCCCACGCCGTGAAGAAGAACGTCCAGTCGATGAACGGGAGGAGCACCTCGAGGGCCGGCTCGACAACACGAAGCCCGGTGAACGAAGGGGTCGGCACGTCTTCCGCCTGCCACTCGACCGCAATGCGGTTCATGATCGCGAGCCGGTAGGGGAGCAGCGGGGTGCGCTCCCGCTCCGCGTGTTGAGCCCGGAGCCGCTCCTGGAGCTCGAGGTTCTCGGCGGTCAGGGCGACCTTGCGCTCGGGGTCGAGCAGCGCCGAGACCACGCCCGCCACGCGCGAGGCGTCGAGCACGTGCACGACCGGCTGGCTGTAAGCAGGCGCGATCCGCACGGCCGTGTGCTGCCGCGACGTCGTCGCCCCCCCGATCAGGAGCGGCAGCTCCATGCCGCGCCGCTGCATCTCCTTGGCGACGTTCACCATCTCGTCGAGGGAGGGCGTGATCAGTCCGGACAGCCCCACGATGTCGCAGCCCTCGTCGAGCGCGGTGTCCAAGATCAGGTCAGCGGCCGCCATCACGCCGAGGTCGATCACCTCGTAGTTGTTGCAGCCCAGCACGACGCCCACGATGTTCTTGCCGATGTCGTGCACGTCGCCCTTCACGGTGGCGGTCACGATGCGCCCCTGCGGCTTCGCGGTGCCACCGGCGCGGATCACGAGGCGCTTCTCCTCCTCCATGAAGGGCTCGAGGTGCGCGACCGCCTTCTTCATCGCGCGGGCGCTCTTGACGACCTGTGGCAGGAACATCTTCCCGGCGCCGAACAGGTCCCCGACGATCTTCATGCCGTCCATCAGCGGGCCCTCGATCACGTCGAGCGGCCGGTCATAGGCGAGCCGCGCTTCCTCGGCGTCGGCGACGATGAAGTCCACGATCCCGTGCACGAGGGCGTGGCTGAGGCGCGCTTCGACGGTGCTCTCGCGCCAGCCGAGATCCTCCTCGCGCACGACGCCGCCGCCCTTGACCGTCTCGGCGAACGTGACCATGCGCTCGGTCGCGTCGGGGCGCCGGTTGAAGATGATGTCCTCGACGTGCTCGAGCAGGTCGGCCGGGATGTCGTCGTACACGGGAAGCTGCCCCGCGTTCACGATCGCCATGTCGAGCCCGGCCTGGCGCGCGTGATACAGGAACGCCGAGTGGATCGCCTGGCGCACCGGCTCGTTCCCGCGGAACGAGAAGCTCAGGTTGGAGACCCCGCCGGAGATCTTCACACCGGGGCAGCGCCGCTTGATCTCGCGGGCGGACTCGATGAACGCCTTCGCGTAGTCGTCGTGCTCCTCGAGCCCGGTGGCGACCGCCAGGATGTTGGGGTCGATGATGATGTCGGCGGGGTCGTAGCCGGCCCGCGTGGTGAGCAGGCCGTACGCGCGCTCGGCGATCTCGATCTTGCGAGGCACCGTGCCCGCCTGGCCTTGCTCGTCGAAGAGCATCACGACCACGGCCGCCCCGTACCGGCGCACGTTCGCCGCCTTCTCGAGGAAGTCGGCCTCGCCCTCCTTGAGGCTGATCGAGTTCACGACGCCGCGGCCCTGCACGCACTTCAGCCCGGCCTCGATCACCGACCACTTCGAGCTGTCGATCATGATCGGGACGCGGGCGATCTCCGGTTCCGTGGCGATCAGGTTCAGGAAAATGGTCATCGCCTGTTCGCCGTCGATCAGATCGGCATCCATGTTCACGTCGATCAGGTTGGCGCCGCTCCGCACCTGCTCGAGGGCGACCTCCACCCCGGCCTGGTAGTCGCCCGATTCGATCAGCCGGCGGAACTTCGCCGAGCCCGTGATGTTCGTACGCTCGCCTACCATCACGAACCCCGTCTCCGGCGTGATCGTGAACGGCTCGAGTCCGCTGAACGACGTGACGGACCCCGCGGGCGAGGGGATCTCGCGGGGCGAGAGCGTGCGCACCGTCTCGGCGATCATGCGGATGTGCTCCGGCGTGGTGCCACAGCACCCGCCGACGATGTTGACGAGCCCGTCCTGGGCGAACGAGCCCAATAGCGAACTCGTGGTCTCGGGTGTCTCGTCGTACCCCCCGAACGCGTTGGGCAGTCCGGCGTTCGGGTAGCAGGCGACCGGGATCGGCGCGACCCGGGCGAGATCCTCCACGTAGGGCCGGATCTCACGCGCGCCAAGCGAGCAGTTGACTCCCACGATCAGCGGTTCGGCATGCTCGATCGAGGTCCAGAAGGCTTCGACCGTCTGCCCCGACAGCGTCCGCCCGCTCCGGTCGACGATCGTGACCGAGATCCACAGGGGAAGCTCGGGCGCCGTGTCTTTGGCCGCGGCGATCGCGGCCTTCGCATTCAAGGTGTCGAAGATCGTCTCGATCAGGAGCAGGTCCACGCCGCCGTCTCGGAGTCCCCGCATCTGCTCGACGTACGCCTCGTACACCTGGTCGAACGAGGTCGAGCGGAAGGCCGGGTCCTCCACCTTCGGCGAGAGGCTGAGCGTGACGTTCAGCGGCCCGACCGATCCGGCCACGAACCGATCTCCGAACGCGTCGGCGGCCTCGCGGGCGAGCCGCGCGCCCTCGACGTTCATGTCGTAGACCGCCTCCTGCAGGGCGTAGTCACCCTGCCCGATCGACGTGGCGGTGAAGGTGTTCGTGGTGGTGATGTCCGCGCCCGCCTCCAGGTACTGCCGGTGGATCTCGGCCACGATCTCGGGCTGGGTCAGGTTCAGCAGGTCGGGGTCGCCCTTGACGTCGCGGTCGTGGTCGCGGAACCGCTCGCCTCGGAACTCCTCCTCGGTCAGACCACGTCCCTGCAGGAGCACGCCCCAGGCCCCGTCGAGGATCACGATCTTGTCTGCGGCGAGCGACCGGAGGCGCTGGCTGACGTCCATAGCCATGCACCCTATCCGGGCATCCGTGCGTACGACCAGCGACGATGCTGCCGCGGGTTGACCGCGCGCGCTCGCCCCGCGGTAGGCTTGCGACCATGAGTCAGAGCCTTCCCGACATGCTGCGGCGCGGGTCCGGCCGCGGGATCACGCCCCGGCAGCCGGAGCAGCCGGCATCGCGTACCCGGCGCCAAACGGGGCTCGTGCTGGCAGGGATCCCGCTGTTCGCCGACTTCTCGAAGAAGCACCTCCAGCGCCTGGCGGCGGAGACCGACGAATTGGCGTTCGCGCCGGCCGAGAAGGTGGTGGCCGAAGGCGACCTGGGGGAGACGCTCTTCGTGGTCCTGGAGGGCGAAGGCAAGGTCGTCCGCGGCGGCCGCAAGGTCGGCGCGGTCCTGCCCGGCGACTTCTTCGGCGAGCTTTCGGCGATCGACGGCGCCCCCCGGTCGGCCAGCGTGATCGCCCTGACCCAGATGCGGGTGCTCCGCCTCTTCCGCCACACGCTGCTGCGCCTGATCGAGGACGAGCCACAGGTCTCGATGAAGCTGCTCGACGGGATCGTCCTGCGCTTCCGGCAGATCCAGCGTGCGGGCGGTGACGGCCGCACGACCGGCTAACCGACGGCGAGCGCTGTCAGAAGCCCGCGTCGTTCAGCAGGATGTCGAGCTCGGTCAGCGTCGCGGCGTCGAGCTCCACATCCCCGGCCGCCGCGTTGCTGCGCACGTGGTCGGGGTTACGGCTGCCCGCGATCGCCGAGGTCACGCCGGGCTGCGCGACGTTCCACGCGAGGGCGAGCTGCGCCGTCGTCACGCCGAGCCGTTCGGCCACCTTCCCGATGGCCGCCACCGCCTCGAGTGCGCCGGGGAGCCGGTCGGGGGCGAACAGATCGACGTCATCGGGGTCCTCGGGCTCGGCGGGCTCGTCGGAGGGCGCGCGCCAATCGCCGGGTGGGAACGACGTGTCGAGCCCGATCGCACCCGTCAGCAGTCCGAACGCGAGTGGCCCGTAGCTGATCACCCCGGTGCCGTGGTCGCCGCACCACGCGATCGTGTCGGCGCGGGATCGGACCAACATCGAGAACTCGGGCTGCAGCGAGTCGACGTGACGGGTCGCCTCGCAGCGCTCGATCAGCTCCTGGGGGAAGTTCGATACGCCGATCCATCGCACCTTTCCGGCGTCCTGGAGCGCAGCCATGGCACCCCATGAGTCTTCGACCGGCACTCCGGTGGGGTCGGGCCAGTGCAGCTGGTACAGATCGAGCCGGTCGGTGCCGAGCCGGGCGAGCGATCGATCGCAGGCAGCCACGATCTGATCCGGCAAGAACCCCGATCCCTCGTCGGAGGGCGCGACCTTGGAGGCGATCGTGACCTCGTCCCGCCGACCGGCGACCGCCAGCCCCACGAGCCGCTCGCTCTCACCGTCCCCGTAGACCTCGGCGGTGTCGATCCAGTCGATCCCGGCATCGAGCGCGGCCCGCATCGCCGCGATCACGGCCTCGTCCGACTCGTTGGGGCCCCAGTTCGTGCCCCCCGCCTCCCACGCGCCGTACCCGACCACGGAGAGCTCCGGGCCGTTCGAGCCGAGTTGTCGTGTCTTCATCATGGAAATCTACCCGCACAGCCCGGACTCAACCGATGTGCGCGCTACGCTAGGTCCCGTACGTGTCCGCAGACGTTCGCCGGCGAAGAGGAGCGGCCGCCCAGGCCAGTCGATGATCAAGACCGTCCAAGAACGGGAGCGCATCGTGGTGCGGTTCGCCGGGGACTCCGGCGACGGGATGCAGCTCACCGGCGATCGGTTCACCAGCGCGACCGCGGTCCTCGGCAACGACCTCGCGACCCTTCCCGACTTCCCGGCCGAGATCCGGGCGCCCGCCGGCACGGTCCACGGGGTGTCGGCGTTCCAGATCCAGTTCGCCTCGACCGATATCACGACCCCCGGCGATCACGCCGACGTGCTGATCGCGATGAACCCGGCCGCCCTCCGTGCCGACCTCGCGAAGGTCGACCCCGCGGGCATCGTGATCATCAACGCCGACGCGTTCACGCAGCGCAACATCGAGAAGGCCGGCTATGCCGCGGACCCGCGGCACGACGGGTCGCTCGAGGGCTTCCAGGTGTTCGAGGTCCCGATGACGAGCATCACGGTGCGGGCCACCGAAGACCTGGGGATCAGCAAGAAGGAAGCCGAGCGCGCCAAGAACATGTTCGCCCTCGGTCTGGTCTCGTGGATGTTCGACCGGCCGACCGAGACCACGATCGCCTGGCTCGAGAAGAAGTTCGGCGGCAAGCAGGAGATCCTGGACGCGAACGTGGCCGCGTTCAAGGCCGGCTACAACTTCGGCGAGACGACCGAGTTGTTCGCCCAGTCGTACAAGGTGGCGGCCGCTCCGGTCGAGGCGGGCACCTATCGCAACATCGCCGGCGCGACGGCGCTGTCGTGGGGCTTGATTGCGGCTGCGGAGCGTGCGGGGCTCCGGCTCTTCTACGCGAGCTACCCGATCACCCCGGCGTCCGAGCTGCTGCACGAGCTCAGCCGCCACAAGAACTTCGGGGTGATCACCCTGCAGGCCGAGGACGAGATCGCGGCCGCCAACGTCGCGCTCGGCGCTGCGTTCGCCGGGCAGCTCGCCGTGACCGGCACGAGCGGTCCCGGGATGGATCTGAAGGCCGAGACCCTCGGGCTCGCCGTGATCATGGAGCTGCCCATGGTGATCGTCGACGTGCAGCGCGGTGGTCCGTCGACGGGCCTGCCCACCAAGACGGAGCAGGGCGACCTGCTGCTCGCGATGTTCGGCCGTCACGGCGAGTCACCGATGCCGATCGTGGCCGCGTCCTCGCCCAGCGACTGCTTCGCGATGGCGGTGGAGGCCGCCCGGATCGCGGTCACCTACCGGACCCCGGTGATCCTGCTGTCCGACACCTTCCTCACGAACTCGTCGGAGCCGTGGAAGCTCCCCGAGATCGACGCGCTCCCGGTGATCGAGCCGAAGTTCGCGGTGGCCAACGGCGAGCCTTTCATGCCGTACGAGCGCGACGAGAAGCTCGCGCGACCCTGGGCGATCCCCGGCACGCCCGGGCTCGTGCACCGGATCGGCGGCCTCGAACGGGAGGACCGGACGGGCAACATCAGCTACGACCCCGTGAACCACGAGACGATGACCTACATCCGCCGCGACAAGGTGGAGGGCATCGCGGCGGACATCCCCCTGCTGGAGGTCGACGACCCCGACGGTGACGCCGAGCTGCTGATCCTGGGTTGGGGTTCGTCGCTCGGCACGATCCGCGCGGCGACCCGGCGCGTGCGCGATCAGGGACGCAAGGTCGCCGCCGCGCACCTGCGGCACCTGAACCCGTTCCCCTCGAACACGGGCGATGTCGTCAAGGTGTACCCGAAGGTGCTGATCCCGGAGATGAACCTCGGCCAGCTGGCCATGCTGATCAGGGCGAAGTTCCTGGTCGACGCGAAGAGCTTCGCCAAGGTCCAGGGACTCCCGATCTTCGCCGAGGACCTGGAAGAGGAGATCTTGAGGGTGCTGGATGAGTGACACGATGGACCAGGCCGGCGGCCCGATCGCCACCCTGAACAAGAAGGACTTCACCTCGGACCAGGAGGTGCGGTGGTGCCCCGGGTGCGGGGACTACGCGATTCTCTCGGCGGTGCAGGCGTTCATGCCCGAGCTGGAGATCGACCCCCACAAGACCGTGTTCGTGAGCGGCATCGGGTGCAGCGGGCGGTTCACCTATTACATGGACACGTACGGGGTGCACGGGATCCACGGGCGGGCTCCGGCCATCGCGACGGGCATCGCGACGGCGAACCCCGACCTCAACGTCTTCGTCGTCACGGGCGACGGCGACGGCCTTTCGATCGGGGGCAACCACCTGATCCACGCGCTACGGCGCAACGTGAACATCAAGATCCTGCTGTTCAACAACCAGATCTACGGACTCACGAAGGGCCAGTACTCGCCCACGAGCGAGGAGGGCAAGGTCACGAAGTCGACGCCGTTCGGCTCGGTGGACCACCCCTTCAACCCGATCGCGGTCGCGCTCGGTGCCGAGGGCACCTTCGTCGCGCGCACGATCGACAACGACCGCCAGCACCTCACCGAGGTCCTGCGCAAGGCCGCGCAGCACCGGGGCACCGCGTTCGTCGAGATCTATCAGAACTGCAACGTGTTCAACGACGGGGCCTTCGACCTGCTGCGCGAGAAGTCCGAGGGCGTGCACCACCAGATCCGCCTCGAGGACGGCCAGCCGATCATCTTCGACGAGGGTCGCAAGTGCGTCATCGTCGGCGACAACGGTCGGTTGCAGGTCCGGCCGATCGGCGAGGTCGACCCCGATCGCATCGTGGTCCACCAGGCGGGCGGCCGTCCGTCGCTGCCGTTCGGGCTCGCGCACCTCTCGCTCGGGCCGCACGAGGCCACGTGCATCGGGATCTTCCGCGACTTCCAGCGCACGGTGTACGGCGAAGCGATGTACGAGCAGCTGGATCGCGCCACCGAGCGGCTGGGCAAGGGCGACATCGGCAAACTCCTGCACGGCGGCGACACCTGGACGGTGGGGTAGCGGCCAGGGGGCCCTCCACGCCCGCCGGCCCGCCGGCCGAGGAGCCACATGTATCGAAAGCGCCGCTTAAGATGCGTGTCATGTGGAGGCTCTAGTGGAGATCGTTTCCACGGTCGACGGCGCACACCCGTCCTGGTCGGCCCCGATCGGGGCCCGGAACCTGACCCTGGATCGGAGTGGAGTCTGGCAGTCTTGGGACACCGGGGTGGCAGCCGCCCCTAGCGAAACGCCTCCGTACTCCCTGTGCGATGAGACTCTGTACTCAGTGTGGCACGTTGTCTCGGCCGGTGATCCCTGTTGAGGTTCGTGGCGCGCGTCTTTGTGCTGGCGATTGTCACAGTTGGGGCCTTCGGTTCACATAGTGTGGCGGCTCGAGCCGGTCTGCGGTGTGACATCCGGGGAACGGCACGTGCTGACGTGCTTCGCGGTACGGCCGCTGCCGAGACGATATGCGGCGGCGGAGGCGATGATGTCATCGTCGGTCTCGGCGGTAATGACGTCCTCCTCGGAGGACCTGGCATCGACCAGATCCGAGGTGGGTGGGGGAACGACGAGATCCGAGGTGGACATGGCATCGATCTGCTTCGTGGTTCATATGGGGCTGATTCGATCCATGGTCAGGGAGGCGCTGACTACCTGATCTCGGGTGGACAAGGCGCGGATCTCCTGCGAGGCGGACGGGGAAACGACGACTGCCTCAGGGCCTCGGACGGTGTTGGGATCGACCGGCTATCGGGCGGGCCGGGCGTCGACGGCTACGATGCCGACCCTGGTGATCGCCTACGGAGCGTCGAAGCGGAGGCCCCTGGCTGCCCCGATACGCCCACGCCACCGCCATGACACCCGAACATGTCGGGAACCCTTCAACTAGCCTGACGGCGGGCGGAACCGTGCCAGCGCCGCCTCGCTGACTCGCTCGACGTCCTGGAGCTCCGACACCAGATCCGGGAGCACCTCCAGGAGGGCATCCACATGTTCGGCGGTGGAGCCGGCGCCCAGGCTCACCCGGAACCCGCTCCCCGTCGCGCCGATCTGCTCGAGTACGGGGGACGGGTCCTCGGGACGGCCGGTGCACATCGAGCCCGCGCCGACCCGGAAGCCACGGTCGTCGAGGGCCATCATCAGGGTCGCGGGGTCCAGACCCTCGACGCTGAAGCACACGAGATGCGGCGTCCGATGCGTGGGGTGTCCGTGCACGGTGGCCCCAGGGACGGTCGCCTCGATCCGCTCCCTGAGCCGCGCGGTGAGCCCCCAGTGCTCCGCGGCGGCGTCGGCCATGCTCGAGAGCGAGGCCGCGAGGGCGGCTGCCATCGCGGCGATCCCCGGCGTGTTCTCCATGCCGGAGCGGCGCTTACGTTCGCGGTCGTCGCCGCAGGGGTAGGCCGTGATCCCCACGCCGCGGCGCACGTATAGCGCACCCACGCCCGGCGGTCCGCCGAACTTGTGCGCGGACAGCGACAGCAGATCGACCCCGAGGGTCGCAACGTCCACGGGGAGCCGCCCGACCGTCTGGCAGGCGTCGGTGTGGAACCGCACCTTGGCCTCCCGCGCCAGCCGCGCAGCCTCGGCGACCTGCTGGATCGTGCCGAGCTCGTGGTTCGCGTGCTGCACGCTCGCCAGGAGCGTGCCGGGCACGCGCACCTCCGTGGCATACAGGTCCAGGTCCACGCGCCCGTACTCGTCGACCGGGATGCGGACCAGCTCGAACCCGTCGCTCTCCAGCGCGTGCCCGACGCCCCCCACCGCCGGGTGTTCCACCGTGCTCACGACGATCCGGGTGCCGAGCTCGCGCATCGCACGCACCCCACCCCAGATCGCGAGCGCCACCGACTCGGTGCCGCCCGAGGTGAAGACGAGCTCATCTGGCTGGGCGGCGATCGCGCCCGCGACGGTCGCGCGTGCGTCGTCGATCAGCTGGCGGGCCGCCCGACCGGGCGCGTGGATGTTGAGCGGATCCCCGAACAGGTCGAGCGCCGTGAGGTAGGCCTCGCGCGCCTCGGGCCTCAGCGGCGTGGCGGAGGCGTGATCGAGGTAGATCTCCGCGGTCATCCGCTACGGGGTCTCCGGTTCGTGGTCGCGAAGGAACACCGTCCAGTACGTGACGCCGGCGATGATCCCGCCCGCGACCGGACCCACGATCCACACGAGCGCGTTCGCGTACTCGCCGGTGGCCACCGCCGGACCGAACCATCGCGCCGGGTTCATCGCCGCGCCGGTGTAGGGCCCGAAAGCCAAGATGTCGAAGGCGATCACGAGCCCGATCGTGAGGCCGGCGGTCTTCGAGAACGGGCCGCGGTCGTCGACCGCGGTGCCGAAGACGGCGAACACCAGGAAGAACGTGGTGGTCGCCTCGATCAAGATCCCCTTGCCGACGGCGATGCCGTCGGCAAGGGCGGGGATGCCTCCGTGGCCGACGTCGAAGAGCTCCCCCGGGATCAGCGCTTTCAGCAGGAACGCCCCGGCGATCGCCCCGAGCAGCTCGGCCACGATCGACACGGCGGCTCGCGTGGACGGGAGCTTGCCTGTCACCCACAGCGAGATCGCGACGGCGGGGTTCACCAGCCCTCCGGAGATGTGGGCCGTGATCGAGACCATGATCGCGAGCACGAGACCGTGCGCGAGCGCCACGCCCGTCAGGTCGAGATTCCCCGAGGCGTATAGCACCACCGACCCGGCTCCGATCAAGACCAGCGCGAACGTCGCGACGAACTCGGCGACGGCCACCTTCGTGTTCTCGGTGTCCACGTTCCCTCCTGTCGCGGCACCCGGTGCGGCCGCCGGCCGGAGCCTAGCCGAGGCCCGGCCGCCCCGCAAAGCTCGCCGCTAGGCCGTAGTAGCATCCGTGCCGTGGAAGTCCTGTTGGTCTCGCCCGACCCCCGTTCGCGTGAGTTGATGGCGCTCGCCGTTCGCAGCATCGAGCGCCGGCTCGGGAGCGAGCTCCGCTTCCGCGCCGCCGCCAACGGCGAGCTCGGGATCCGGGCCGCGCTCCGCGACCGCCCCGAGGTGGTCGTCGCCGACGAGATCGCCTCGCGTGCGGGGGCGTTCGCGCTGACGAAGGCCCTGCGCGACGACGTCGTGCCGTTCACGGGCGCGATCATCATCTTGCTCGAACGTTCGCAGGACGCGTGGCTCGCGAAGTGGTCGGGGGCCGACGCATGGTTCGTGAGGCCGGTCGACCCGTTCGAGCTCGCCGACCGGCTGCTGGAGCTCGTCACCGAGAAGGAGAGCGCGTGAAGATCAAGGGAACCTGCAAGCGGGACGGCCGCGACTTCATGGTCGAGCAGGTCATCGACGGCGGCGGCGTGTGTCCGTGGGACGGCCAGCCGTTCCAGTCCGATTACGCCGTCACGCTGGTGAACGCGCTCCGAGAAGCCGAGGAGGCGGGCAACAAGCTCGAGCAGGCGTTGGAGCAAGTGGCGAACCTGCGGCCGGAGTTCACCCTGCAGGCCGGCACGGTGCTCGGATCGCTGAAGACGGCGATCGAGCGCCTCGAACAGAACCTGATCACGCAAGGGTGAGCGTCGCCCCGGCCCCGCCCGCGACCCCCGCCGACCAGGCTTACGAGGTCGAGATCCTCGACGACCCCGGCGGGCCGAGCGTCGTGGTGCTCGACCGGCACGGGGCGACCGTGGTCCGGCGGCCCTGCCGAGACGGTGCGGAGGCTCGGTCGCTGGCCTCGACCGTCCGCCAGCACCTGTACTGGCTCTCCGAGTCCGCGTTCCGCGCCTACTATCGAGCCTGAGGGAGGCGAGATGGGCTTCAACTATCAGCAGCCGGGCAAGGTGAAGAAGGCCGATCTGATCGTCTTCGCGGTGGCGCTGTTCGTGATCGCGGCGCTCGTCGTCTGGGCGGTCTGGTAGCTCAGGGGTGGCCGATCTCGGCGAGCTCGACTACTGCTACGTGACGACGGCGGGGCGGGTGACCGGCACGCCCCACCGCATCGAGATCTGGTTCGCGTTGCACGACGAGACGCTGTACTTGCTTTCGGGAGCCGGTGGCCGCAGCGATTGGGTCCGCAACCTGCTGGACGCCCCCGACGTGGTGGTCGAGCTGGGGGACCGGCGCCGCACGACGGTGGCCCGCCCGGTCGAGGCCGGGACCGA
Organism: Actinomycetes bacterium; assembly: GCA_031364965.1. Taxonomy (GTDB): domain Bacteria; phylum Actinomycetota; class UBA4738; order UBA4738; family HRBIN12; genus JAOUEA01. The sequence goes on along the minus strand of JANLXF010000040.1, from coordinate 6,275 downwards.
GGAGGACGCCCTCGCCCGTCGGCTCCTGTTCGACAAGTACGCCGCGCGCGGTCACGCCGACCTGGTCGAGTGGGCCGCCTCCGCGCTCCCGATCGCGATCGAGTGGCCGGCGGCGACGACGTACACGTCGCTCCTGTGAGCCCGGCCGAGCCCGGCCCCGGCCGGGTCAGGCTTCGTCGAAGCCGATCGAGAAGAGCCGCTCGAGGTCGTGTTTCGAGTAGACCTGGAAGCTGATCAGCGTCTCGGTTCGCTCGATGCCGGGCACCTTCGCGATCCCGCCCGGGATCGTCATGGCGAGATCCTCGTGGCCGGGGACCCGCACGATCGCGATCAGGTCGAACTCGCCGGCCACCGAATAGACCTCGCTCACGCCCGCGATGCCGGCGATCGCCTGGGCGGCCTCGGGGATCGTGTCGATCTCGCATTGGATCAGAACGACGGCGTGCACGCTCATCCGATGGTCTCCTCGCCTAGGCGCGTTCGAGGACGACGGCCAGCCCCTGGCCGCCGCTGATGCACAGGGTGGCCAGCCCCAGGGCGTGGCCGTGCTCGCGCATCTGGTACGCGAGGCTCAGCATGATGCGGGCCCCGCTCATGCCGATCGGGTGGCCCACCGAGATACCGCCGCCCCGAAGATTCAGCTTGTCCCGGTCGAACTTCAGCTCGCGCTCGCACGCGATCACCTGCGCGGCGAAGGCCTCGTTGATCTCGATCACGTCGATATCGGCGAGCGAGAGCCCCGTCGACTCGAGGACCTTCCTCGTTGCCGGCACGGGTCCGATCCCCATGATCGCGGGGTCCACGCCCGCCCAGCTCGTCCCGATGATCTTCGCGAGCGGCTCGCGGCCCTCCGCGTTCGCACGGGCCTCGGACATCAGCACCATCGAGGCCGCGCCATCGGTGAGGCCGCTGGAGTTCCCGGCGGTGACCGACCCGCCTTCTCGGAAGACGGGCGCGAGCTTCGCGAGCGACTCCATCGTCGTTTGCGGGCGCGCGTGCTCGTCTTCTTCCACGAGGACGGTCTTCTTGCCCGCCTTGACCTCGACCGGGAACATCTCGGCGGCGCGCTCGGTTTTGCGCGCTTGGGCCTTCTGCTGGGACTCGAGCGCGAAGGCGTCCTGCTCCTCGCGGGAGATGTCGTACAGGTCGACGAGGTTCTCGGCGGTCTCGCCCATGATCAGGCCGCAGAGCGGGTCGAGGAGGCCGTCGCGGTACATCGCGTCCACGGCTTCGGTGTTACCGAGCCGCGAGCCGAGACGCATGTCGGGGAGCAGGTACGGGACCCGGGTCATGTTCTCCATGCCGCCCACCAGCACGACTTCGGACTGGCCGAGCATGATCTGCTGTGCGCCGAGCTGCGTGGCCTTCATGCCCGAGCCGCACGCGATGTTGACGTTGTACGCGCTGACCTCCTGCGGGACGCCCGCACGGATGCTCACCTGGCGCCCGGTGTTGGGGCCGTTCCCGGCCTGGCGCGCGTGGCCGAAGATCGTCTGATCGACGGCCGCGGCGGCGACGTCGGCGCGTCGCAGCGCCTCGATGGCCGCCAGCGTGCCCAGCTCGACAGCGGTGGTGTTCGCGAACGACCCGAGGAACTTCCCGACCGGGGTACGTGCTCCCTCGAGGATGACGGCGGTGTCCATGCGTGCCAGTTTAGCCGCCGCGCTCGGTCTCCCTGTCGCGCCGGTCTCGCCGGCCGCCCGGCTCGGGCTCGCGTGCGCGCGCCTGCGCGAGCACCCGGGCGATGCCCGCGCCGCCGTCGACGGGCTCCGACGGTGCGCGCCCGTCGACGGCGATCACGCGGACCTTGTGGTGCGCGAGCCAGCCGCGCACCGCGGCCAGCTCGTCGGCGCGTTCACGCGGGCAGGGGATCGAAAGGGGGTCTTCCAGGCGTTCGCAGCCTTCCCCTGCCCGCGTCAGCGCGCCGCGGTCGAACCGCAGGCCGACGCCGTCGTGCGTCTCCAGCTCCAGCTGTCCGGCTTGGACCAGCCACTCGTCGCGGCGCGCGCGTTCGAGCGCGCCGGCCAGCGCGCGGAGCCGGTCCCGGACGAGCGCCGCCTCCTCGTAGCGTTCCTGGGTCGCGAGGTCGTCCATACGGGCCTCAAGCGCAGCGAGCATCGCGTCGGGACCCCGAAGGCCGGCGACGAGTGAGTCCGTCAGCGCCCGGTAGCCCTCGGAGTCGACGCGACCGTCGCAGGGAGCCGGGCACCGCCCGATGTCGGCGAGCGCGCACGCGGCGAATCGGGTGCCGGCGCGCATCGCCGTGGTGCACCGCCGGATCGGCACGACCTCTTCGAGCGCCTCCTTCGCGAGGCGCGCCTGGGCGGTGTTGCCGAACGGACCGAGGTAGACGCAGCCGTCGTCGGGCTTGGCCGCGTGGACGAGCTTCAGGCGTGGGTAGGCCTCGGAGGGATCGAGCTTGAGGTAGGCCCCTCGCCGCCAGGTCTTACCGCGACGGTTGTACGGGGGCTCGTGGCGCCCGATCAGACGGGCCTCGAGCACGAGGGCCTCGAGCTCGCCCGTGCATCGCAGGCCCTCGACCGTGGCCACCTCGCCGAGCAGGTCCGCGATCTTCTTTCGCGTGTCGCCGTAGAAGTAGGACTTCACGCGTGCGCGCAGGTCGTTCGACTTGCCGACGTAGAGGATCCGCCCGTCCCGGCCCTTGAACAGGTAGACACCCGGCGCGTGGGGGAGCGCGTCGGCGAGCGCGATCTTGCCGTAGTGCGGCCGGCCTCGGGCGGTGACGGCTTCGCGCAGGTCGCCGAGCGTCAAGATCCCGAGCCGGCCGCCGAGGTCGAGCAGCCCGTGCAGCACCTCGGCGCACGCCTCGGCGTCGTCGAGCGCGCGGTGGATCGGCGTGACGCGCGTGCGGAAGTACTTCGCGAGGGTCTGGAGCCGGACGTTGGGAACGTCGGGCCAGACCACGCGGCGCGCGAGCTTCGCGGTGCACACGGGCGGCCCGGGGATCGGCGCGTAGTCGAGCCGACTGAGGTTCTCGTTCACGAACCCGAAGTCGAACCCGGCGTTGTGGGCCACGAACACCGCACCGCGTGCGAACTCGAGGAACGCCGGCATGATCTCCTCGATCGGCGGGCGTCCCGCGACGAGGTGGTCGCTGATGCCCGTGAGGTGCGCGATGAACGGCGGGATCGGGACCTCGGGGTCGACGAGCGCCTGGAACGACCCGAGCCGTTCGCCGCCCCGGTACTTCACGGCGCCGACCTCGGTGATCTTGCAGTCGCGGGGCGACCCTCCGGTGGTCTCGAGGTCCACCACGCAGAACGTCACCTCGGCGAGCGGGATGCCCTGGTCGAGCGTGGTCTGGATCGGCTCCGCGAGCACCTGCCGCCTTCCGTCGGTTGAGGGGACCGGACGAGAGACCGGACGGTATCGAACAGGTGTTCGAGTGTCAAGGATGACGGGCCGCGGGGAGGTCACGAGGTCGATCGTGACGGTGCGGTCTGACACGGCCCCCGTCGGCAGCACCTCGGCGGGCGTCGGCGGGACGGGACGGAAACGTTCGGGACTAGACGTGCAGGCGGTAGAAGCGCCAGAAGCCCGCCTCGATCGGCAGGATCTCGGTCTTGGTGAACCCGGCCTCGCTCGCGTACGCCTCCATCGTGGAGGGACGCATCACCGTCCCCGTGCCGACCGAGTCCGGGTGCGCCATGCCGTCGGGCAGGCACACGAGGGTGCTGAATCCGTACATCAGCCGCTCGAGGTCGTCGCCCGGCGCCGTGAACGATTCCGCGACGCCCTCGTCCATCACCATCACGGCGCCGCCTTCGTCCACGATCGCGCGCATCGTCGCGAGCACGGGTACGGGGTGCGGCATGTCGTGGATGCACTCGAACGCCGTGACGAGGTCATAGCGGTGGTCGGGCCCGGCCTCCCTGGGGTCAACCGCGTGGAAGGTCACCCGGTCGGCGACCCCCGCCGCCTCGGCGTTGCCCCGCGCGCGTTCGACGGCCGGCTCGTCCAGGTCGAACCCGTGCACCTCGGCGTTCGGGTACGCGCGCGCGATCGAGATCGAGGACCAGCCACCGCCGCACCCGACGTCGGCCACTTTGGCGCCGGCCACTCCGAGCCGCGCGTGGACCTCGGGAAGACCAGAGGCGATCCAATCGCCCATCTCGTTCACGTAGAAGGGACGGTTGCCGCCCTCCTGACCCTCGCTCATGTCGGGCCCGTAGCGGGACCACCCGACCCCGCCGCCGGTGCGGTACACCTCCATCAGTGCCGGCAGCTGCTGCGCCGCGGCGACGATCATGCGCACGGTCGGCGCCAGGAAGGACCGGGAGTCGGCGTCGAGCAACACCTCCGCGTACTCCGGGGGCAGGGTGTAGCGGCGGGCGTCCGCGGACGCCGACGGGTCGTCGCAGTCGAGGATCGACCCGACGGCCTGTTGCTCCAGCCACACGCGGGCATATCGCTCGGCGATCCCGGCCCGCGCCGCGAGCTCGGTCGAGGTCGTGGGCCCGCCCTCCGCGAGCGCCGCGTAAAGCCCAAGCCGGTCTCCCAGGTATACGGTCTGGATGTCCATTGCGCCCAGCAGCGCGCCGAACAGCCGCTCCGCCAACGCGTCGCCGCGCTCCGACATGCGTCCCCCTTCGCATCCGTGAAGGTTCAATATCGCATCCACCCTACCGTCGATGGAAGCCCGAAGGTCGGGCCGTTGCGCGCCTCGATTTACCTGAGCGGCGTCACGGGGCGCGACGAGATCGCGATCAGGTCGGCGACGACATCATCGAGCGGTCGGTTGGCATCGAGCTCATGCGTACAGCTCTCCCTGAGAAGCGGCTCGACCTCGGCGAGGTCATCCAAGATCATCCCTCGTTCCAGCGGCGACTTCCCGTAGTCGTTCGTCGTTCTGCGTGCGACCCGGTCGAGGATCACCTCAGCAGAGGCGCTGAGCAGGACGACAGCGTCGAAACGGTCGTAGAACTTCGACTGGTTCCTCACGAACCCCTGAACGAAGAGCGAGCGGCCATCGTCGGCATCGAGCAGTCCGGTGATCCGTTCCTCGACCCAGAGCCACTCCCCGCGGTGCAGCTCGTCGGAGGGCTCAACGTACTCGCGATACTCGCGCCACCCCGGATCATCGGTGTCGACGACGCGATAACCGCGTCGACCAAGTTCGGCAAGCGCAGAGGACTTGCCCGTACCCGACATGCCGGTCACCAAGATCTTCATCGGGACAACGCTACCGAGTCACACCACTCGAGAAGATCCCTTTCGCTTGAGCGATCTTCAGGGAACGCCGGGGCGGCGAGGCGCATCGACGACCGGCTCGGGCGCATGCCACACGGCCTCGACGTTGTTCTGATGCAAGTCGTTGACGAAGGCCGCCTAATACCGCTCGGAGTACCGTGTCCAGACGCCGGGCTCGCCGCGGACGGTCGCGCCGTTCGCGACGGCGGCCGCGAAGAATGCATCCACCGCGTCCCGGCCCTCGGCGGAGAACGCGACATGCGCCGCTGTGGTCACCGGCTCCCCTCGGCAGATCGTGAAGTCGTCCAGGTCCTCGGCCCCGTAGGAGACACAGTCTTCCTGAACGTGAAGCTCCTCATAGCCGAGCGGGGCAGGTGCGACTGTGTAGAGCCCCCGGCTCGCCCCAATGTCTGCCACGACGAAGAGCACGTGATCGACGACGACACGTCGGACGGACATCCGCTGAGGCTATCAACGCCGGGCCTGGCGCCGCTACCGTTCGCGACGGCAGTTCTCGATGGACTTGCTCATCGCAACTACGTTCTCCTCGCACCCGAGCGATCGGTAAAGGTTGCGCGCGACATCGTTGCGGGCTCCCACGTGAAGGGCGATGCGAGTGAGTCCCCGCCGCCGTGCCTCTTCCTCGGTGAAGGCCATCGCCGCCTTGCCGTATCCACGGCCGCGGTAAGGCTCGTCGACGTCGACGTCGTACACGCCCAAGGTTGGGGCATAGGCGTCACGACGTTCGACCAGCCTCAGGTGGCCCACCGGCTCGCCTCCGACCTCGATCACGAATACGGAGTGGCCCGCGGGCCGATGTCCATCGATCTCCACGAGAGCTTGCGCCCTCGCCGCATCTGACGACATCCCGTAGTCGCGGACGAGATCCTGCGCGTAGTCCTCTCTCAACAGCGGCAGCCAAGCGGCGAACTCGTCATCTTGCATCGGACGCATCTGCGGAGTCATGCCAGGACCCTAGCGGCACCGGTCCGGAGCTGGGTGGTGTCTCAGTTCGGATCGGTAACGCTGGCGACTGTATTGATCGGGTAGAGGTGCTCCCCGCC
>JANLXF010000036.1:0-4106 GCA_031364965.1 Actinomycetes bacterium | reverse complement strand
CGTGGTCTCCATGAGGCTAGGCCTCTCCCTTCAATCCGTTCTGGAGCGTCTGCCAGTCGGCCGTGAACTTCGCCAGGCCGGAGTCGGTCAGTGGGTGTTTCACGAGCTTCGTGAACACGTCGTAGGGCATCGTCGCGATGTCGGCGCCCGCGAGGGCTGCATCGATCACGTGCATCGGGTGTCGGAGCGAGGCTGCCAGCACGTTCGTGCGGTAGCCCTGTACGGCGTAGATCTCGCAGATCGTGCGGAGCATGGCCATGCCGTCGCTCCCGACGTCGTCGAGCCGCCCGAGGAACGGCGACACGATGTACGCCCCGATCTCGGCCGCCAGGATCGCCTGGGCCGGCGAGAACACGAGGGTCACGTTGATCCGGATCCCTTCGTCGGTCAGGCGCTTGCCGGCGGCGAGCCCCTCGGCCGTCATCGGCACCTTCACGACGGCGTTGGGCGCCATCTGCGAGAGCCCGACGCCCTGCTCGTACATCGCGTCGGCTTCGGGCTCGGTCGTCTCGAGCGAGATGTCGCCCGCGACCTCTTCGAGGATCTCCTTCCAGACCCGTTCGGGGTCCTGGGCCTCCTTGGCCACGAGGGAGGGGTTGGTGGTCACGCCACCGAGGACGCCCCAGCGGTTGACCTCGCGGATCTCCTCGATGCTGGCGGTGTCGAGGAACAGCTTCACGTGGGTATCCCTTCTGTCCGGTGCTCGTTCATGACCCCCGCCGCGCGAAGCTCGGCCGCGCGTTCGGTGGCGCGTTCCATGACCAGGTCGGTCACCGCGGCGATCGATTGGTCGAAGCTGTAGTTCGGGATCATCGGGACCCCATGGGCGAGCGCCTGCGCCTTCACGTAGCGCTGGAGCTTGCGGATGTTGTCGAACCCGCTCGCGTAGCGCTCCGCAGGGCGGGCGGCCACCGCTCCCTCACGGGAGGCGAAGTGGGTGAGGTGTCGCTCTTCGTCGTCGACGCCGATAACGAAGGATACGGACAGGATCCTCTCGGCGTGCGTCTGCACATCGAAGAACCCGGGGACGACGTGGGCGCCCTCGATCACGATGCTCGTCCCCTCGGTCGCGGCGCGCTCGATCAGGGCGTCGATGCCCACCGAGACGGCGGCGGTTTGCTCTCGGAAACCCACGACGAGGGCGTCGACGGCCTTCGAGGGAGGCTCGCGCAGCGCTTCGTCGGCGTGGAACGACGAGGTGTGGAGCGTGGGCATGAGCTCGGCGGAGAGCATCGAGCGCATCACCTCGCGGATCGCGTCGGTGGCGACCACCCGCACGATCCCGAGCCTCGCGGCCAGCTGCGTCGCGATCGTCGACTTCCCGACGCCGGTCGCGCCGCCGATCAAGATCACGAGCGGGACATCGAGGCGCTCCACCTCGCGCCAGCGGACGAAGTTCTGCGCGTAGCGCTCCCCCGCGATCTCGGCGAGCACCGCGAGGGCTGCGTCGGAGAGCTCGTCGCTCGTGAGGGAGATCCGCCCCTCGGTGCGAAGGCGTTGCTCGACGGCCTCGGCCACCTGGTACGCGCGGAACGGTGAGAGGCCGGTCACCATGACCTGGGACGCCAGCAATCCCTTGGAGAACGGCAGGCCCGGCTCGCGATCCGAGATCACGATGTGGGTCTTGGTGTCGGGCTGGTTCACCGTCGGTTTCCTCGCTCTGTTGCGTGGTCGATCACGGTGCTGAGGGCCGACTCGAGATCGGTCGAACCCTCGACCGCGATGGCGCGGTTATCCACGAACACGACCTCCGCCCCCCGGGCCAACGCGCGCTCACACGCCACGTCGACGGCCGCTGCCTTCAGCTCCGTGAGGAGGACGTCGTATTCCTGGGCCGCGTCGAGGTCCTCCGCGAGGCCGGCCCGATCGGCCAGCCGTGCGCTCCATCCCACGACGTCGCATCGGTGGGCGCTCGTCAGGTGTGCGACCTGTCGGGCGGCGACCGCCTGTGGCGCCGTCGTGGCGAAGAACACCCTCGCATCCCGCACGTCTGACAGCGGTACCGGGATGAAGTCGGTCACCACGCACCGGGCGTCATCGAGGAAGCGGCCGACGTGGGAACGGAGTGCGGAGAGGTTCTCGGGCCCAGCAAGTGGACTGGAGGACATAGTAACAACCACGAGGTCCGACCGCAAGAGACGGTACGGACCCAGGTAACCACCGAGGTACTCCGGCGGGGCGGACGCCGGTACGACGAGGATCCCCGCGTCCCAGGGAACCGGGGGAACGGCGGCACCGCTCCCCTCCAAGATCACGACCCCCGGGCCACGCGCCGCCGCGAGCTCGGCGGCCTCGCGCACGTTCGTCGCGTACGGCGCCCCGGCCAGGCCCCCGCCGGCACGGCGCGCGCCGATCGTGGTGACGCCGGTGGTGAGGGCGTCCTCGAGGTAGTCGGAGGCCGCGTGGTGACCCGAACGGACCAGGTCCAGGAGGCGGGCGAGGTCGACGCTCCCGGCCTCGGCGACCTGAGGCTCGGCCGGACCGCCGCGGCCCATCGCGACGACGACGGGGGCGAGACCGCGACGAGCCGCGAGCCGGGCCACCTCGCCGCTGATCGCGGTCTTGCCCGTGCGCTTGCCGGTGCCGACGACGGCGAGCGTCGGGGCTCCGATCGGGGGTCCGTCGACCGGCGGATCGAACCGGAAATCCGCGCCGCGATAGACCACGCCGCGGGCGAGCGCGACCGCCGCGAGCTCCATCCGCTCGCGGTACCCCAGTACGGGCTCGTCGGAAAGGTCGAGCACGACCTCGGGCGCGAACGCATCGATCGCCGCGCCGAGCGCCGCCATGCGGTCACTGCCGGCGGTGAGGGTCGGGACGCCGAAATCGGGCGGTTCCCCCGGATCGATCTTCTCGATCCCGCCCACCATGAGCGCGCCCACCACGTCATGACCTCGCGAGCGGGCGGTCTCGATACCCCACCGGGTCACCGGCGGATAGTGCTCTCCATCGACGAGAACGAGGGTGCGCATCGGCTCGGGATCACCTTCCACGTCAGGCGGAGGGTCGTCGGACGGCGGCGTCAGCGCTGGTCGCCGACCGGGACGGAACGCTCCTGGACGGGCAGCTCGTGCGCCCGGTGGAACTGCTCGCCCGAGAGCGAGAAGTGCGCCATCGTGGTGGCGTCGCCGAAGGGGAACTTGCGGAGGATCTTGACCTCCCCACGGTCGAACTCGATCACGTTGTAGCACGGCTTCGTGTAGCCCCGGACCCGCAACGACGACACGGTGCCCGCGTTGGCCACGTACATCTTCTCCAGGCGCCAGACGTACGGCACGTGCTTGTGCCCCGACAACACCAGATCGACGCCCGCATGGATCAGCACCTCGAGGAGGTCGCCCGCGTCCATCACCGTGCTGCGCTCGCGGCCGGTGCCCGGGATCGGGAGCAGGTGGTGGTGCAGGGCGAACACCTTCAGCGCGGCCGGCTCCTGGAACTGGCGCCGGATCCAGTCGTAATGCATGCGACCGACCTTGCCCTCGTTCAGGTCCGGCTCGCTCGAGTCCAGTCCGACGATCCGGACGTCCTCGACGTCGGCCGTCCACATCCGCGGCCCGATCAGATCCTCGAAATGCAGGTACCCCACGTTGCGGGAATCGTGGTTGCCCGGCACGGTGTGGATCGGGGCCTCGATCCGGTCCGCGTACGCCAGCCAGTTCTTGTATTCCTGGCGATACCCGTCGGTCGTGAGGTCGCCGGTGCATACGACGGCGTCGGGTGCGAGCTCGTTGATCTCCTTGATCACGCGGTTCATCAGGTTCGGCACGAAGAACGGCGAACCGACGTGCGGATCGGAGATGTGGGCGATCGTGACCACTGAGGCTCCAGTCTAGCCGCGGCGTGGCGGGCTGCAGGCCGCGCTCACGATGTCGTCGGCAGGAACCGCGCCGTGTTGAATCCGGCCCGCATCCCGCCGTCGACGACGAGCGTCACCCCGTTGAGGAACGAGGCGCGCTCGGACGCGAGGTAGACGGCCGCCTCGGCCACGTCGGCCGCTCGGCCGATGCGGCCCACCGGCGGGAGCGGCCCGGTCGAGGGGTCGTCGTCGGGGCGGGCGTGCTCGCCGGGGGGGCCCCTGTGGCGCATACCGGGCTCGGGGTCGCCCG
>JANLXF010000298.1:0-3959 GCA_031364965.1 Actinomycetes bacterium | reverse complement strand
CCCTCGAGGCGGTGCGCCAGTGCCCCTGCTCGCGCGGGTGTCCCTCGTGCGTGCAGTCACCCAAGTGCGGCAACGGGAACGAGCCGCTGGACAAGCCGGGCGCGGCCGCGCTCCTGGCCGCGATCCTTGGCCACGCCTGGGGCTGAGCGGGCTTCCGGCGGCCGAGAACCGGTGCGGTGCACCACGGCCGAACGGCCTGCGGCGTTCACCGTATTGCCCGATCGCCGCGGCTGGGCGAGCCTACGGGGCCGCCGCCCGTGGCGGACTTCGGTACGTCTGGCCTTCCCCCCGAAGGAAGGAACCCGTTGCCATGATCGGAGCGTCGTTCATCGCCCTGGCGATGGCATGGACGGTCGTCGTCGCAGACGCGATCGCCGAGAGCGCCCGTTCCGACGGACGCTCCATCGTCGTCTTCGGCAACACCGTGGGGAACCCCGGAAGTCCGGGCGGGATCTGGGTCTTGATCGGCGCGGCAGCGCTCGTGCTGGTGCTGTGGGCGCTGGCGTTCGCGTTCCTGCGAGGCCGCCGGCTCCAGCGCCGGGTCGACGCCCAACTCGAGATCGGATGGAGCGCGCCCGTCGGTCTGGGGACCACGCCCGCGATGCCGGCGAGGCCCGTCCTCCCGATGCGCTCGGACCCGACGATCGCGATCCTCGAACGCCGTCGCGACGACCTGCTGCTGGAGCTGCGCAAGGTGCAGCACGAACTCGAGGGCGCCCGGCGCGTGGTGGGCCAGGCCGACTGGTACGACCGGATCGCCGAGGCCCTGATCGTGATCCCCGAGTTCGACGGCGAGGACGAGCTGGCGTCGAGGCGCACGGTGCGCCAGGAGCCGCTCGAGGGCTGACGCACCGTTTGGCGTGCGGGAGGATGCCCGTATGCACGAGCCCTATTACCGCGCGGACCTCGCCCGCATCCACCACCTCGGGTTCGCCTTCCATGCGGACGCCACCGCGCCCGGGATCTTGGGGCTCCTCGAACCGGTACTGGGCGGGCGGGTGGTCGAGCTCGGGTGTGGGAGCGGTCTGCTGACGCGGCACCTGATCGACGCGGGACACCGCGTGATCGCCACGGACGCCTCCCCGGCGATGCTGGATCTCGCGCGGGAGACCGCGGGCGACGCAGAGAGGATCCGTGCGCTCACCCTTCCCGACGACCCCGTCCCGGCGGCCGATGCGATCGTGAGCGTCGGGCATGCCCTCAACTATCTTGACTCGCTCGAAGACGTCGAGCGATCGCTCGTGGCGATCGCGGAGGCGCTCATCCCCGGGGGTGTGCTCGCGATCGATCTCTGCGATCTGGAGTGGGCGTCGGCCCGTTCGGACCAGCGGCCGGTTGGATGGGTCGGCGATGACTGGGCGCTCGTGACCCAGTTCTCGGTGCCCGGTCCCGATCGGTACGTGCGTCAGATGGCGACGTTCACCCGGAACGCCGACGGCGTGACCTGGCGACGCGACGACGAGCGCCACGACAATGTGCTGGTCGACACGTCGAAGGTTCCGGCGATGCTCGCACAGCACGGCGTGGAGGTTGCGGTCGGCGACTCGTTCGGCGACGAGGAGCTCCCGGTGGGACTGAAGACGATCATCGGACGGAAGGTCTCGTAGCGGGCTCGGATCAGGCGCGCGGCGCCGCGAGCGCGCGCCTCGCCTGCGCGATGTGGAACCGATCGTGCCCCGCGATCATGCGGAACGCGAGATCCAGGCTCTCCGGACCGCGCTCGACGTGCATCCCGACCCGCGCGCGATCGGCGTCGGTGGTCGAGCGCCAGAGCGCGACGTTGGCCATGCGCAACGCGTCGAAGAGATCGAGTATCGCGTCGACATCGCCATCGTCGCCGTGGAGCCGGTCGACCCAGAGGTCCTGGTCGTAGCCGATCAGCGGCGGCTCGTCGTGCGCGAGGACGAACCGGTAGCGCCCGCTCATCACGAGCTCGGCGTCGGCGATGTGCGAGAGGCAGCCGTACACCGACCACTCGCCCGGCCTGGGGCGGACCGTGAGCCGCTCCCCCGCCTCGGCCATGAGCGCGCGGAGCGCGGCAGGCGTTCCCGACTGCACCTCGGCGGGATCGTCGTCGCCCAGGAGCCCCAGCAGGTGCCGCTGGTACCCCTGGGGGTCGGTCAGCTCGTTCGGTGCGGCGTCTGGCTCGTCCATCGGCTCACCCTACCGGCGTGCCCCGACGTCCGCCGGCCCGGCCGACGAGCTTGACCACGCTCGCCTTCTCGCCGGGCGTGAGCCCGAAGAACACGAGCGTCACGTAGTACGCGACGCCCCCGATCGCCCCGGTCGCCACCAGGTCGAGCGCCCAGTGCGGGCCGTCGGCGAGCGCGTGCACCGCGAACATCACCATCGCGCCGACGGCCGCCGGGATCAGCAGCCGCGCGTAGTACCGGTCGTAGGGCTGGATCCGCACGAAGCGCCACACCAGGTACAGCCGCAGCGCGTTCGACACGACGAGGGCACTTGCCTGCGCGATCGCCGCGCCCGTCGCGCCCATGTCGAGCGCGCCGATCAGCGAGATCGCGAGGATCAGGTCCAGCAGGAACGACAGCGCGTAGACCGTGAGGTCCCATCCCGTGCGCTTGACCATGATCAAGATGAAGCCCGCGGCGCCCACGCTTACGTTCACGGCTTGGCCGATCAGCAGGATCCGCAGCCACGAGGTGCCGGCGCCGTAGCTCTCGCCGAAGAGCCGCAGCACCGACGACGGCGCGATCATGAACAGCAGCAGCAACGGGATCGTGCCGGCGAGCGTCCAGCGGGTGATCTGCTTGAACAGGTCGTTCAGGCGATCGCGTTCGCCCCGTTCGTGCAGGTCGGCCACGAAGGGGCTGAACATGTAGGAGACGGCCGTGAGGAACAACACGAGCGCTTGCGCGATCCGGATCGCGCCCGCGTACACGCTCACCTCCGGGTCGTTGCCCAGGAAGTGCGAGAGCACCGCGAGGTCCGTATAGAAGAGCGCCTGCGAGAGCAGTGCGGCGGGTGCCCGCGGCGCGCCGTACTTGGCGAGCGCCGTCGCCTCTCCGCTCTCGGCAGGCATCTGCGGGAACGGCGCGGTGACACGCCGCCACGAGACGAAGGCGACGATCGTCGCGACCACCCACGAGAGCGCGTACGCCCAGGCGGTGACCGCCACGGTCTCGCCGATCAGCGCCCACAGCGCGAGCGTGATCACGATCCACCCGATCGACTGCCCGATCCAGTACGCGTAGAGGGTGTGGCGCATGATCTTCAGGCCGCGCGACCCGCCCAGATAGACCTGCGCGATCGCGACGAAGATCAAGCCGAAGGCCGCCGCGCGCACCGAGGCGCCCGGCACGTTCAGCAGGTCGCCGATCGAGCCCGCAGCCAGGAACACGATCGCCGCGACGGCGACACTGACCGCGCCCGCGATGCCGACGGCGATGCGCACGACGGCGCGAGCCCGTCCCGGCTCGCCCTTGCCCACGTCGATCGCGACCCGGCGCACGGCGGCCATGTCCATGCCGAACCGCGTGGCGGCGCCCGCCACGAACGCGAGCTGGGTGATCAGCGTGATCTGCCCGAACGCGGCGGAGCCCTTCCCGAACGTCCGCGCGATCAGGATGTTCATCCCGAAGCTCGCCACGACGAAGACGCCGAGCCCAAGGATGTTCTGCCCCGTCCCGGCCAGGATCGTCCTGCGGTCACGGACCTCGTCCGCGTGTGGGAGGGCGGCCTCCTCCGAGGCGGCGATCTCGAGCGCGTCGTCAGGGGTTCCCACGGTCGGACCAGTATCGCGGACGCGGGCCCCCGCGCGGCGATGGCCGCAGGAAGGTCACGGTCCTTCGCCTCGATCGGCTCGGGCCCGGCCTCTCCGATCTTTCAGTCGTGCGAAGCCGCGTACCCCGTGGCGCCTTGGAGGTGGAGCGAGACATAAGCCTCGTCGCCCACCACCCAGCTGTCGTGGCCACCCGGGATCGCGAAGACGTCGCCCG
>JANLXF010000257.1:0-22083 GCA_031364965.1 Actinomycetes bacterium | reverse complement strand
GCGCGCCTGTGGACGCGCCCGATGGTACGGCTGCGCGACCTGTGGCTCCGCCAAGCAAGCGCACCTCAACTTCCAGCGTGGGGTTGCCCCGCGAGGCGACATATTTGGTGGCGTCGTTCAATGGCTTGGAGCCCTGCTCGTCTGTCGCGTGCGGCCAATACGCCGCGAAGATGTCGTAGGTCTTGCGTCCGAGAACGAGGTCGAACGGCGCGCTCATCGCCTCGGTCATGACCTGGCCCATCTTCTCGTCCCAATAGTTCACCGACCAGCCACCGTGCGCGAAGGCGCCGTCGTCGTCCTCTCCGGGTCCGCCCGGGGCCTGCATGACCCCGTCGAGGGTCAAGAAGGTGCTCACGATCAGCTTTCTCATCTCTCGTTGTCCTTTCGATCGGATCCCCGGCTTGCGTCAAGTCCACCGCAGGATACGACCGGCGGAGCAACACTCACTGCGAGTGACACGCTAAGAGCAGGACGCTGACCGTTTGACCGGGGGCGAGAGACCAGGACGGGCCGCAGCGCGTGCCGGAGCGCGGACGTCAATAGTCCTCCTTTCCTTCGGCCCGCGGAAGTCGGCCGAACGGATCAGGCGGCACCAACGCGCCGGGGCGCGTGCGCTATTACACCCCATATCAGCTTGGGCGATGCCTCATCACGGGCTGGACCGATCCGCGCTAGTCTGCTCGCCGTGGACACCGAATGGGAGACGGTCGAGTCTGGTCCGGCCGGCGCCGAGCACACCGTCTTGCTGCTCCCCGGGGGGATGTGCAGCGCACGCTCCTACGCCGAAGTGATGGCCGAGCCAACTCTGGCAGATACCCGGATGCTCGCCGTGACGCTGCCCGGGCAGGCCGGCGCACCGCCGCCCGAGGACTTCAGCACCGAAGCCCTCGCGCGGATCACGGCCGAGTTTGCGAAGAGCGCCGGGGTCGACGTGGTCGTCGGTTTCAGCATGGGCGCGATGGTGGCCTTCGAGATGGCGGTCTCAGGCGCGTTCGCCGGTCCCGTCGTGTTGCTGGGGGCCAGCTTGTCCGCCCCGGACGAGCCCCGCTTCTTTCGGGCCATCATTCGACTCGGGTCGATCCTGGGGACGCTGCCATGTGCAATCCTCAAGAAGGGTGCCGCGACCATCCCGAAGCATGCAGCGGTACCGCCCGAGCGTCAGGCGGAGCTGCAAGCGGACTTCGCCCGGAACAACACCGGCGACATGCGCCATGCGTTGAAGGAGTACCTGCGCTGGTTACATCGCGACGACGACCCCGCGCGGCGGCTCTGCGAGACGCACGTACCCACCTGGGTCGTGCATGCCGAGAAGGGCGATGGCGCGCTGACGCCTGACGAACGTGCGACGCTCAAGGCGTGTCAGACCGTTCGCCTCGTGACGATCCCTGGACACGTCTTTCTCCTGCCAAACGACGTGCCTGAGGGCGTCGCGGACGTGATCGTCCAAGCGCTCGCAGAAGCCTGAGCGCGCACAGACCAGCCGTGTTGGGTTTGTGTTGGTGTGGGACCGCCTGCTGCTGAGTCCGCGGCGCCCGCCGGAGCGCGTGCGGCCGCCGCCGAGGACCCCTTTGGTCTCTATGGCCGAACGGCACACTTCCTGACCGAACCGTGCCAAGAGGGCCGCCGAGCGCGCGAACCACCAGGAATCTTTAGAAGCCCGGGCCCCGCTGCCGCTGCTACCGAGAGTCTGGGAAACGCCCCGCGAACCGGTCGGTGGCGCGCACCAACGCAGGCATGATGCCGCCGGTGTCGGGCCCCGTGGCCCGCGTCGTCCACGATGACCAACTCCGAGCGTGGCCAGCGACGATGCAGCTCCCATGCGCCCCCGATCGGCGATTGGAAGTCGAACCGGCCGTTCACCAGGACCGCAGGGACGTGGGCGATGCTGGCGATGTTTCGCAGCAACCGGCCGTCGCCGACCCAGCCGTCGTGGCGGACGTAGCGGGTGACGAGGCGCGCGAACGCCAGCGCGAAAGCCGGCTCCCCGAAGCGGTCGTCCAGGCCGAACGTGTTCGGCCAGGCGGGGGTGGCGGACTCCCAGGTGCACCAGGCGAGCGCCGCCCGCGCCCGCACCGCCGGGTCGGCATCGAACAGCAGCCGGTGGTAGGCATCGACGATGTCGTCGCCGCGGTCGCCGGGGGGGCAGGGCGGCCACTAGGCGCTCCCATTGCTCAGGGAAGAACGCCGCCAGCCCGCCACGGAACAGCCAGTCGTACTCGGCGCGCCGGCCCGCCGTGACGCCGTGCATCACCAACTCGGCGACGCGGTCGGGATGCTGCTCGGCGTAGGCAAGCGCTATCCCGAAGTTGCCTTGGGAGGCAATTCCCAGCTGGAGGGAGGCTTAAGGCGCCGGAGCGGCGCCGCATTTGAGACCCCCAATTAGGCGGCGCAATAGGCGCAACGGCGCATGGCGGAGACCGTTTTCAAGACCGTCGCCTTCGTCCGCTCGGCCATCCTCCCAGGTAGGAGCCTACCGGGCGATCGAGCTGGGCTGTGTCACGCTCAAGACCGTTGACTTCCTTGGTCCACTCGACCCACTCGGCGCCCCATGGACGAGCTAATCTGGAGCCCGAAGGTCACGAGTGCCGTCGACCCCACAACCGCGACCACGGGGCGTGAACCGAGCAGCAGCGGCCGCGGACCTGAACGACGTGTCTCGCTGGCGCCGGCTGGGTGCAGTCACACATCCTCGGCAGGAACCCTACCGATGACCTCCATGTGTATGCGGTCTGGCTTCCGTTCCTCGGTGGGAACGAGCAAGCGGCGGACCTGTCCCAGCGTGCGCTGCCCGATCCCCGCGTGGTCAAGTACTGGGACGACGCCGCCGCCACGAGCGACTGGTTCGCGGAGAACGTCCAGCAGAACGCTGCCCCCGGTGGGCGTCTACTTCCTGTATGGACCGGAAGCGGAGTGGACGAGTTCCCGGTCCTCTCGTCAGCTCGGGTGGCACGATCATCGGCCAGAGCTCAACGTTGGAGGGCGCGATTACACCGCTGCCTCAGAGCGTGTCCTCGGGATCGCCATGACACGATTGCTCGCCTCCTTGCGCGCGCCGCCCGGTCGGCGGCATTGCGCGCCTCACGCACGATCGACGCAAGGCCGAAGAGCTCGTGCATCGTGCGTCGAAGTGCTCGAGGCGGGCGTTGGCGCCGGCCTCCTCGAGGCGTTCGACGAAGAGCTGTCTTTCGTCGCGCGGGACCCGCTCGGCCGTGATGTCGAGGTCGGCGGAATCTGCCTGCGGGAAGGTCACGGCGTGCCGGGTCGTATAGGTCGGTCCATTCGTTCGTGGTTCCGGCAATCACATCATTCACCCGTACCGAGAGCAGGCATAGCGAAGATGGTGTTTGCCGCAGCCACGTTCCGGGTACTGCCGACGCAACCGCCCGACTGTCGAACGACGAAGCGATTCGACGGAAGCCGGCAACCAAGCAGGCTCGATCAGCGAGGAGAGACCCACATGCCCGACGTAGTCGCCAACTCCGGCATCCTCACCACGACGGAGGTCCACGTGGATGACACCGGAGGCTCAGGCCGCCCCGTCGTCCTGATACATGGCTGGCCCTTGTCGGGCGAGTCGTGGAAGCCGCAGATCCCCGCCATGGAACAAGCCGGCTATCGAGTGATCGCCTACGACCGGCGTGGGTTCGGCCGCAGCGACAAGCCTCGCGGGGGCTACGACTACGAGTCCCTCACCGAGGATCTCGATGGCGTGCTGTCCGAGCTCGATCTCCGCGACGTGTCGCTGGTGGGCTTCTCGATGGGTGGTGGCGAGGTCGCGCGGTACGTCGCGAAGTACGGCGAGGAGCGACTGCGAAGCGTCGTTTTCGCCGCCGCGGTGCCGCCGTACATGATGCAGACCGACGACAATCCGGACGGGCCGCTCACGAAGGAGCAGGCGGTTGAGATGACGGAGAACCTCACCGAGGATCGCGACGCGTTCTTCGATCAGTTCACGTTGAAGTTCTTCTCGGTCGACGGGGAGCTGAAAATTTCCGACGCGCAGCGGCAAGAAGCCATCGCGCTCTGCCATCAGTCAGATCAGCGGGCGGCGCTCGGGTGCATGGAGGCCTTCGGCACTACCGACTTCCGCGACGATCTGCTCGAGGTCACCGTGCCGACGCTCGTCATCCACGGCGACGGCGATGGCATCGTGCCTTTCGAAGGCTCTGGCGCCCGTACCCACGCTGCCATCCCACATAGTGAGCTCGCCGTGATCCCCGGGGCACCGCACGGCTGCAATGTGAGCCACGCCGAGGCCTTCAACGAGGCCGTGCTCGGGTTCCTGGCGCGATAGCCCTTCGAGGCTCCTGCTAAGAAGGAGCACATCAAGCTTCCGAGGACCGACCGATAGGTCCCCTATTGTCGCGAATCTGTGTGTACCTCCGGCGATCCCGATGGCCTCGCTCGTTGCTGCCGGGACGCGTCCGGACGATGCGGTCGTACCGAGGCTGATCGCCGTGAAGGACGCCGGCCTTCCGATCGAGGACCTGATTTGGGACCGCGGATAATCACAGCTTCGTCCCGAGACCACGTCCTACCCTCTGAGCAGGGCCGGCATCCATCAGACCTTCCGTCGGACCCAGAGCGCGTCGAAAGGACCTTCAACGAGTACGAAGCGCTGATCGAGGGCCACCTCGTAAGCACGCACACACCCGATCGCCTCCGCCGGCTGCTGCCGATGCCCCCGCGGAGTTCTGAGATGTCGGTGCCCTCAGTTCTGAGAACATTCCTCGGTTCGTCAGGTTGGTATGTGGGAGGAGGAGGGTCCGCCTCGTTCTACGTGCACTGATGCACGGCGGCGTGTTCACCCGAGTTCACCTGAGAAGGCGAGACTTCTCCACTGAAAGACGTGAGGTCACCCACGATCTTGGAAGCGCGTGATGACGCCCTCTACACACCCTCCGCGAGCTGGCGCGCGTACTCCTCGGCGTCGAAGCTCTCCAGCGAGGCGGCGATGAGCCGTCCTCGTCGATCATCCACGACCCTCGCAAGGCATCGATGAGCTAGGGTCAGCACCGTGCCAGAGCAGCGAGGATCGACGGAGTCACCTGGCTCTTCGAACATGGCGCGAGCGGCGGCGCCTGAGCCTCAGCGCCGGCAGCTCGCAGCGGTCATGTTCGCTGACATCGTCGGTTACACGGCCTTGATGCAGGAAGACGAGCAGCTCGGCATCGAGACCCGTGTCAAGTATCTGAGAGTGCTGGAAACGCAGCACGAGGCGTTCAGTGGAACGATCGTCCAGTATTACGGTGACGGCGCGCTGACGATGTTCCCCAACTCCGTCGATGCGATCCGTTGTGCCATCGAGATCCAGAAGGAACTCCGTCGACCCCCAGCGGTCTCGGTTCGGATCGGCATCCACGTGGGGAACGTGATCGTCGAACCCACCGGTCTCATCGGGGACGCCGTCAACATCGCGTCACGCATCGAATCCTTCGGTATCCCGGGGGGCGTCCTGATATCTGACTCCGTCCACGATCAGGTCAAGAACCAATCGCAACTCGGGTTCGTGGGTCTGGGGAAGTTCAAGCTCAAGAACGTCGGCCGCCCCTTCGAAATCTTCGCCGTCTCGACCGACGGCCTGGAGGTCCCCGCCGCCAACTTCCTGCAGGGGAAGGGGGAGAGATTCGCCAGCCTCCCGAGCAACCTCCCGGACCCCGGGACGCCGTTGCTCGGAAGGGATGGAGATCTCTCCGCAGTGATCGACCTCCTGGATCGGCATCGAGTCGTGACGGTGACGGGCCCAGGCGGCATCGGGAAGACACGGATGGCGATCGAGGTCTGCCAACGCCTCGCGCCACGGTTCCTGGACGGCGTCGCCTTCGTCTCCCTCGCTGCCGTCACCGACGCCGCCGACTTCACTCCAGCCATGGCGGAGGCGCTTGACGTGAAGGAGGCCGAGGGCAGGAGCCTCGCTGATGGCGTCGCCGCGCTGATCGGGGACAAGCAGGCGCTCCTGCTGCTCGACAATCTCGAGCAGGTCGTGTCGGCGGCCCCCGAGGTCGCCACGTTAGCGTCCACGTGCTCGGAGCTCCGGATCCTCATCACCAGCCGGACACCACTCAGGATCGGTGCCGAACAGCAGTACGCTCTCGTCCCATTGGCGCTCCCGCCGCCGGAAGACGGGCACGAACCGGAGTCGACGATGGCCTATCCGGGCATCGCCTTGTTCGTGGACCGGGCGAAGATGGCCAAGAGCGGATTCGAACTAACCGCGGACAACGCTCCCGCGATCGTTGCGGTCTGCCGACGGCTGGATGGGCTGCCACTCGCCATCGAGCTCGCCGCTGCCCGGGTCGGCCTCCTCTCACCGGAGGCCCTGCTGCAACGGCTGGACCATGCTCTGGACGTCCTCACCGCGGGTCCACGCGATCGCCCGGACCGGCAGCGAACGCTTCGGGCCACGATCGATTGGAGCCACTCGCTGCTGACCGCATCGGAGAAACGGCTGTTCCGCAGGATGAGCGTCTTCCAAGGGGGATGCTCACTCGAAAGCATCGAAGCCACCTGTTCCGAGGATGGCGGTTCCGTGCTCGACGATCTGGGATCGCTGGTCGACGAGGGCCTGGTCCACATCCCGGGTCCCGGAGACAGGTTCCAGATGCTGCAGACGATCAGGGACTATGCACTCGAAGAGCTGCAGGCCGCCGCAGAAGCTGACCTCATCGGGCGCAGGCATGCGGCTCACTTCGTCGACGTTGCCACCGACATCGGACGCGGGATCGAAGGCACCGATCAGGTCGGATCGATCGAACGAGGTGTCCTCGAAGATGCGGATCTGCGGGCGGGACTCGACTTCCTGCTGAGCGGGGCCAAGGGCGGGGACTCCCAGTCCGCTGAGCTCGGCATGCAGATGTGCGGGGACCTATGGCTCTACTGGCATATCCGATCGAAGCATCTGAGCGCACGGGCGTATGTGCGGGGGTTCCTCGACGCCGTCACGGATGAAGGACCGACCATCGGTCGATCGAATGCGCTGCGCACCGCTGGCCTGGCGTCGTCGACGCTGGGTCACTTCGTTGAGGCCCTCGAGGAATACCTCGAGTCCTACCGCATCGCGCAAGAGCTCAACGGAGATCACGAGATGGCCCTCGCGGCGCTCCTCCTCGGGATCGACTCATTGACCATCGACATCGAACAGGCCCTCAAGTGGTCAGGCGAGGCGCTCGACCGTAGCCGCGCACAGAACTACACGTGGGCTTTGGGACTCGCCTCGACCTTCGACGGGATCCTCCACGCCGTGTCGGGTGACGCTGCGATCGCCGCGTCAAGATACGACGAGGCTCTGATCATTCAACGATCAATCGATGACAAGGAGGGCTCCGGCATCTCGCTTAGCTGTCTGGCCCAGCTCGCCTCGACGAGCGGCGATCTTTCGAAGGCCATCGGTCTGTATCAGCAATCGTTGGCCGCCTTCGAGGCAATCGGTGACCGCGCCGAGGAGGCCCGAGTCCTGGCCGAGATGGCATGGGCCCACCTCTCGGCCGACGATCCGGTAGCCGCGCGCCGGTCGTTCCTCGATTCGGTGCAGGCTTACAACGACGTCGGGAGCGTCCGCGGGATCGGGACCTCGATGATCGGTCTCGCGGCGATCGAGGCAGTAGAGGGCCGGCCTCGGCAAGCGGTCCGGATCGCGGCGGCGGCCGAGATCATTGCCCGAGAGGAAGGCATCGTGAACGTCTATTCGGAGGATGTCCCCGGACGCGGATACGTCGAGCGGGCTAAGGCTGAGCTGGGAACGGACGACATCGATAGTGCGGTGCAGGAGGGGCGGGGCCTGTCGGTCAAGGAAGCGTTGGCGCTGGCCAGGGCCGCCGAACCGGCGATGGACTAGAGGCGCGCGCGGACCGTTCATGGCCCAGCCCGCATGAAGGACTCGACCGCGGCTCGAAGCTTTCCGCTCGTGTCCAGGAACCAATCCACGTACGCGTCGTGGTCATCGATGCGGAGCACGTCCCCGTCTCGGTACACCGCGACCCGGCAGGCCCGCTTGCCAGGAAGGGGCTCCCACGTGAGCGGTGCGCCGAACGCATCCTCGATCGCGTCCTTGTTCGCCCCTAACTTCGCGAGCAGCGACGCGTTCTGATCAGCGTCGCCGGTGTCGATATACAGCTTCTTCCAATCGAGGTGGGGGGCGTTCGCTCCGAGCGTTCCATTACCTCTCAAGAGGCCCGCAACACCGGACCAGCCATTTCGAAGAGGTCAGGCGGTGGGGACTTGGGGACCCGGCTCCTCCGGCTCCTCGGGTTGAGGTTGGCTAGGGTCCTGCGGCATCTGACCCGGATCGGTCTCCATGCGGCATTCCTTTCTATATGGCCGGTCATGACCGACGCGACGTCTCCGTGGTGGCACACCGGCATCAGCGACTGACGCTGCATTGCCGGCCGCCCCACGGGCCTTGCCCCTGGACCTCCCAGGCAGGGAGGGGGAGGAGTGCCGTCACTTCCCGCGAGGCCTGATAGGTAAACGTGGTGTTCTTCTCGAGTCGATGATGCTCGAGGAGACGCGGGGGACGACGTCTTCGTGCCGCGCCTGCCAGGCTCGGTCTCGGCCCGCCGTTTCGAGACGGTTTGCTGGGGCCCAAGGATGGCAACAGACCAGACCCGCGATGAAAGGCGGAAGCGACGGCGCATCTCGGAGATCGTATTCGGGCAGGGGCGGCAGCGGGCCTCGGGGCGACCGCGGCGATGAGCGCCTTCATGTGGAGCGCTCAGCGCGCGGGCTTCCTGGGGGAACAGGCCCCGAAGCAGGTCGTGCGGCGCAGCCTCGAGGAGGTCGGGAACCCTCAGAGCGCCTCCCGTCTCAGGGCGATCTCGCTCGTGGCCCACTTCGCGTTCGGGGGCGCCGCCGGCGCGGCGTATGGAGCGCTCTCCGAGCGGCTGCCGTCCGGTCGCGCAGATCTTGCCTCGGGGGTCGCTTTCGGCCTCGCCGTCTGGGCGGCCACGTACAAGGTCGCGTTCCCGCCGCTGCACCTCATGCCGCCCCCCGAACAAGATCGACCGGGTCGGGCCGGCACGATGATCATCGCCCACGTCGTGTACGGCGCCGTCCTCGGTGCACGCACCGGTCGATCTCTCGAGTCGAGTGAGCCGTAGGCCGGTGTCGCTCGCGTCACAGCTTCATGAAACTGAGCGACAGGTGTCTCAGAAGCGAGACGCAGGGCTCGCGAGGAAGCTCGAGCGGCATCAGACGAACCCCGAGTGTCGCGCAGAGGCCTGTCCAGAAGCGGTGATAAGAGTAGCCGGAGGTCAGGACCTCTCTGCTCTACCTCGCCGAGCACGACCTCCTCGATCCCCACGAGGAGGCCAGATCCTGGCCTGGTCGGCTCCTACGAGCCCGCCGCGGCCGTGATCTGGAAGCTCGCGTCATTGCCGTATCGAGGGGAGCCAAGCTGGCTAGCTGCTGGGCTGGCTGCTCTCGAAACGGAGGGTGTTGCCGGAGGGCGGCGCGGGCCGCCTCCTGATGCCGCAGGACATCAGGGCGGCGGAAGCCGTGGTCCAGGATCAGATGAGGCGCCATGCCGAGCTCGTTGGTGGACTGGTGGGGGTCTTGGCCCTGGCGTCGAACGTCCAGCGCCGCCGTTTAGGTCGGATCGGCTGCGGTGGTACCGGTCCTCGAGTACAACCAGCCACCGAACTGTGGGAGCGAATCGAACGCAAGAAGTGGACTGATTGGGGCTCTGAGCCTGCTCATAGGACATCCAGCCGCTTGTGCCGTAGGTTGTGGTTCGGGTCGCGCCCCCGACGCCCATCCTGGTTCGGTAACGACAGCGCACGAGGACATCGCCTCACTATGTGTCTGTCGCAAGCCGTTCAGATTGAACGGCGGTGTTTCGGCTCGAGACCCTCGGGGAGGTGTTGCGGTGTCCAAGACAGCACGTTGTGGTGTGGCGAAGGGCGTGGTCCTTGCGGCCGGGCTGTCTTCACGGATGGCGCCGCTATCGAATGGCCGGTCGAAAGCGACGCTGCGTCTCGGCGGCCTGACGTTGATCGATCGCTGCGTCCGTACGCTCGAGACCCTCGGGCTGGAAGAGATCCTCGTGATCGCCGGTCACGACATCGAGAACCTCACCCGGCACATCACGAAGGCGGGAGGGGAGACGCTGAGGCTGGTCCAGGCGACGAATTGGCAGCAGGGAAACGGGTGTTCACTCGCCGCTGCCGAGGCGTACATCGACCCTGGGGAGTTGTTCATGATCATCACCGTCGATCACGTCTTCGATGCCAGCGTGCTCAGGGATCTCGTGTCCGTTGGGGCTCCGGCGGCGCTCGTAGATCTGGCACCGACACCCGGAGAATGGGCCGAAGGGACCAAGGTCCTGGTCGAAGGAGGGAAGGTCGCTGGCTTCAGCAAGGATCTGGACTCGCCCGCCATCGACTGCGGAGCGTTCATCCTCGGACCAGACATCTTCGAGGCACATCGCGCGGCGTCGGCTCGAGGCGACCGCTCGCTCTCGGGCGCGCTCACTGCGCTGGCTGCCGTATGCCCCGTGGTCGCGGTGACCGTCGGTCCCAATACCTGGACCGACGTCGACACCCCGCAGGATCTTTCATTGGCCCGCGTCCGCCTTCGTCGGTCCCTTGGCAAGGACAGTGACGGACCGGTCTCCAGGCGCCTCAACCGGCCGATCTCGACACGGATCAGCATGGCGTTGGCGCATCTTCCGGTTTCTCCCGACCTCCTGTCCGTCTTCGTAGCTCTGGGCGCGATCGTGGCGGGGTTCCTGTTGGCAGCCGGTCACGGGATCACCGGGGGGCTGTCCGTTCAGGCGGTTTCGATCTTCGACGGAGTCGACGGCGAGATCGCCAGGCTGAGGCTCAAGACGAGCGCGCGCGGAGCGATGCTCGACGGGATACTCGACCGTGTTGCAGATGCAGCCATCATCGGCGGGGTGGGCGTCTGGGCCGCATCCACCACAGCAATCGTCCCTGTGGTGTGGCTCACCACCCTTGCCGTGGCCGGCTCGATGCTATCGATGGCATCCAAGGATCGAGCCAAGCTCCTCGGGTTGCCGGATGCTCCCGAGGCCTGGATCGGGCGGCTGCTCGGAGGACGAGACGGGAGGCTCCTGCTGATCGCTCTCGCGGCGGTCGCGGGGCTCCCACTGGTTGGCCTGGTGAGCGCTGCCATCACGTCCCTGGTCTCGGTCGGCATCCGCCTCGTCTATGTGCTGGGGTCACCTCGAACAGGCGCTGACTTGCGCTAGAACCACAGATCCATCACCGGGGCCTCGACTCGACAATTGGGAGAAGAGGAAGGCGGATGACATGCCCGTCTGGTCTGCCCCGTGATCCGTTGAGTTGGGACAGTGGAACCCATCACGCGACCTGGGTCGGGTAGGGGTTCATCATCTCGTACTCGACGGGGGTACGAATCCCCAGCGCGCTGTGCCGTCGCCTGCGGTTGTGGAAGATCTCCAGGTACTCGAAGATTCGGCGAGCTCTACGCGCGTGCGCCAGCGCTGGCGATCCAGCAGCTCACCGCGAGGCCCCCCATGGACGCGTTGTCAGGCACCTCGTAGATCGCGCCGTCGTACTCCCTGAGTCCGTACTAGAAGCCGAGCAGGGAGCCAAGCCGCGGGCTCACACGGGTGAGGGGCTCGCGGCGAGTGACGCTGCTCTCCTTAGCCATGGAGTGGCCTGGAGCTCGTGGAAGATGTCCAAGGCCCCCTGTGCCGCCGGCTCGACCGAGCCGAGAGCCGCGGCGCTCCGCCACTCCGCATGTTCCAGCAGGGTGCGAGCCAACTCGAATCGGAAGCCGCTCTGCCGCATGGTCTCTTCCGCGGAGCGGAACAACTCATCGACACGGGGGCGATCGTTCGCATCCCCGCCCGCCGCAAGCAGGATCGCCCGGAACCGATGGATGGTGGCATCGAGCGTCGGCGTCCGACCGCCCGGTGGGATTGCATCGACCTGCAGCAGGATCCGATCCACCTCGGCGAGGTCGCGGAGCGCCGTCGCCGCTTCCAGCGCGTCACGGACAGCGGTTTTGAACATCCAGTGACGCACGCCGAGCGCGTCGTGCTCGTCAAGGATCCGAAGCGAGCGCTCGAGGGCCTCGTCGTTCCGACCATGAACGGCGGCAACGAGCGCGAGGCAGACGTCTACGTATGCCCGAAGCTGGAAGTCACCGGATCCCTCGAAGCGCCGGACGCGGTCGCCGATCGCCTGGGCGGCGTCGGCGTCACCGCGGCCGCGACCCGCGACGACGAGCCACGAGTAGTCGGCGGTCACAGCCTGCTGGGCCGCCGGGTCGTCGCGGACGGCGTCGAACCGTCGCCACAGCTCCTCCACCATGTCCCATCGCCCGGCCCAGGCGTGCACCACCGTCGTGTGTGACGCGAGGAACCACGCGGCGCCGAGGTACCCGGTTCGCTCCCCGAGCGCCCGTCCCGCCTCCTGGTATGCGAGCGCGGCGTCGAGTCGATCAGCCTGCATCATCTCGTTCGACAGGTTCGTGTAGGCGCGCAGCATGGCGTGGGTCGCGTTGCCCTCGAGTCCGACGTCGAGGGCGCGCTGCAGCAGTGCGAAGGACTCCTGCGGCCGCTCGAGCGATCCGATCACCAGGCCCTTGGTATTCAGTGCGTCCGAGAGGACTTCAGCGAGACGCAGCCGCTCAGATATCTCGAGCGCTCGCTCGAGTGGCGGCAGGGCAGCGGAGAGCGCCGCCGTGCCCTCGGCTCGGAAGTAGCGCATCCGACCGAGCTGGCCGGCGAGGGCGGCGACGTTCGCATCGTCTCGGTCCTGCAGCGCCGCGTACGCGTCCTCCATCCGCTCGAGCGCCTCGTCCAGGCGGTCGAGCAGCCACAGGTCCTCGCCGACGGCTGCCCGGACCCGTGCGGCGGCCGTCAGATCCCCGAGTCGCTCGTACGTGTCGATCACCCGATCGAAGCGCTCGATGGCGGCCTCGAGCCGGCCGGAGATGTGCACTGCCATCGCAGCCTGCTCTTCGAGCACCACACGCGCATCGTCGCCTTCCGCGAGGGCGGCCGCGCGGTCGAAGTACACCTCTGCCTCCGACGTGGCAGCGAGGGAGAGTGCCCGGCGACCCGCGCGATCGAGGGCGTTCGCGGCCTGGGCGCGGATCTCGGGCGCGTCACCATCGCTCGTACCGCTCTCATACGCCTCTAGGTAATGCGCGGCGATCAGCTCGGCCACATCCTCGTCCTGTCCGGCCCACGATGCCTCGAGGTAGCGCGCCATCGCCAGGTGCCGGGCCTTCCTATCGTGACGAGACTGGGTCTCGTACACGACCCGATGCACGATCGACTGCAGGAAGGAAAGCTGTCCGCGATCAGGGGAGATCGGATCCGAGACCGTCGTCAGGAGCTCCTTCGCCCGCAACGACGCCACCAGTTCGTCCAGCGCATGACCCTCGACGCCGGAGACCTCGCGCAACGCATCGGGCGAGAACGTCTTGCCCAAGACTGACGCGTGCTGGAGAAGCCGACGTTCTGGGTCCGGCAGGTTGTCGAGCCGCGCGCCGACGAGGGCCTGAAGCGTCTCGGGGACATCCAGGTCACTGGGAAGGTTCGCGTCAGTGAGCTCGAATCCGCCGTCGGTCCGGCGGATCATGCCACGGTCCAGGAGCATCCGGACCGTCTCGACGGCGTACAGGGGGACACCGTCGGCACGGTCCCGGATACGCGCCACGAGGGCATCGGGCAGTCCCGGGACCATGCCGGTCAGGAGCGCGTCGACGTCGGTGTCACGCAACGGGCCCAGCGCGATGGACGTCCCGCCTGGGCGCGCCGCGCTCCATCCGACCCTCCGCTCCGCCACCTCCGGCCGGGCGAGAACCAGCACCAGCACGGCCCGGTCCTGACAGCGCGTCAGGAGCTCGTCGATGAAATCGAACAGTCCGGCATCCGCCCACTGGAGGTCCTCGAAGACCAACACGACCGGCGCCTGGTCGGCCATCACCTCGAAGAACCGGCACCATGCGGAGACGAGCTCGTGCCGCGAGATCTCGCCCTCACCGAACCCCAAGAGCTGCCCGACGCGGGCCTCCAGCCACCGGCGCTCCTCCTCGTCCGGACACCACTCCCGCAACCAGGCCTCGAGGGACCGCTGGGTGTCGGTCGACGGCTCCTCGTCAGCGGCGCCGATCCGACCTCGGATCATCTCAGCGAGGGCCCAGTACGCCACCCCGTCGCCGTACGGGATGCACCGTCCTCGATGCCAGTACACGACCTCGAGCAGCCCGTCGATGTATTTCTCGAGCTCCCATGCGACGCGCGACTTGCCGATGCCGCCGATGCCGGTGATCGACATCAGGTGCGCGGCGTGATCCTCGACCGTCCCGTGGAAGGCCTCCTTCACGATCCGCAGCTCGCGGTCCCTCCCCACGAACGGTGGCTCCAGCCCGGCCGCGCGGAGCACCCCGCCTCGACCGGCGACGACGCGGAGCGCCCGGAACAGGTGGGCGGGCTCGCGTTTGCCCTTGAGCTGGTGATCGCCCGTGTCCTCGTACGCAACACTGGCGTCGGTCGCGCGGCGCGTCGCCTCCGTCACGTAGACCTGGCCCGGGCGCGCGGCGGACTGCACGCGCGAGGCCGTGTTCACGAGATCGCCAATGACGCTGCCCTCATGCTCGGCCCCTCGGTCTACCGCGGCCTCGCCCGTCGCCACTCCCCCGCGAGCGGCCAACTCGTCGATCCCGTCGTCCGCGCCGATTGCAACCACTGCAGCTACCAGATCGAGCGCGGCCCGCACCGCGCGCTCCGCGTCGTCCTCGCGCGCGACTGGTGATCCCCACACCGCCATCACGGCGTCTCCGATGAACTTCTCGACTACCCCGCCGTAGCGGCCCACGATACGGCGTGCTTCGTCGAAGTACCGGGACAGCAAGGCCCGGACGTCCTCCGCGTCCCGCAACTCTGATAATGGGGTGAAACCCACGAGGTCAGTGAACATCACGGACACCAGCCGGCGTTCGGATTGCACAGCGCCCTCAGAAGGTTGGATCTCCGATGCTAGAGAGGCCCCGCATTCCCCGCAGTACCGGTCCTCAGGCTCATTCGACGCACCGCAGGCCGAGCAGGGATCGGAGAGGGCGGCGCCGCAGTTGGTGCAGAACTTCCGCTCTGAGCGGTTCTGGGCGCCGCACCGGGAGCAGACCATCCAACTAGGGTAGGGGATGCCGACTATCAGCGCGACACGCCCGGACGTCGCAGGGGACGGCCACACCCCCGACCTCGGCCGCCACCGCCGCGATCGGCTCGGGGCGTCGCCCAGTGACGACAATCTTCGCCCCCTCGCGCGCGAACAGCCGCGGGGCCGCGGCTCCGATCCCGGTTCCGCCGGTGATGATCGCCACCTTGTCCTCGAGCCTCATGTGTCCCCCTCGCCTCTGTGCGAGCAAGTCTGGTGGAAGAGCTTTCCTGGAGTCAGTAGGGACGGCCTTACCCTGAGCTGTTGCACGCTGGTGAGCGCCAAGAGAGTATCGGCAGGTGCGCGAACCCGACGTTCGGCTACGCGAAGACCCATGACGACATCTGCGGGTTGCCAGCGGAGGATCGGGCGATGAGCTCGCAGGCCTCCAACCCCCGCGTGGCCGCGTTCGAGGTCGCTCGCACGGATCACTCGTGGATCACGCTCGGCGACGGGTCGCGATTCGCGGCGAGGATGTGGCGCCCCGTCACCGAAGCGCCGGTTCCGGCGATCCTCGAGTACCTCCCGTATCGGCAGGGCGACCAGACCTGGCCACGAGACGAGCCGATCGGGTCGTGGTTCGCAGCGCACGGCTACGCGTTCGCGCGCGTGGATATCCGGGGCACGGGCAACAGCGACGGCGTGATGAAGGACGAGTACGAACCTCAGGAGCAGGACGACGCAGTCGAGATCATCGACTGGCTCGCCGGTCAGCCGTGGTGTTCCGGCGCAGTCGGGATGATCGGGATCTCATGGGGGGGTTTCAATGGCCTGCAGGTCGCTTCGCGGCGGCCCCCCGCGCTGGGCGCGGTGGTATCGATGTGCTCCACCGACGACCGCTACGCCGACGACGTCCACTACGACGGCGGCTGCGTCCAGAACTGGGACATGCTGCCGTGGTCCTCGATCATGTTCGCGATGAACGCCCTGCCCCCCGACCCGGCGGTGGTCGGTGAGGGGTGGCGCTCCTTATGGCGCACGCGGCTCGGGGACACGCCCCCGTTCAGCATCGAGTGGCTGGAGCACCAGCGGCGCGACGCCTACTGGCAGCACGGTTCGATCTGCGAGGACTACGCCGCCATCGCATGTCCCGTCTACATGGTGGGCGGCTGGGCGGACGGCTACACGAACGCGATCCCCCGGACGCTCGCGGGTCTGCCGGGCGTTCGCAAGGGACTGATCGGACCCTGGCCGCACGCGTGGCCCCAACAGGCCGCCCAGGGACCCAGGATCGGCTTCCTGCAGGAGTGTGTCCGGTGGTTCGACCGTTGGCTGCGGGGGGTCGAAAACGGGATCGACGAAGAGCCGATGCTCGCGGTCTGGATGCAAGACCCGGCGGGCCCGCACGCCCTCGCGCTCGATCGACCTGGCCGCTGGGTACGCGAGACGTCGTGGCCTCCGCCCTCGGTCGAACCCGAACGTTGGCATCTGACCGCCGACGCCGAGCTCGCTCCCGCCCCAGGGAAGACCGGCACGCTCACCCATACGGGGTCCCAACGGCACGGTCTGCTCGCGGGGACCTGGTGTCCCTATGGACCGGTCGTCGACTATCCGCCTGACCAGCAAGAAGAAGATGCGCTCTGTCTGACGTTCGATTCCGCCCCGCTCGAGCGGCGACTCGAGCTACTCGGGTACCCCCGGCTACGCCTTCGACTACGAGCCGACCAGCCGAACGCGTTCGTGATGGCGAGGCTCTGCGATGTCGCCCCCGACGGCACCTCGACGCTCATCTCGCGAGGCGTGCTGAACCTCACCCACCGGGAAGGTCACGACGCCCCCGCCCTCGTGATCCCGGGTGAGGCGATGGATGTCGAGATCGAGCTCGACGTGATGGGCCAGGCCGTTGCGGCGGAACACCGACTCCGGGTCGCGATATCCACCACGTACTGGCCTTGGCTCTGGCCGTCCCCGGCTCCGGTCACGATCTTGGTGGAGACCGGGTCCGCGTGCTGGCTGGAGCTGGCGATCCGTCCCGCCACCGCGCCTGACGGTCCGTCGCCAGGATTCGGACCTGCGGAGACCGGACCGCGCCTCAAGGCCGAGATCGAGGAGGACACCGCCTTCCACGTAGTCGAACGCGATCTCGCCACCGGCCGGATCGCGCTGCGAATGAACCAGGACGGCGACCGCCGGATGCGGCTCCCCGACGGCGTCGCCCTCGGTGAGCGCAACCTCGACGTCTACACGATCTGCGGAGGCGACCCACTTTCGGCGGTCGTCACGTGCGACCGGACCTTGACGTGGAGCCGGAACGACGTGCGGGTGCGGATCGAGACGAGGAGTCGGCTTTCCAGCACAACCACCGAGTTCCTCCTGCACGAGCACCTCGAGGTCTTCGAGGACGAGAACCTGTTCTTCGAGCGGACGTGGGACCGCGAGATCCCTCGCGACCACGTGTGACGCGGATCAGAGCTGGAAGCTTGCAACGTCGGAGCCCTTGGCCTGCATGCCCTGGCGCCTCGCGAGGACCCGCATGCCGCCTACGCCAAGACCGATCGCGGCCAGCGAGATCACGAGCATCAGCGTGGCGGTGGCGTTCAGCGCGGGGTTCGGCGCCGTGCGGCCCGAACTGTAGATCAGCATCGGCACGGTCTGGGTGTTGAGGTCGGTGGCGAGGAACTGGCTCGTCACGAAGTCGTCGATCGACAGGGCGAACACGATCGTGAACGCCGCGAAGATCGCCGGGGCGAGGACGGGGAGCATCACGCGCCGCAGGGCGTCGAGGGGCGGTGCCCCGAGATCCATCGCGGCCTCCTCGAGCTCGGGCCCGACCCCGAAGATCCGTCCGCGTAACACGACGACCACGTACGGGATCGACCAGGTGACATGGCCCACGATCTGACCGATCGTGCCCGGCCGTGGGAAGGGATATAGGAAGACCAGCGTGAAGAAAATCCCCGTCGCCAGCACGATCTCGGGGGTCACAAGCGGAAGCAGCATCAGAAAGTTCGCCGCACCGGATCCGCGACCGCGCCAGCGCGCGAGCCCTAGGGCGAGGGCGACCCCGATCGGTGTCGCGATCGCCATCGTCACGACGGCGAGGATCAGGCTCTGACGGATCGCCGAGGCAAGGGTCGGATCGTGCAGCAACGACAGGTCGGGGTTCCGGATCCACCACTCCAGCGAGAGGCCCTGCCAGACGCTACGCGAGCGGCCCGCATTGAACGAGAAGCCGATCGCGATCACCACCGGGATGATCGCCCAGGCGATGTAGAGCCAGGTGTACACAGCGAGGAAGCGGTGCTTGCGCCATGGGTTCGCCAGCAGATTCCCGACGACGCTCATGCGCGGGTCGCCTCCCGCGTGCTCCGAGCGGTCGAGAAGATGTAGTAGAGCGTCAGGATCGAGACGAACATCGCCAGCACCGTCACGAGCGCGGCGCCGCGTGCCTGCGCGTACCCGAACGTCGTCTCCTGCAAGAGCGACTGGATCGAGTTGCCGATCATGGACGTGCTCGATCGTCCGTTCGACAGCAGGTAGGCGGTGTAGAAGTCGCCGAACATCGGCAGCATGATGATCGCGACCCCGGCGAGGATCCCGTTCTTGGACAGCGGCAGCGTCACCCGCCTGAAGGTGCTGAACGAGCTCGCGCCCAGGTCCCACGCCGCCTCGAGATAGCTGTTTTGGAGGCGGTCGAGCGCGGCGAACAGCGGCAGGATCAGGAACGGCACGTACCCGTAGGCGAGCCCGAAGATTACGGTGATGCTTTTCCCTTCGAGCCACGGGTAGGGATCGTGCAGGAGACCGATGCCCATCAGGATCCGGTTGACCAGTCCCTCCTCGTTCAGCAACCCGACCCACGCGAGCATCCGCATCAGGTAGCTGATCCAGAACGGCAGAACGAGGAGCGCGAGCACGAGGCCGCGCATGCGTCCCTGCAGCCGTGACACGTAGTACGCGACCGGATAGCCCACCACCAAGCAGAGCACCACGGCGGTGAACACGTATCGGAGCGTGCGAAGAAAGACGATCCGATACACGCCGTCGACGGAGATGAGCTGTTGGGTCACGTAGTGGAACGACGCTCGATCCCAGTAGGCGGGGTTCCATTGAGGCACCGCGCTGCCGGTGGCGGGATCCAGCGAGCCGCCCGCCATCGAGACGAGAGCATAGAACGGCACAACGAACAGCAAGATCAGCCAAAGTACGCCCGGCGATGCGGCCCATTTCCAGAACCCACGCGGATACAGCAGGGTGAGCGAGTTGTCTTCCGCCGATCCGCGACCCCGAGCCATGTCGCGCGGACACTAGCACCCAGCGCCGTGAGAGGCCGAGACCGCAGGTCAGGCCTCGAGGCTCGGTCGGCCCTACGGGTTCACTGTAGGTGGCGCGGCACCGAGCGCTCCCAACGTCGATGCGCGATCGGTCGGTCGTCCTCGAAGACTTCGAGCTCCAGCTCGAGGTGCCACGTGTCTCTGTCGCTTCGCAATGATCCTCGCGACGCCGTCCTCACCGTCGCCTCGGGAAACGCGAGCTCGAAGGTGGTGCCGCCCGTCGCCCAGGCGAGGCCGGGATCGATCGTGGAGACGCCGATCTCGCCCCCGTAGGTGTCGGAGATCGACACCGCCCCCGTCCGGCCCCGGAGACCGCCGTGGTCGATCCTCACGCGGCGCTGTCGCGCGAGCACGTCGTCCTCGATCGTCCACGTCACGCGATCCGGTCGGTGTGCCTCGGCATCCCCTTCTGCGAAGACCGGGCGAACGACGGGCGCGCCGTCGAGCACGGGCAGGATCAGTCGTGACCCCGCGGGGTCGACGGATATCGTGCCGGCTCGCGGCGGGGGCCAGCTGGACGGGAAGTCGGCGCCCGCGAGATCGAGACGCAGACGGTGCCCCACCTCCAAGACGTACGCCGTGGCGTCGAGCTCGAGCTCGATCTGCATGAACTCGCCCAGTGGCAGCGGCGTTGGATCGTCGTGCCCGTCACGGTGGGTGAGGTTCAGGATCGAACGCGTGATCAGTGAGGATGTGCCGCTCGGGAACACGTCGCAGAGCTTCGCGCTCACGAAGGCCACAGGTGTCGAGGACGCGAGTCGCAGCTCGACGCGTGGGTGGCCGACGATCTCGATCTCGGTCGATGCGGAAGCCCAGTCGTAGACGAGCGAGAAGGCCTCATCCGCCCTCTGGTCCCATGGCGAGCCGAACGGTAGATCGGCCCCGCACCAGATCGACGCGGTTACGCCGACGTCGCCCCGAACCTCGAGCACGTCGCCGCTTCCAGCGCGGAAACCTCCCGCGGATCCGGCCTCTGCGAGGGGGTGCACCTGTTCCCTAAGCCGTTCAGGGGGCCACGTGGACTCGGCTCGCCACTCGCCTCGGTGATCTTCGAGGTCCGGTTCAGGTGTGGTCGGTCGTCGCACGAACAGCTGGATCGATCGTTCGCGCTCCACGCCATTGTCGTCGCCCGCGAGCCAGCGCCGCCACCATCTGATCATCTCGGGCACATGGTCGATGCGTGGCCCGGGCATGGACGCGAGAGGACTCATGTGGCTCCACGGTCCGAACAGCAAGCGCTTAGGTCCACGGAGCCGCTCGAACCCTCGAAACGCCATGTTCCGATATCCATCTGCGTGTCCGGCCACGATCATCGTGGCGGCATCGATACGCTCGTAGTCGTCGAACCAGACCGAACCATGACGCCAATACATCCCCTCGTCCTGCTGTTCGAGCCAGTCCAATTCCCACGGCTCGTTGGCGTCGATCCGACGCATCCATTCTTCGCGCCACCCTTCCCCGAACACCGAGGGCACGGGCGGCAGGGCGTTCATGGCCACCATGTTCATCGGATAGTCCAGGAAGTCGAGGCCGCGGCGGACACCACCCCCGTAGTGCACGTCGTCGGTGTAGCGGCGATCGGTCGCATAGATCGGGATGATCGCTTTCAACGCCGGAGGTCGAAGCGCAGCCATCTGCAACGCGTTGAATCCGCTATAGGAAGTGCCGAACATGCCCACGTTGCCGTTCGACCAATCCTGGGTCGACAACCAGTCGATCACGTAGAGCCAATCGTCCCACTCCCGGCCGGAGTACTCTCCGAGTGCGATCCCTTCGCTCGAGCCGGTGCCGCGCACGTCGGCACGGCAGACGGCGAGGCCCCCCTCATCGCACAACCTTCGGTACATCGGAGTCGCGTCCGACAGGTCGTCTTTGCGGTATGGGCGCGCTTCGAACACGACGGGCCACGGCGGGGGGACGTCGTCGGGATAGTGAAGCGTCACGGCGATCCGCACGCCGTCATCCATTGTCAGGAACCTGCGGTCGCCGCTCACGCGATTCGTCACGCTTGATCCCTGTTGCAGAATGCGGTTCGCTCCAGACTCATCGCGTCGACGCTAGCAGCCGTGGCGTGAGGGGCGGACCCGGGACGGAGCCCACGCCCTGACTGGTGGTCATCCGCTGTAAGGGCCTTGTCTTGACAGCGCGAGAGCGCGCCGGTAGACCCCTGGGGTCTTCTCCATCAGCAGCGAGGGGGGTTCCTGTATGCCGCATCGGAAGGCTCCGCCGACCCAAAGCCGACGTGATTTCCTGAAGCGGGCGGCCGCGGCAGGCATCGTGTTGCCGTCGATGAGCGCCATCCTGGCCGCGTGCCGCGACAGCTCGACGACCTCGTCGGGAAGCGCCAGCGAGTCGGTCGGCAGCGGTGGGATCCCGCTCGCCAGGCCCGACGCGCCGGTTACGCTGCCGCTGTACGACGACATCCCGGCGATCGCGGACTCCCTGCCCCAGGAGGCCGGTCCGCTGCGCGTCTACAACTGGAACGACTACATCTACAAGAAGGTCATCAAGCAGTTCCAGTCCGAGTTCGGCGTCGAGGTCGAGTACACCCAGTTCGCGGGGATGTCCGAGGCGATGAACAAGGTGCAGAACGACACGATCCAGTGGGACCTGTTCTTCCCGACGATCGAGAACGTTGGGAAACTCGTTGGCGCCAA
>JANLXF010000223.1:0-5208 GCA_031364965.1 Actinomycetes bacterium | reverse complement strand
GCGCCTACCTCGGTCCAGAACGGGCAGTCGCGGAAGGCGCTCCCGCACCCACAGGTCGCGTCACCGACCAGGCCGCGACGCCAGATCATGCGCAGCTCCCCGACCGACACGAACCCCGGCACCCGGCCCAGGATCCGATCGAGAAGGGTGCTGCCGGAGCGGCCCCAGCCGCCCACGTACGCGACGCGCGTGGGCGCGGAGCCGGTGGCTCCGCTCACGCGATCTCCACCGGGGCGGGCGATCCGAACTCGGGCGTCGACGCGAGCCAGCCGGGGCGCACCGAGGGAAGTCCGTCGCGCGCGATGATCGCGGCGGCGACCATGATCGTGTGGATCTGCAGCGGCAGGAGCTCGTAGTAGGGCGACATGAAGATCGCCATCAGGATCGTCAGGTGCGGCCAGAACCTGATGTCGCGCGCGGTGCGCAATCGCCCTCCCGAACGCGCCGCGAGATACATGAGCCAGCCCATGTACATCAGGAGCGCCGGGATCCCGTTCGAGATCATGACGAGCCACAGCTGTCCGTGGGTGCCCACCGCGGCGTTCGCCGGGTTGTCCTCGGCCGCCTGCGGTGCGCCGTACCCGAGCAGCGGGCTCTGCTGCGCCAGCTCGAGCGCCACGAGGTTCCGCCCGATGCGGCCCTTGTCGGAGTAGTTCTTGTCCACGCGGGTGATCAACACGTTCTTCAGCGGCGTGAACACGAGCAGGAGCGCAAGCACGACCGCACCCAGGCCGAACCACTTGATCGTTCGAATGTCGAGTGCCAGCGCCAACCGCAGGCCACCGTAGAGGAGTCCCACCGCGAGCGCCAGCCACGCGCCGCGGTCCAGCGAGAAGAAGAACGGGACGATCGAGAACACCATGAGCGCTCCCAGCACCGGGCGCCAGCTGCGACGGCACGTCACCAGGAACGACCACAAGGCGAACGGGGTCAAGAGCACGAAGTTGGACCCCCACGCGTTCGGGTACGGGAACGGCGCCTGGGTTCGGTGGATGCCGAGCCCGACGAACGCGGCCTCCTTGGCGAACGCCGGCGACACCATGTCGCGCACCAACGGGATCTCGACGATCGCCGTCGGCAGCAGCAGCTCCATCGGGCTCACCAGCTCCACCTTCGGGGCGATGAGGCCGAGGAGCCCGCCCATCACCACCATGCACCAGCCGAGCGCGACGAAGTTCACGATCGTGCGGAGCGGAAGCACCGATCGGGGCGTGTTGTAGAGGTAGAGCAGCAACATCGTCGCGCTGAAGTACATCGAGAAGCGATAGCCGTAGGACATCGCACGGTCGGGCGCGGTGAGCCGCGTCGCCGAGATCAGCACGAACGCGAGGAACACCATCCACAGGCCGAACCGCGGCGGCACCCTGATGTCGCCTCGCACGAACAGGCCGATCAGCAGACAGAGGCCGATCAGGGGCCAGATCAGGTAGTTCAGGCCCATCAGCCAGAGGAACAACATCCCGGGGAAGGGGGCGATCGGCCACCAGACGGGCAGGAGCCGCTTGGCCGCGGGAGCCGCGACGGGGGCGCGGACGCGCCTGCTGACGGGGAGCACCTGTTCCATGGTGACCAAGGGTACCGGTGCGGCCCCCCTAGAACATCGTTTGGGTAAGCTTCGTGAAGCTCCCGCCAGCGGGGTTGCCTGCTCCGTCCTGGATCGATGTCGCCGCCACGTAAACCACCTTGGGAACGTTCCCGGCGGCGGCGATTGCGCCACAACCGTTTCCCGTGCACGACCCGAGGACCCGCACCGTGAGCGCGTCGCGTGCGGACGACAGGCGGAGCGTGGACGATGACCACGAGGCGCTCGCTCCGTCGGTCGTGACGTACCCGTCGCTCCCCAGGTCCATGGCGCCCTGGATGAACCCGGGCACCGTCAGGAGGTCGTGCCCCGAGCCCGCGGGATCGGTGACGGTGAAAGTGGCGGTAGCGGGTATCGAGGAAGTGGCGATCTGCTCGCTCCACTCGGCGGTGAGTTCATCGCAGACCTCAAGTACGCCCGTCTTCGGCAACCCCGCGCACACGGGGCTATCTGCGTGCTGGCTGCGGAAGCCCGTGGGCACCGGACCGGCCGCGTCCGTGGGCGCGGTCGCCGCGAAGCTCGGGTGGTTGCCGGCCGCGTCCTGGATCGCGTTCTGGGCCCCGAGAGCCACGTCGAACAGCCCAAGGGCCGTGTCCTCCTGCCCGGTCCACCCCGCGATCGTGAGCGTCGCCGTCGAGCCCGAAGTGGTCACCGACTGCAGCTCGCCGAGGCCCGGCACGTCGGTGAGGGTCCAGCCGGCGGTGCACGGCGCAGCACACTTGGCGAGGTTCTCGTTGAAG
Source organism: Actinomycetes bacterium (assembly GCA_031364965.1). Lineage (GTDB taxonomy): Bacteria > Actinomycetota > UBA4738 > UBA4738 > HRBIN12 > JAOUEA01. The sequence continues at coordinate 2,886 of JANLXF010000223.1, read as the reverse complement.
GTCACCGTGACCGTGTCGACGAAGCCGTCCGTGTCGAGGTCCCGCATCTGCATCGACTGTTTCACCGGCGCCGTCGCGTCGCCGGACTGGCCGGGGTCGACCACGCTCGCGTAGGTCGTCGAGACGTCGTTGGCGGCCACCGGGTCGGTCTGCAGCCCGTCGACCGACGCGGAGTTGATCAGCGTCTGCGGGGTGGCGGTGGCGGTGCCCGGGATCGTGACGGTCGCCGTGTCCGTCGCGTTCATCGACCCCAGACCGCAGGTAATCGTCGTGGTGCCGGTGCACGATCCGAGCGTCGTGGTCACCGAACCGTTCGCGACGAAGTTCGCCGGGAGGACGTCGGTCACCACGACGCCGCCGTCGACGTTCGGACCGTGGTTCTCGACGGTCAGCACGTAGGCGAAGTTCGTGCGCTGGTCGATCTTCGAGGGGACGACGGTCGTGATCCCGAGGTCGGCGCCGCCCGAGCTCTCGACCGGGGTGGTGGCCGTGGCGGAGTTGTTGGCGGTGTTGGGATCAACCGTGGAGGCTGACACTGTGGCGGTGTTATCGATCGAGCCCGACGAGTTCGCCGAGACGACGATCGTGGCGGAGTCCCCCGCCGACATCACGGTGCCCAGGGCGCACGAGACGGTGCGAGATCCCGAGTTGTAGGTGCACCCCGGTGCGCTCACGAAGTCGAGGGTGGACGGCAAGACGTCGGTGAGCATGGTCGAGAGCGCGGAGTCGGGGCCCGCGTTGGAGATCGTGGCCGTGTAGGTGATCTGCTGTCCGACGTTGACCGTCGTGGGCGCGCCGTCGAAGGCCAGGCCCAGGTCGGCCGTGGTGGGAGCGGAGCTGTCCGTGAACTGCGCGAAGTTGAGCCGCTTCTGTGACTGCACGCGCGTGAAGTCGCCGCCGATGTAGAGCTTGTTGTTGCTGAAGGCGTCGACCGCGAACACGCCGAGGAACCCAGCGGTCACCACGGGGAGCCACGGCGTATCGAGCACGCCGGTGGCTGCATCGGCGCGGACCATCTGGTCCACGACCTTGGAGTCGTACTTGAAGAAGTGGCCACCGAAGTAGGGCGTTCCGTTCAAGACGTCGACGCCCTGGACGTTGCCGTCGGTCCTCTTCTCCCAGATCATGACGCCCGTGGCGAGGTTCACCGCGAGCGCCTTCCCGCCGCCGCCGCCGCCCGCGGCGTAAAGTCGCGTGCCCGCCGCCAGGTCCAAGATCGGGTAGCTCGGGTGGTACACGCCGCCGATCGTCGCGCCGGTCGTGGGATCGATCGCGGCGAGCTTGTTCTGACTGGTGCCGTTCACGTTGGAGAAGTTGCCGCCGAGCCACAGGCGGTTCGATGCCAGGACGATGTCACGCACGAGGTTGTCGGCGGTGGGGTTGAACCCGGGGACCTGCGCGCCGGTCGTGGGGCTGAGCGCCGCGAGGCGCATGACGCTGGTCGTTCCCAGGCTGGTGAAGGCGCCGCCGATGTACACGCGATCCGTCGAGACGGCGATCGCGCGGACGACGTTGTTCGGCGCGCCTGGGCTCGGCTTCCACGATGTCCGCTGCCCCGTGGCGGTGTCGAACTGCACGATGCGGCGCTGATTAGCCCCGTTCACGGTCGTGAAGTTGCCGCCCACGTAGAGCCTCGTCCCGTCGGGCGAGACCGCGAAGGCGAACACCGTACCGTTCAGCGTCGGGGCGAACGAGGTCGGCTGTCCCGTGATCGCGTCGATGGAGCCGATGAACGCCCGTTGCACCGTCGCATCGGTCACCGGGTCTTGCAGAGCGGTGAAGTCACCGCCTAGATAGATCGAGTTACCGACGCGCAGGATCGCGTTGACCTTGCCGTTCGTGCCCCAGGTGAGGTCGGGCGTCAGCGGGAGTGCCGCCGACGCGGCCTGGGGCACCGCGGCCACGACCAGCATCGCGGCCAATAGGGTTCCGAGGGAGCGTCGCATATCGGGGGGGGACTCCTTCGCGTCGCGTTCGAGGACAAGCATTCTGGGGGTACGGCACACGGACTACACCGAGGTGCGTATGGTACCGGACGATTTCCCCTGGGGCAACGGGCAGCCCACACATGGGGGATGGTTCTCTCCCATGGGCTTACGACCCCGGGACTAGTACTTCCTGACCACGAAATCCCCCACCCACCCCCTCCAGGACCCCCGTTCGTCCCGCCGAAGGAAGACGTACAGAACCGAGGGGAGGCCTGGTATGACCCGCACGGCCCTACGAAGGCGTCGGTGGTCCCGATGGGGCGCCGGCGCGCTCGGCACCGCGATCTCGATCGCGATGCTGGCCGCGCTCCTGACCGCGCCGGCAGCGTTCAGCGCTTCGACGACGTCGGCCCCCGCGACAGGCGTGATGTGGGGCGCCTACGCGAACGCCAAGTCCGGACAGTCGATCTTCGACGCGGTGACCTCACTGGAGGGCAAGGTCGGCCGCAAGCTCGCGATCGCGAACAAGTACCACCCGTTCACCGATCACAGCTACAACTTCGAGCAGTGGCAGCTGGACAGGGGGCAATTGCCACTGATCTCGTGGCGGGGCACCGACGACACGCCCGACGGCAACCGGGCGGCCAAGATCGCCGCCGGCCAGTACGACGACGTGATCAGGGCCGCCGCCGACGGGATGAAGGCTCTCTCGGGGCCGGTGCTCCTGCGCTTCAATTGGGAGATGGACCAGTCACCGGGCGATCGCGAGTACATCGGGACCCCGGCGGAGTTCATCCAAGCCTGGCGCCACATCTACGACATCTTCGCCACCCGCGGCGCGAACAACGTCGAGTGGGTCTGGGCGCCGCGCGCGGCGAGCTTCAAGAAGGATGTGGGTCCGCAGTTCTACCCAGGCGACGCCTACGTTGATTGGATCGGCGGCTCGGCGGTGCCGATC
>JANLXF010000177.1:0-1803 GCA_031364965.1 Actinomycetes bacterium | reverse complement strand
CGTGCGGGTTCACCGGACCTTCGGTGAGCCGGTCACCGGCGCGCACCCGATCGCCCTCGTGGACCCGGAGGTGCTTACCCGCGGGCACCTCGTACAGCTGAGGCTCCGTCTCCTCCGCCTGACCGGCCGGAGTCTCGGGATACACGTAGATCTCGCGCTTGCCGCGCTTGATCTCGCCGAACTTGACCACGCCGTCCACTTCGGAGATCGTGGCCGGATCCTTGGGCCGCCGCGCCTCGAACAGCTCCGCGATGCGCGGGAGGCCGCCGGTGATGTCGCGCGTCTTGTACGCCTGCCGCGGGATCTTGGTGACCGTGATGCCCTTCGCCACCTTCACCGGCGGGCTGAGGAACACGGTCTTGTCCTTCGACTCCTTCTTGGTCTTGCTCGGCCACGCCTCGTTGATCGGCCGCTCGTCCACGTGGAACTTGGTGCTCCACGGGTTGGCCGCGTCCGGGATCTCGATGGCCCGGCTCACCTGGTCGGTCGGCGAGCCCAGGATGACGCGGCTCCCCTCGGCCAGGGTGTACTCCTGCGGGTCCTTCCGGTTCGGTATGTAGACCAGCACCGACGGATGCAGCTCCCGGTCCGGGTCGGCCATGACGACGATGCTCCGGAGGCCGGTGCCCTCGTCCAGCTCCTCGCGGAGCGTGACGCTCGGCACCAGGTCCTTCCAGCGCAGCTCGCCGTCGGCCTTGATGATGCTCGGGTCATTGTACGGATCCCAGGTGTACAGGATCGTCGCCCGGCGCTCGTTGTCGCCCTTGGTGACGAGGTCGCCCTCCTTGACCGCCAGGAGCGCGCCCTCGGGGACCGGGTAGCGGTTGAGGACCCGCTTCGGATCCTTCGGGTCCACCACCAGGATCCCTTCCTTGTTCTCATCCGACGCCGACTCGTCCTCGCGGGTGAGCACGACGCGGATAGTGCCCTTGGTGCCGTCCTCGTACTCGACCGGCACGTCCGACCACTCGAGGCCGTCGGTGTACTTCACCTTGCCGTCGGACCGCGCCCGGCGCTCCGCCTCTTCCGCGATGCGGGAGGAGGTACCGCCGATGTGGAAGGTCCGCAGCGTGAGCTGCGTGCCCGGCTCGCCGATGCTCTGGGCCGCCAGGATGCCCACCGCCTCGCCCATGTCCACCATGTCCATGGTGGCCAGGTTGCGGCCGTAGCACATCCGGCAGACGCCTCGGCGCGCCTCGCAGGTCAGCACCGACCGGATCTTGACCTTCTCGATCCCGGCGTCGTCGATCGCGTTGGAGGTGTCCTCGTCGATCAGCTTGCCGGCCTCGACCAGGAGCTTCTGGTCGCCGTCCTCGTCCAGCTCGTGCGGATCGAACACGTCCTCGGCCGCGACGCTGCCGAGAATGCGCTCGCGCAGGGGCTCGATGATGTCCTCGCCTTCCTTGAGCGAAGAGATCTCCAGGCCCATGATGGTCCCGCAATCTTCCTCGGTGACCGTGACATCCTGCGCCACGTCCACCAGCCGACGGGTCAGGTAGCCGGCGTCCGCCGTTTTCAAGGCGGTGTCGGCCAGGCCCTTCCGGGCGCCGTGGGTCGAGATGAAGTACTCGAGCACGGTGAGGCCTTCGCGGAAGTTCGAGGTGATCGGAGATTCGATGATTTCGCCGACGCCGCCCGTAAGCTTCTTTGTGGGCTTCTGCATCAGGCCGCGCATACCGGCGAGCTGACGAATCTGCGCCATGTTACCGCGGGCGCCCGAGTGCGCCATGATGAAGACCGGGTTGAGCCCGTCCTGATCCTTCTTCAGCGTCTCGGACATTTCGTTGGCGACGGCTTCGGAGG
>JANLXF010000175.1:0-7062 GCA_031364965.1 Actinomycetes bacterium | reverse complement strand
CGCGACCCTGCCGATCCGCCGCGGGGGCGGGATGGCGTTGCGGGTCGGCTACGACGTCGCCCTCAAGCTCGGAGCCGACATCGTGGTGACGCTCGATGCCGACGGCCAGCACCTGCCCGAGGAGATCCCCTTGCTGATCGCGCCGATCGTCGAGGGTCGCGCCGACCACGTGAACGGCTCGCGGATGCTCGGTGACTTCGAGCGCGGTGGGCCGTTCATCCGTCACGCAGGCGTGCACTTCTTCTCGTGGGTCGTGACGATCCTCACCGGTCAGCGGGTGACCGACATCTCGAGCGGCTACCGGGCGACCCGGGCCGAGACCCTGCGCACGCTGATCCTCGTGCAGGACCAGTTCTGGACGTCGGAGGTCACGATCGAGGCGTTGCGGCAGCACGCGCGCGTGGTCGAGGTGCCCGTCACGTTCCTCACGCGGCGAGGCGGCGAGTCGAAGAAGCCGAAGTCGATGCGATACGCCTGGCACTTCTCCAAAGCGATCGGGAAAACCTGGCTCAGGTAGCGGCCGCCTCGTCCTCGAGCTCGCGCGCCGCGTCGCGGTAGATCAGCCAGGCGGCGACGGCGGCCGGCACGCTGATCCCGACCACGTAGGTCACCTTGGCCCATCCCATCTCGGCGACGCTCACGACGCCGAGAGCTCCGGCGGCGAACGGCACCCACGCCACGAACCGCCAGGCGCGCCAGTCCGCACGCGAACGCGTCGCGCGCGTCACGCCCGCCGTGGCCACCAGGGTGGCGACGGTCACCAGGGTGACCCCCGCCAGATGCAGCATGCCGTGCCAGGATCGGCCCGCCCCAGGTCCGTCGGTCGTGAACGCCAGCAGCACGTCTCCCGCGGCCACCGCGAGGAACCCCCCGTGCGCGAGCGGGTCGTCGAGCGCCGGCCGGAGCGCCCCCAGCGCGAACACCGTGTAGCACCCCGAGAGCCAGAGGAACGCCATGATCTGCCCGACGCCGATCGGACCCCCGACGGCCATGCTGCTCGGCCAGCTCGCCCAGCCTTGGGCCTGGATCACGTCGGGGCGAAGGATCGCCATCGAGAACGAGACGGCCAGGAACCCCATGGGTCCGATCGCGCCGGCCATCGCGTTGCGACGGATACGGGCCGCCGGAGACACCGGTGGACGATCGAACGACGGAGCGCTCATGCGCCGACCGCCGCGGCGATCTGGCCCGCGACGCGAGCGTTGTCCTCGAGCAGCGCGAGGTTCGCCTCCAGGCTGCGTCCGCCCGTGATCTCGGCGAGCGCCGCCAGCAGGAACGGAGTGCGAGCCTTCCCTTGGGCGCCGTGCCGATCGGCACGGGCTTCCGCCTCGACGGCGGCGGCGGCGACCTGCCCGGGATCCATCGCGATCGCCGCCGGTACCGGGTTGCAGAGCAGCAGCGTCGAGCGCGTTCCCAGGCCGAGCGAGGCCCGAAGCATGGCGGCCGCGCCGGCGGGATCGTCGACCCGATGCTCCAGCTCGACGGGCGCCTCACGCGCCAGGAAGAACGGCAGCCGGTCGACCCCGTAGCCCACGATCGCGACCCCGAGCTCCTCGAGCTTTTCCGCCGTGGCGGCCGGATCGATGATCGACTTGGGTCCCGAGCACACGAGGAGACCCGGCGTTCGGGCCAGCTCCAAGAGGTCGGCGCTCACGTCCGGGTCGTCTCCCGGGTGCACGCCTCCGATGCCGCCCGTGGCCCCCACGACGATCCCCGCGACCGCGGCGGCCCAGATCGTCGCGCTCACGGTGGTCGCGCCGAGCGCCCCGGTCGCGATCGCGATCGGGATATCACGCCTGGCCACCTTGGTGGCGGACCCTGCCATCGCGAAGCGCCCGAGCTCGTCCCCGGTCAGACCGACCGACACCGCCCCGTCGACGATACCGACCCATGCGGGCACGGCGCCCGCGGCACGGATCGCGGCGCTCATCCGCTCGACGCACTCGAGGTTCCGCGGAGCCGGCAAGCCCTGGCCGATCACGCTGGTCTCGAGCGCCACGACCCCCCGGCCCGTGGCCTGCGCGTCGCGGATCTCGTCGCTCACCCGAAGCGTCATCGAGCCCCGTCTTCGGGCCACGCGTGCAGGCTCGCGGCGGCCAGCGTCCCCGCGTGACAGGCGCGCACGAGGGCGTCGTCGACGTCGGCGCCGCGCGCGAGGGCCGCCAGGAACACGCCGTCGAACGCGTCGCCGGCGCCGGTCGGGTCCGCTTCGTCGATCGGCTCGGCCGGCACCCGGTGCAGGGCGCCGTCGACGGCCGCCACCGCCCCCTCGGCGCCCAGCTTCACGCACGCGATCGGGAACCGGCCCCCCAGGAGCTTGGCGGCCGACTCTCCCGTCGTGCCCGTCAGGGTCTCGGCCTCGCGCTCGTTCGCCAGGAGCACGGTCGCCTTCTCGGTGACCATGTAGAACCGATCGACGCCGAAGGACTCCACCAGCGGCCACGACGCGGCGTCGACCGCGACGAACGGCGAGACCGACCGCGCGAGCGCCGCGAGCCCGGCCGCGTGGGTGTCCTCGTGCAACAGGAGGTAGCCCGAGACCAGCACGGCGCCGCTGACCAGCATGCCCGGCAGCTCGTCGGCGCGGAACCGGGCGTTCGCCCCGCGGTCGGCCGCCATCGAGCGCTCCCCCGGCTCGTGGACCACCAGCATCGTGCCTGTCGTCGCGTCGGCGTACGGGGTGAGGTGCATCTTGACCCCGCGGTCGCGCAGCGCCTCGGCGAGGAGACGCCCGCCGAGATCGGCGCCAACACCCCCGTGCACGCGTGCGGTCGCCCCGTCCCATGCCGCCCAGACGGCCGCGTTCGCCGATGTGCCGCCCGGCTGCACGACCACGCGGCCGTGCACGTCGCCGCCGCGCACGAGCGCGCCCGCGTCCACACGGACATCGAGCATCACGTCGCCGATGCAGAGGAGATCCACGCGCGACAGACTACGCGCCCGCCGCCCACGCCCCGAACGCGCCCCAGAACGGGTCCAGTCCAGGATGCACGAGCGGCTCCTCCCGGCCTTCGACGACGAGCACGTGGCCCTCTCCGGGCGCGGTGACCTCCCCGACCACGGCCGCGGCGATCCCCGCCGCGGCGAGCGCCGCGACGTACGCCTCGGCGCGGTCGGGCACCACCGTGGCGATCAACGTGCCCTCACTGATCGAGATGTAGGGGTCGATCCCCACGTGGTCACAGACCGCCCGAACCGCGGGGAGCACCGGGATCGCGTCACGGTCGATCCGCATCCCGTTGCCCGAGGCCATCGCGACCTCGAGCAGCCCTCCGAGCACGCCCCCCTCCGTGGCGTCGTGCATCGAGGTGACGCCTCGATCGCGCAGCCCGAACTTACGGGCGATCACCGCCTCGGGCACCACCGTCATCTGTTCGAACAACGCGTCGGCAGCGACCACGGCCTCGTCGCCGATCGCCGCCCGCAGCCGCTCGGGGAAAGTCGCGGCGAACAGCGCGGTCGCCTCGATCGCCGCTCCCTTGGTCACCACGACCTTGTCGCCGGAGCGTGCCATCGTCGGGGTCACGTAGTCCTCGTCCCCGCCCAGCGCCATGCACGTGGCTCCGCCCACCATGGGCCAGGCACACCCGTCGTATCGGGCCGTGTGCCCGGTCACCACGGCGACGCCCAGGCGATCGCACGCCCGGGAGAACGCGTCCCAGAGCGCGGTCAGCTCCTCGTCGGAGATCTCGGGCGGCAGGTTGAGATCGACCGCCATCCACCGGAGCGGGAGGCCGCTCGTCGCCGCGTCGGAGGCCAGGATGTGCACGGCGAACCACGCCGCGCGCTCCCATCCGTACGCCGGCACCACGAAGACGGGATCGGTCGTGAGCGCCATCGCCACGCCGTCCGCCACGCGGACGACCCCGACGTCGACGCCGTGCCGCGGCCCCACCAGCACCTCGGGGTCGGCAGCCCCGAGCCGGCGGAGGATCACCTGCTCGAAGAGCTCCGCGGTCGCCTTGCCTGTCAGCTGTTCCGTCATGCGGTTCCTCCTGATCGGTCGGTCGTTCCGTCCACCTGTTCACGTAGTTGCCGGGTCGCCGCCACCGGATCGGGGCTGGCGGCCACCGCCGAGATCACCGCCACCCCCGCGGCTCCCGCCCCGATCACCTGGGCGGCGTTGCGGGCGTCGATGCCTCCGATCCCGACGACGGGAAGCCCCGTGGCGTCTGCGACCGCCGTGACGCCGGCGAGGCCCTCGCCCACCGCCTCGGGCTTGGTCGCGGTCGGCCACACGGTGACGCCGAGATAGTCGGCGCCCGCGGCTTCGGCCACGCGCGCCTGGCCGGGATCCGCCACGCTCATGCCAAGCACGCGATCGGGGCCGAGCGCCGCGCGCGCGTCGGCGAGCGCGTCGCCCTGTCCCAGGTGAACGCCGTCGGCCCGTGCCGCCACGGCGACGTCGATCCGGTCGTTCACGACGAACAGCACGCCGGCCCCGCGACACGTCGTCGCGAGATCCGTCGCGACCGCGACCAGCTCGGCATCACTCAGCTCGGGTGCTCGGAGCTGGATCGCCGTGGCCCCTCCTTCGATCGCCGCGGCCGCGATCGCGCGATGGTCGAGACCAGGTACGAGCGTGCCGGTGGTCACCACGTATAGCCGCAGCGCCTTGGGGTCGAGTCGCGTTGCCATCGCTCCCTCCGCCGGCATTACCCGGTTCAGGTCGTACGGGTCGCCGGCGCGCGTGCCGGCCTCTCAGCCCGGATGCCCGAGCTCCCCGGTGGTGCGGAGGCAGTATAGGTCCTAGGGTTCCCGAGACCGCGCGACCGCCTTCTCGCGCGCGAACTTCTTCCAGTCGCTCGACTTCGTGGACAGGACCACGTCGGTGACGATCTGCGCCACCCCGAGGACCAGCAGGGCGAGCGCGCTCCACCAGGGCGCACCCGACACGGGCCACAGCGCGAGCGCCACGAACGGCGCAAGCTTGGTGGCGATCGCTCCGCTGGCGTGCATCCAGGCACGGCTGGAGGGATCGGCACGCAGGTAGGTGGCGTAGGCGGTCTTCAGGCCGGGGCGCGGCGGCGGCGGCCCGCCCAGGAAGTAGTCGGTGAACCGCAGCCCGATCGCCCGCCCGACGACCCAATGCGCGGGCGAGTGCACCGTCACCGCCCAGATGGCTCCGGCGGCCACGAGCGCGAGCCCCTTCCACGGGGGCGAGGTCCAGACGGTGGCCAGCCAGGCCGCCATGCCGCCGGCCACGGTTCCCACCGTCAAGACCAGGTTCCCGGCCCAAACCGGGATCCGCAACCTGACCCCGGCGCGGAACGCGGCCGTGTCGATGCGCCCGATCTGGTCGGCGTGCTCGTCGACCAGCATCCGGTCGGGCTTGACCCGCGCGACCACCCGCCAGAAGCCCAGCGTTCGAAGGTCGGTGTCTCCCGACGCGACGGCGGCCTCGATCCGGTCGAGCGACGCCTTCAGATCTGCCGATGCACTTGCGTCAACCTCCACGGTTCCACCCTTTCCCGACCGTAGAATCCTCGCGGACGCGCTTCCCTCGCCACCGCGAGCGCTTCCCCGAACGGGAGGAGATCCACACGTCCAAGAGTATGACCCACCCGGCGCCACCGGATGGGACCGGAGGCCATGCGCTCGTCACGCTCGACGGGCGCTATACCGTGCTGGAACGGATCGCGGCCGGCGGCATGGGCGAGGTCTTCCTCGCGCGCGACACCGTGCTGGCTCGCGAGGTGGCGATCAAGGTCCTGCACCGCTCCCTCTCGGGCGACCAGGCGTTCGTCGACCGGTTCCGGCGTGAAGCCAGAGCCGCCGCGGGCCTGTCCCACCCCAACATCGTGGCCGTCTACGACTGGGGCTCCGTCGACGGCATCTACTACATGGTCATGGAGTACGTGCGAGGCCGGAGCGTCCGCGACCTCGTGAACCAGTACGGCAAGCTCGAGCCCGCTCAGGCGTGCGAGATCGTTCGCCAGACCCTCCTCGCGCTGGGCCACGCGCACGCACAGGGCATCGTGCACCGTGACATCAAGCCCGAGAACGTCCTCGTGACGGACGAAGGCGTCGTGAAGGTCGCCGACTTCGGGCTCGCACGCGCGTACGCCGACGGACGCGCGACCCAGGCCGGCGCGGTGACCGGGACCGTGCAGTACCTCGCGCCCGAGCAGATCCGCGGGGAGCCCGCCGACCCGCGCAGCGACCTCTACTCCCTGGGCATCGTCACGTACGAGCTCTTGACCGGGAAGCTCCCGTTCACCGGCGAGACGGCGATGTCGATCGCGTACAAACACCTCTCGGACCGCGTCCCCCGCCCCTCGGCGTCGGTGCCCTCGATCCCCGATGAGCTGGACGGGTTCGTCGCGAGCGCCACCGAGCGGGACCGCGAGCTGCGGCCCGAATCCGCCGTCGAGATGCGCCGCGACCTCGAAGCCGTCGAGCCGTCCCTGCCGGCCGCGAGGTCGCTCTCCGCGCTGGTCGGCGACATGCCCGAGGTCACCCCCGGCGAGGACGACACCGAGCGCACCGAGGCGGTGGCCATCGCCGGAACCCAGACGCAGACGATCCGGGTCGAGCGCGGCCGGCGGCGCCGGTGGAAGCGCGTGCTGGTGGCGATCCTCGTCGTCGTCGCGCTCGCGGCGTCGGCGTGGGGGGCCTGGACGTACCTCGTTCCCCATCAGGCGACCGTGCCCCCGACGGGCGGTCTCACGGTGCAAGTGATGTCGGCCCAGCTCACCGACCTCGGGTTCGTCGTGAAGACCGCGCAGGGCCAGTACTCCACCGACGTGCCGGCCGGACGCGTGCTGAAGTTGCGTCCCTCTCCCGGGGCCACCCTGGACGAGGGAGCGACCGTCACGATCGTGCCCTCCCTCGGCCCGCCGCCCGTCGACCTACCGACGGTCGTGGGCAAGCCGCTCGCCCGCGCGAAAGACCTGCTGCGCTCGGCCGGGCTGGTGCCCGTGGTGGCGAAGCCGGTATTCGACTACGACGTCGCGGCAGGGTCGGTCCTCAGCCAGGATCCCTCCACCCCGCAGGCCCCCAGCGGCAGCGAGGTCCAGCTCGTGGTCAGCAAGGGCCCGCCGCCCGTGAACCTCCCCAACG
>JANLXF010000133.1:0-12454 GCA_031364965.1 Actinomycetes bacterium | reverse complement strand
TTGGCGCGGGTACCCGCCACCACCAGGACCCCCACGGTGATCGCGGCCAGCACGATCACCGTCCCGATCTCCACGTTGATGAACACCAGTCCGACCGTGAGCAACACGACGCCGAGGATCCGCACCAGGTCCTGCACCGTCGGGACCGGGCTCCGCAGCTCCGACAGCATCGCGGCAAGGATCACCAGGAGCCCGATCTTCGCGAATTCCGATGGGCTGAGCTGCAGGAGCGCGGCACCGGGGATGTTGATGTAGTTGCTCGTGCCGCCCGAGGACGACGAGAGCCCCGGGACGTGCACCAGCAGGAGCAGGAACAGCGACCCCCCGAAGATGAAGCCGGAGTAGACCTTGAAGAACCGGTAGTCGAAGGTCGCGATCACGAGCAGGAGCACGATCCCCAGGATCATCGTGATCACCTGCTTGTTCACACGGTCGAACGGGTCCAGACGGTCTTGGCGCAGGGTCTGGTTCGTCGCCGAGTAGATCAGCACCAGGCCGATCGCGACCAGCGCGGCGGTGACCAGCAACAGGACGGGATCCACGTGCCGGATCGGCCGGCGCTCCTCGGCGAACGTGCGTCCCGCGACGAGATCCATCAGTCCTGCGACCCCCCGCTCACGGGCCCGCTCAAGTCGAGCCCGTAGATCCGCTCGATCACATGGCGCGCGATCGGCGCCGCGGTGGTCGACCCGAAGCCGCCCTGCTCGACCATCGCGATCACGACGTACTTCGGCTGGTACGCCGGCACGATCGCGGCGAACCACGACGTGTCCTGGAAGGGGGGGCGCTCGGACGTGCCGGTCTTGCCCGCCACGGGGATCTGACCCAGCGGGAATCCCGAGAAGGCGAGCGCCGCCGTGCCGCCCGATGTCACCTGCGCGAGACCGTCCTGCACGATGTAGTCGAGCTGGGCCTGGGTGTACGGCAGCTGGGCGTAACAGCGGCTCCCGATCTGCTTCACCGTCTCGCCCGCGGCGTTCTCGATGTGGTCCACGAGGTGCGGCCGGCACACCTTGCCGCCGTTCGCGAGCGCGAGGTAGGCGGTGGCGAGCTGCATCGGGGTGGCGCGCATCTCCCCCGAGCCGATCGAGAGCAGGATGTTCACGCCGGGGATCGGACCGTCGGGATACAGAACGGGGTTGTCCAGCATGAACTGCGCATCGGGAACGAGCCCGCTCGCCTCCGCCGGGAGGTCCACCCCCGTCGCTTCCCCGAACCCCCACTGCCGCAGGTCCCGCTGGAACGGTTCGCTGTTGGTCCCGAGCTGATGGTCGCGCCAATCGAAGAAGAAGCGCGTGCCGAAGCCGTAGTAGACGGTGTCGCAGGATTCCTTCAATGACTGGGCGATCGAGATCGACCCTTGGTCGACGGGATTCCAGTTCGAGAACGACGCCCCAGAGGTGTCACCCGGCACCACGTATTCGGCCGGGCACGGGTAGTAGCCGCCGAGCGTGGCGAGGCCCTCCTTGACCGCCGCGAGCGCCACGAACGGCTTGAACGTCGAGCCGGGCGCGTAGATCTGCTGGGTCACCTTGTTCAGCGACGGGGCGAGCTTGTTGTTACCGAACAGGTAGTCGTTCTGCTCGGGCGTGAGCCCCTTCACGAACCACGCCGGGTCGAAGGCCGGCCACGAGGCCATCGCGACCACGCCCGAGGTCTGGGCGTCGAGGACGATCACCGCGCCACCGTCGGCTTTCAGGTAGGTACCCGACGACTCGTCGACGATCGTGCGCGCCCGGTCGATCCCGGCGCTGAGCTCCTCCTCGGCGGCCTGCTGCACCTTCGCATCCAGGGCCAGCACCAGATCGTCGCCCGGGGTCGCGGGCTGTTGCCCCAGCTCGCGGATCGTCTCGCCGTCGGAGTTGACGATGTACTTCTGCGCGCCCTTGGTCCCACGGAGGTATCGCTCGTACACCTGCTCGAGCCCGCTCCGTCCGACGAGGTCGTTCTGCCCGTAGCCTCTGAATCGCGGACTGTCGAGCTCGGCTCCCTGGATCTGGCCGAGGTAGCCGAGCGCATGTGCGGCGAACTCGGGGGCGTGGTGGGCGACGGCCCAGGGGTAGTCGCGGACGCTCGTGGGAACCACCGAGACCCCCGGGAACTCCGCCTGGTGTTCCTGGAGGTAGAAGGCCGCCCGCTCCGACACGAACTCGGCGACCGGTTTGGGCTGGTACTCGAAGTAGCGCTTGTCCTGCAGCGCCTGCGTGATCGCCTTCACGGGCACGTCGAGCAGGTCGGCGAGGTCCAGAAGCACCTGCTCGGCGTTGTCCCCGAGCTGGTCCTTGCGCACCCGGACCTCGAGGCTTAGCCGGTTCGTGGCGAGGTCCCGCCCCTTCGCATCCTTGATCGTGCCCCGGAGGGCGTCGGTCTCTGCGATGCGCACGCTGTTGTTCAGCGCGGCGGTGCGGTTCTGCTCGACCGCGAGCACCTGCAGGAACCACAGGCGCGCGGTGAGCGCGGCGAACATGAACGCCACGAGCACCGCCAGGACCTTCAGCCGCGACGACGCCCGCTCCATCTAGAACCGCACCACCCTTTGGGGACGCGATCCCTCGAAGAGGCGGCGCAGGACCGGATAGAACAGCGGGGTCAGCACCGCGTTGTACAGCGCAGCGAGGAGCAGCACCTTGACCGAGTAGCCCAGCGGCTGGTTCAGCTGGCCGAGCAGGAACGAGACGATCTCGTAGAACGCGAGGCCGGCGGCCGTTCCCCCCGCCACCAGGAAGGTCGGCAGCAGCGGGGACGGCGAGACGATGTACTGGCGGGCCATGCCCACCGTGTATCCGAGCAGCGTGAGGGTGAGCGCGGTGATGCCCTTGGGCTGGTTCAGCAGGAAGTCCTGCATCATCCCGCCGGCGAACCCGATCGTGGCGCCTTCCTGGGGTCCTTCGAGGATCGCGATCACGATGGTGACGAGGTAGAGCAGCTCGGGCCGCACCCCCAGGAGCCGGATCTGGGCGAAGACCGTGGACTGGAGCAGGAGCGCCGTGACGATCACCGCTGCGATCGTGAGCACACGGCGGAGCATCAGCCCCCGTCCCCGGCGCGCGTCTGCAGCACGAGCACGAATTGCAGGGTGGCGAAGTCAACGGCCGGACGAACATCGACGAACTCCTCGATCGAGTTGTCAGAGGGCACCGTGCGCGAGACCTGGCCGATCAGGAGCCCCGTCGGATACAGACCCGGGCGCCCGCTCGCCTGGTACGCGAGCGTGAACACCGGCTCGTTGCCCGTGATCTCTGTGCCGGGCGTCACGAGGCTCATCCGGAGGTCGGCATCTCCCTGTCCCTGGACCTCGCCGGCCTCCCGCGACGTGCCGAGCACCGCGGCGGCCGACCAGTCGCGGTCGAGCATCAGCTGCACGTCGGCCGAGTGGTCGGTGGTCGCTACGACGATCCCGACGAGCAGCGGCGAGAGCGCCGTGCCCGCGACGACGGGCATGTCGGGTGCGATCCCGTCGGCCGAGCCCTTGTCGATCGTGACCGTCCACTCGAAGTTCGAGACCCCGTTGGCGATCACCACGGCCGGCACCGACGACGGGTCCAGGCTCTGCCGGAGCTCGACCAGCGCGAGCAGGTCTCGGTACTGCTGCTGGACGAACGTGGTGGTCTCGTTCTGGGCCGTCGCGGCGGCGAGCTCGTCCTTGAGGCGCTGGTTGTCGTTCGCGAGCGACGGGAGGTGCGCCAATCCGGAGAAGAACGCTCCGATCGGGCGGGTGATCGCCGTGACCCCTTCCTGCAGCGGCGCGATCGCGGCGCGCGCCGTTCGACCGAGCCCGGCGAGCGGTCCGGACTCGCCCTGGCGGTAGTCCAGGGTGATCACGGCGAGCGAGATGGACACCAGCACCACGACGAGGAGCCGCGTGCTGCGGGGGCGCGGCCGGCTCACCACGACGCGGTTACCGGCGCGACGGGCTCACCAGGACCCGCTGCAGCACCTCGAACTCCTCGAGGCACTTCCCGGAGCCCAGCACGACCGCCTGCAGGGGCGCGTCGGCGATGCGGACCGGCATGCCGGTCTCGTGGCGCAGCCGCTTGTCGAGGCCGCGCAGCAGTGCGCCGCCGCCGGTCAGGACGATGCCTCGGTCCATGATGTCGGCCGAGAGCTCGGGCGGGGTCCGGTCGAGCGTGGTCTTGATGGCGTCGATGATCGCGTTGACGGGCTCCTCGATCGCTCGGCGGATCTCTTCGGCCGTGATCGTGATCGTCTTCGGCAGGCCCGAGACGAGGTCGCGCCCCTTGATCTCGGCCACGAGCTCCTCGGGCATCGGGAACACGCTCGCGATCGCGAGCTTGATCGCCTCGGACGTGCGCTCGCCGAGCAGCAGCGAGTACTCCTTATCACGTGTTGGATGATCGCCTCGTCGAGCTCGTCGCCGCCGATGCGGATCGAGGTGCTCGTGACGATCCCGCCGAGCGAGATCACGGCGACCTCGGTCGTGCCGCCGCCGATGTCGACCACCATGTTCCCGGTGGGCTCGTGGATCGGGAGCCCGGCGCCGATCGCGGCGGCCATGGGCTCCTCGATGATGTAGGCGCGGCGGGAGCCCGCCGCGATCGTCGCTTCCTCGACCGCGCGCTGCTCGACGCCCGTGATGCCCGACGGGACGCAGATGACCACGCGCGGCTTGGCGAGCAGACGGCGCTTGTGCACGCGCTGGATGAAGTAGCGGAGCATCTTCTCGGTGACGTCGAAGTCGGCGATCACGCCGTCCTTCAAGGGCCGCACGGCCTGGATGTGGGACGGGGTACGCCCGATCATCCGTTTGGCCTCGGCACCCACGGCAAGGATGGCTCCGGTAAGGGTGTTGATCGCGACGACTGATGGCTCGTTGAGCACGACGCCGCGGCCACGCACGTAGACGAGCGTGTTCGCGGTGCCGAGGTCGACGGCCATGTCGCGACCAAGGAACCCGAGTACCCCCTCCGTCCCCTGGGAAGGTCTGGACGTGGGGGAAGAGGATCGCTGAACCCGTTCGGCCATGGGATTCCCCTTCATCTAACAGGAGAGCCGGTCC
The DNA here is from genome assembly GCA_031364965.1 of Actinomycetes bacterium. Lineage (GTDB taxonomy): Bacteria > Actinomycetota > UBA4738 > UBA4738 > HRBIN12 > JAOUEA01. The sequence continues at coordinate 7,437 of JANLXF010000133.1, read as the reverse complement.
ACCTGGCAACTCCGTGAGGGCGAAACCACCGCCCCGTCACAACCCACGCGGCCTCCCGGTAGGCTGCGGGCTCGGTCGACGAAGGGGTGCGAGGTGTCGTTCGCGGTGGTGCTGCCCGGGCAGGGCTCGCAGTTCGAAGGCATGGCCGACCCGTGGCTCGCGCATCCGGCATCGAAGGCGGTGCTCGAGGAGGCGTCGGCCGCGATGGGACGTGATCTGGTCGCCGGCTGCCACGACGAGGCCGCGCTCGCGACGACGGCGTTCGTCCAGCCCGCGCTCCTGGCGTGCGACGTGGCGGCCTTCCGGGTGCTCGAGGCCGAGGGGCTCGGCGGCCCCGATCTGCCGCTCGCAGGGGTGGCCGGGCATTCGCTGGGCGAGTTCGCCGCGCTCGTGGTGGCCGGCGCGATCGACCTGCCCGACGCGCTGGAGCTCGTGGTCGTGCGCGGGGAGGCGATGCAGCGCGCCGGCGAGGCCCGGCCCGGCACGATGTGCGCGCTCCTGGGCGTGGGGACGGTCGACGCGCAGGCGCTCTGCGACGAGGCGCGCGAAGGCGACGAGCTCGTCGTCGCGAATCAGAACTCGCCCGTCCAGGTCGTGATCAGCGGAGCTCTCCCCGCGATCGAGCGCGCCGAGGCGCTCGCGAAGGACCGGAAGATCCGCGCGATCCGGCTCTCGGTCGCGGGCGCGTTCCACAGCGAGCTGATGCGTCCCGCGGTGGAGCCGATCCTGGAGGTCCTTGCCCGCGTCGAGGTGCGCGCGCCCCGCTTCCCGATCGCCGAGAACGTCGCCGGAGCGCTCGTGACCGATGCAGCCGAGCTCCGCGACCTCGTGGGCGTTCAGGTCGTGTCGCCCGTCCGGTGGGAGGCCGGCGTCCTCGCGCTCTCGGCCTCGGGCGCAACGCGGTTCCTCGAGGCGGGGCCGGGCGAGGTGCTCACGAAGCTCGCGAAGCGGATCGTGCCGGACGCGACGGCGGCGGCGGTGGGGTCGCCGGCCGGCGCGGTCGCCGCGCTCGGGAGCGCCTGATGCCCGGTCGTCGCCGCAGGTCCGCCGCCTGCATGCCCGCCGTAGGTCCGATATCCTCGGCGCCGTGACCCGGTTCGCCACCATCGCCGGCGTGGGCTCCGCGCTCCCGCCCCGGCTCGTGCCCAACAGCTGGTTCGAGTCGTTCGTCGACACGAACGACGAGTGGATCCGCGACCGCACCGGGATCGAGGCCCGTCACTTCGCCGACGACGACGTGCAGACCTCCGACCTCGGGGTCGAGGCCGCGCGCCACGCCCTCGAGTCGGCGGGGATCCCCGCCGAGCAGCTCGACATGATCGTGTGCGCCACGATCACCGGCGACACGCCGTTCCCGGCGACGGCGGTGTGGATGCAGCGCAAGCTCGGCCTGACCTGCCCCTCGTTCGACGTGAACGCGGCGTGCTCGGGGTTCTCGTACGGGCTGTCGACCGCGACCGCCTTCATCCAGGCGGGGATGGCCGACACCGTCCTGGTGGTCGGCGCCGAGATCTTCAGCCGGATCATCGACCTCGCCGACCGCGGGACCTGCATCCTGTTCGGCGACGGCGCGGGCGCGGCGATCGTCCGGGCGTCGGACACGCCCGGCATCGAGGGCACGGTGCTCGGCGCCGACGGCACCGCCGCCGAGATCCTGTGGATGCCCGGCGGTGGGACGCGCTCGCCCGCCTCGCACGACACGGTCGAAGCGCACGACCACTACGTGAAGATGCCGAACGGCCGTGAGGTCTTCAAGCGAGCCGTCACCGAGATGGCGGCCGCCTGCCGGGAGCTCTTGGAGAAGTCGGATCATTCGATCGACGACGTCGACGTGTTGATCCCCCATCAGGCGAACGCGCGGATCATGCAGGCCGTCGTCGAGCGACTGGGGATCGACCCCGCGAAGGCCGTGGTGGACGTCGCCGAGGTGGGCAACACGAGCGCGGCCTCGATCCCGATCGCGCTCGACCGGGCGTGGCGCGCGGGCAGGATCCACCAGGGTGACCTCGTGCTGTTCACGTCGTTCGGCGCCGGGCTCACCTGGGGCGCGACCCTCATCCGGTGGACGATGGCGGAGCCCGCGTCGTGAGCTCGCGCGTGGCGGTCGTGACCGGCGCCACCCGCGGGATCGGCCGGGCCTGCGCCGTCGAGCTGGCGCGCGCGGGGTGGACCGTGGCCGTCGGGTACCGCAGCGACGAGACCGCCGCCAAAGACACCTTGGCCGAGATCGAGGCCGCCGGGGCACGCGGCGTGACGGTCTACCTCGACACCACCGATCAGGCGAGCGTCCAGGACGGCTTCCGCCGGGTGACCGACGAGGTCGGCAACGTCACCGGCCTCGTGAACAACGCGGGGTTCAGCCAGGACGGCCTGCTGCTGAAGTACTCGATGGACACGTACGACAAGGTCATGGCGACCAACGTCAAGGGCTCGTTTATGTGTTCGCAGGCCGCGGTGCGAGGGATGCTCCGCGAGAAGTGGGGCCGGATCGTGAACGTCTCGAGTGCGGTGGCCCTGCGTGGGAACCCCGGGCAGACGGTGTACGCGGCGTCGAAGACGGCGCTGATCGGTCTCACCAGATCGCTGGCTCGGGAGGTGGGTGCCAAGGGCGTCACCGTGAACGCGATCTGTCCCGGGCTGGTGGACACCGAGATGACCTCGTACCTCGACGAGCGGGCACGAGCGTTCTACCTGGACCAGACCCCGCTCGGACGCACGGCGTCGCTCGCCGAGGTGTCCAGCGTGGTGCGGTTCTTGATGTCGGATGAGTCGTCGTACGTGAACGGCGCCGTGATCCCGATCGACGGGGGTCTCACGGCGTAGTCGTGTCGGGGGTCCGGCCACTAGCCTGTGGCGGACCGCATGGGACCACAGGAGGAACGGACAGATGACCGATCGTTCGGATATCGAAGCCCGCGTCAAGAAGGTGCTGGCCGAGCAGCTCGCCGTGGACATCGCGCAGGTCGTGCCCGACGCGCGCTTCGCCGAGGACCTCAACGCCGACTCGCTCGATCTCGTGGAGGCCGTCCTGGCCCTCGAGGAAGAGTGGAGCATCGAGATCCCCGAGGAGGAGATGGAGTCGGTCAAGACCGTCGGCCAGGCCATCGACCTCGTCGCCGCCAAGCTCGGCTGACCCCCCTGCCGTCTGCCCGAAAGGATCGCGTTGCGCGAACGCCGAAAGGTCGTCATCACCGGGATCGGACCGGTCACCCCGATCGGGATCGGGGTCGAGGCGTTCTGGGAGGGGCTGCGCACCGGTCGTAACGGCGTGCGCGAGATCAGCCGGTTCGACCACTCGGACCTTCCCGTCAGCGTGGCCGGCGAGGTCCAGGACTTCGTGCCGACCGACTTCCTCGACGTCAAGGAGGCGCGCCGCACCGACCCGTTCGCGCAGTACGCGATCGCGTCGGCGCAGCTGGCGTGGGAGGACGCGGGCAACCCCGAGGTGACCTCGGAGCGCGGCGGGGCGATCTACGCCACCGGGATCGGCGGCGTGCAGACCCTGCTGAACCAGCACAGCGTGCTGCTCGAGAAGGGACCCGGACGGGTGTCCCCGTTCATGGTGCCGATGCTGATGGCGAACGCCGGAGCCGGGCACATCGCGATGCGGTTCGGGCTGACGGGGCCGAACTACTGCACGGTGTCGGCGTGTGCGTCGTCGAACCACGCGATCGGTGAGGGCATGCGGTTGATCCGCGACGGCTATCTCGATCTGTGCGTGGCGGGTGGATCCGAGGCCGCCACGATCCCCCTCACGGTGGCCGCCTTCGCCCAGATGACCGCCCTGACGAAGAACCCCGACCCCGACACTGCCTCGCGTCCCTTCGACGCCGGCCGCAACGGCTTCGTGCTGAGTGAGGGTGGGTGCGCGCTGATCCTGGAGAGCGAGGAGCACGCCACGGCGCGGGGGGCGCGGGTCTACGCCGAGGTCGCGGGCTACGGCGCCTCCGACGACGCCCACCACATCACGGCCCCGGACCCCAAGGGGTCGGGTGCGACGCTCGCGATGCGGTGGGCGCTCGCGGATGCGGGCGAGGAGCCGTCGGCCGTGACCTACGTGAACGCGCACGGCACGTCGACGCCGCTGAACGATGCGGCGGAGACCGCCGCGATCAAGGCCGCGCTGGGCGACGAGACCGCGCATACGGTTGCGGTTTCGTCCACGAAGTCGATGACCGGCCACATGCTCGGCGCCGCGGGTGCGGTCGAGGGCGCCGCGTGCGCGCTGGCGATCACGCACGGCGTGATCCCGCCGACGATCCACTACGAGACGCCCGACCCCGACTGCGACCTGAACGTGACGCCGAACGACGCACGCGAGCTCGACGTCACGCTCGCGCTGTCGAACTCCTTCGGGTTCGGCGGTCAGAACGCCTGCGTGGCCTTCCGCAAGATCTAGCGCCGACGCGGCGCTCCTGTGGCGTTCCGGTGACGGACCCGCGCGCCGCCCGCGCCCGGGCTAGCATCCGGCGATGCGCCGCATCCCGAACGTCGTCGCGCTCACGGTGCTACTGGCCCTCGCCCTGGCTCCCTCCGGCTGCGGGACGACCGCGCCACCCGAGGGCTCGGTCCGCACCACGATCACGACCCCGAGCGGGATCGACCTCGACGCGATCGAGCTCGGCGACGGCCCGAAGGTCGTGGTCCTCTCCCACGGCGCCACCGGTACGAAGGAAGACTTCTACCCGGTCGCAGACGCGTTCGCGTCCGACGGGTGGCGCGTGATCGCGTACGACGCACCGGGCGTGGGCGAGTCGACCGGCACGAACGGCCGGGACCGCGAGGAGGCGCTGACCGCCGTGGTCGACCACGCCCGGGAGACCGGCGCGCGCCAGATCGTGCTGCTCGGCGGCTCGATGGGCGCGGGGCTCTCGCTCGCGATGGCGGCGCCGCTCCGGGCCGACGCGGTCGTCAGCCTCTCGGCGCCGGCCACGGCGTACGACGCGCTCGACGCGGCGCGCGCGATGCCCGACGACATCGCCGTGTTCGTCGCGGCCTCCGAGGACAACGAGCCCTACGCGAGTGAGGCGCGTGAGATCGCCGACGCGGCCGGGGTCGAGGCCATGGTCGTGAGCGGCAGCGGCCACGGGAGCGGAGTGTTCAACGGTCATCCCGAGCTGCTCGCGCAGGTGATCGCGTGGGCCGACGAGGCGGTCGCGGGCTCCGGCACAAGCGAAGCGAGCGCCGGTGCGAGCCCGACGCCCTAGGCGTCGGACGCCCTAGGCGTCGGCCCGATACCAGCGCCCGCCGTTGAAGGTCACCGTGGTCGGGACCCCGTCGACCTCATCGGAGAACCGCAGGCGCTGCGGTGTGTGCGGCTCCCCCACCGCGAAGCTCCCGTCCTCGAGCAGGGTCAGGCGTTCCTCGGTGCCGTACGCCGGGAACAAGGCCCACAGTTCACCGGCGCGATCGAAGATCCGCACCGTGGGAGCCCAGGGGTTGTTGCTGCGAAAGAGCCCCGCCCGGCCGCGCCAGCCGGAGGGGAGCTCCGTGGTCCCGCCGAGCGAGCGGCCCGCCGGTGCGAACCGGTCGGGACCGTGGACGATCTCGCTCACCGCGCCGTCGTCATCCCGGATGACCCGTAACAGGTACCGGTCGCGCGCGGGATGCGGCACGAGGAACGCGTCATCGCGGTCGGGCCACCGTTCGAGCTCGACGCCGATCGCACCATCGCGCAGCCGCAGTCCGGCGTCGGTTTCCACGAGCTCGATCGCACGGTCTCCCACGTACGTGCCCGCGAGCGCGGCCCCGTTCGGGATCTCGGTGGGCGCAGGTGGGTGCGGCATCGCAACGATCGGCTCCCCGCGGAGCGCGGCGCGCACCGCGTCGAGCGCGTAGCCGACGACGGGCCTCTTGTCGCCGCCGCCGTTCTGGAGGGCGATCGCCGCGATGCCGGTATCGACGTCGACCATCAGGAGCGCGGTATACCCGACCATCCCACCGGAATGCGCCACGAACGTGCGGCCGTCGCGCTCGAAGGTCCACAGCCCGTAGCCGTAGCGTTCGTCGTGATGCTCGCCCGGCTCGTCCATGAGCACCCGGGGCTCCACGAAGCGCTGGAACGCCTCGGGCGACAGGATCGTGGTCTCGTGCCCGCCCACGAGCGTGCGGCCTCGGCCCAGCAGCATCCGGGCGTACGCGCTCATGTCGATCACGTTCGAGATGATCGATCCGTCGGCCGTGTTGCTGACGATCCACCGGGCGGCCCCGAGGGGGTGCGCCAGGTGCGCCGGGCGATCGTCGAACACCGGCTCATAGCCCACCGCCAGGTTCAGCCGGGACGCGTTGGTGATCGCGGCCTCGGTCGAGGCCATGCCGAGCGGCCCGAGGATCCGCTCGCGTAGCAGGTCGGGGACCGGCGTGCTCGTCACGCGCTCGAGCACGGCGCCGACCAGCTTCCATCCGTCGTTCGAGTACCAGAACCGCTCGCCCGGGGCCGTCGTGGGCCCCAGCGTGCGCAGGATCGACAGCGCACCCGGCCCCGTCGGCGACTCCTCGGTGCCGATCGGCAGGCCGCTCGTATGCGTCATGAGGTGGTGCAGCGTGATCGGTCCGAACGGCTCCGCGAGACCGAGCCACGGGAGCAACTCGTTGATGCTGACGTCCAGGTCGAGGCTGCCGGCCTCGGCCTCCTGGACGGCGACGATCCCCGCGAACGACTTCGAGATCGAGCCGATCTGGAACCGCGTCTCGGGGCGCACGGGGGTGTTCGCACCGACGTCGGCAAGCCCGCGCACCACGATCCCCAGCACGTCCTCGGCGTCGGTGACCGCGAGCGCGAACCCCGCGGCGTGGGTCTGCGGGAGGTGACGCTCGACGGCCTCCCCGATACGCTCGAACGCCTCCTCGAGGCCGGCCATCGGCGGCGCCTACTCCCCGAAGAACAGGGCCAGCTCGCGCGCCGCCGACTCCGAGGAGTCGCTGCCGTGCGCGATGTTCTCCCCGATCACGGTGGCGAAATCACCGCGGATCGAACCCGGCGGGGCCTCCACGGGGTTCGTCGGCCCCATGAGTGTGCGCCAGCAGGTGATGGCGGCCTCGCCGGTGATCTTCGCGACCACGACCGGGCCACCGGTGATGAAGTCCACCAGCTCCCCGAAGAAGGGCTTGTCGCGGTGCTCCCCGTAGTGCTCCTCGGCGATCTCGCGGGGGATCCTGAAGAGCTTCATCGCGTCGATCGTGAGGCCTTTGGCCTCGACGCGCCGAAGCGTCTCGCCCACCAGGCCGCGACGAACGCCGTCGGGCTTCACGATGAGCAGGGTGGATTCGATCGCCATAGCTACTGATCTCCCAGGGGTTGGCCTAGCGCCCGGCGGGCGTCCGCGACAGTGTACAGAGAGCCGGTTACGAGGATGAGATCGCCCTCGCGAGCCGCCGCGCGCGCGGCGTCGAGCGCCGCGGCGACGCCGGTATGCACGGTCGCTGGCGTGCCGGCGG
>JANLXF010000114.1:0-7523 GCA_031364965.1 Actinomycetes bacterium | reverse complement strand
CGTGACCGCGCTGGCAGGCGACATCCGCGCCGTGGCCGGACCTCCGTACACGGACTTCGCGCCCTATCGCCTGACTCCCGCCCAGACCCGCGCCGCCTTCGCGGAACGGGGTTGGAACACGGTGGTCGCCTTCCAGACCCGCAACCCGATCCACCGCGCGCACGAGTACATCCAGAAGTGCGCGCTGGAGATCGTCGACGGTCTGCTCGTGCACCCGCTGATGGGCGCGACGAAGTCTGACGACGTGCCGCCGGACGTGCGCATGCAGTGCTACGAGGCGCTCTTCGAGGGCTACTACCCCAAGGACCGCGCGATGGTCTCGATCTTCCCGGCCGCGATGCGCTACGCCGGCCCGCGCGAGGCGATCTGGCACGCGATCTGCCGCAAGAACTACGGCTGCACGCACTTCATCGTCGGTCGAGACCACGCGGGCGTTGGCACCTATTACGGCACGTACGACGCGCAGGCGATCTTCGATGAGTTCGAGCCGGGGGAGCTCGGCATCATGACGCTGAACTTCGAGCACTCGTTCTGGTGCGAGTCGTGCGAAGGCATGGCGTCACCCAAGACCTGCCCCCACGGCGAGGAGACGCGCATCTCCCTGTCGGGCACGAAGGTTCGCGAGATGCTCCGCAACGGCGAGCGTCCCCCGCAGGAGTTCTCGCGCCCCGAGGTCGCCGACATCCTGATCGCCGCGATGCAGGGCAAGGAGTAGCTATCGGTTCACCTTCACCGCTCCGACGCGCCGTCGTCGTGCTCGCCGCCCTGGCGATCGCGGTCGTCTCGGTGCCCGCGATCGCCGACACGTCGAGCCAGCTCGATGCCGCCAAGCGCGAGTCGGCCGCCGCCCAGAGCGAGCTGGACCGCATGGCGCAGTTGTGGCAGGAGGCCGAGGCCAAGCTCGCCGTCTCGCAGGACGCCGCCGCGGCGGCGCGCGCGAGGATCGCCGATCTCGAGGGGCGCCTGGGCGCCGTGCAGGTCCGGCTGAACGATCGGGCGGCCGCGCTCTACATGGCGGGCGGCGACCCCACGGTGATGGCGCTGATCACCTCGGGGTCGGTCTCCGATGTCGCCGACCGGCTGCAGTTCGCCGACGCCGTGGCCCAGGGCGACGCCGACCTCGCGACGGCCGTGGCGGTGCAGACCCAGGAGCTCGCCTGGGAGCGCGAGCGACTCGCCGGCGCGGTCGCCGACGGCCGGGCGGCGGTGACCTCCCTCCAAGCGCAGTCCGACGCGATCCGTTCCACGGTGGCGGACCTCCAAGCGCGGGTCGGCGCACTCGAGGAGCAGCTCGCGGCCGAGCAGACGCCCTCACCTCCCCCCGGCGGAGGCGGCGACACCGGCGGCGACGGGAACCCGCCGCCGATCAGCGGCGGTGGCTGGCTCCAGACGTGCCCGGTGAACGGACCGAACTCGTTCGTGGACTCGTTCGGAGATCCACGGCCCGGCGGTCGTTCCCACGAGGGGATCGACCTGATCGCCGCCTATGCGACCCCGGTCGTGGCGACCCATTCCGGGACCGTGCACCACACGTCGAGCGCACCGGGCGGGTACGGCACGGTGATCTTCCACGACGGGAGCGCCGACTGGACGTTCTACACGCACTTCAGCTCGTACGCGGGTCCGGCCGAAGGCGGTCATGTGAACGCGGGGGACACGATCGGACTGGTCGGCGCCACCGGGGACACGACCGTGAACCACCTGCACTTCGAGTATCACCCGGGCGGCGGGGCCGCGATCGACCCCTACAGCGCCCTGCTCGGGGTCTGCTGAGCCCCGGGGCGGACTCCGGTGGGCGCAGCGACCTTGAGCCGGTCATCGCGCGTCACGGACCCTCCCGCACCGTAGAATCCCCCGCATGGATCAGGGACACCGAAGGATCGACCGCATCCGCGACCCGGCGTTCCTCGAGGGCGCGGGGCAGCTGCCGCTCGAGGACCTGCGCGCCCGTCGCGACGAATGTCTCGCCGAGCGCGAATACCTCTCGTTGCTGCGCCGGCTCGTGCAGGGCCGTGCCGAGATCCTCCAGGCCGAGCTCGCGTCCAGAGGCGCCGAAGCCGACGCGGGGCCGCTCGTGGACCGCCTCGCCGAGATCCTGGCCGGCGACGAACCCCAATCCGCTTCGCGAGGCGAGGCCGTCCGCGTCGGTCTCCCCGAAGAAGAGATGCTGCTGGCGCGACGCCGTGTCGAGCGGATCGTGGCCGATGCCGAGCTGTCTGACCCCTCGGCGCTCGACGACGGGCAGTTGGCCGAGGCGGTCGAGATGCTCGCCGAGGAGGAACGCCAGGTCTCGGAGGCGCGCGGCGACGTGATCCGCGTCCTCGACCTGTTCCAGGACGAATTGAAGCGCCGCTACAAGGACGATCCAAGCCTCGCGCTGCAGTAGCGTCCCCACGGTGGTTCCCCCGGGGGATGAACCGGAGGGTGCGGCTGCCTAGGCCGTTGGGGTGGTCCGGGTGGTGCGTTCCTCGGGCACGAACCCCCCTCGCGTCCGATGGCGGGCGACCCGACGACCGCAGAGAGTGCAGTCCCCGGACGAGGAGAACACGAGCCAGGTCATGACCCGCCACGAACGCCACGCCGCCCCTGCCGAAGAAAGCGATCGCGACCTCACGCCGGTGCACGCGCAGATGGTGGTCTTCGCCCGCGAGCTTGGGGAGCTGTATTCAGCCGAGCGTCGACGGACCCGCGAACTCGGCAGAGCGCTCGAGGGCATCCAGGAGATGTACGTCGCGACGATGAAGTCCCTCGCCCAGGTGGTCGAGGCCAAGGACACCGCCACGCGGGGCCATCTCGAGCGCACCCAGACCTACGGGCTCGCGCTCGCGCGGCGGATCGACCCGGCGCTCGCCGCCCGTCCCGAGGTCGGATACGGGTTCTTCCTACACGACATCGGGAAGGTGGGCATCCCCGAGCAGGTGCTCGGCAAACCCGGCCCGCTCACCCCCGCGGAGTGGGAGATCATGCGGACGCACCCGGTGATCGGCGCACAGATCGTCGAGCCGATCGGACCGCTTGGGGAAGCGGTCGAGATCGTGCGAACCCACCACGAGTGGTTCGACGGGACCGGGTACCCGAGCGGGCTCCGTGGCGATCAGATCCCGCTCGCGGCGAGGATCTTCTCGATCGCGGACTCGTTCGACGCGATGACGAGCGACCGCCCGTATCGCCGCGCGCTGCCGCTCGATCGAGCGCTTGACGAGATCGAGGCGGGGTCGGGCACCCAGTTCGATCCGATGGCGGTCGAGGCCTTCCTCGGACTGCTCGAGGAGCGAGATCTCCTCGAGGAACGGCCGGGGCGCGAGCCCGCCCCGGCCTCGTACGCGGTCTGAACACCCGCGTCCATCGCGACGGGGTTACGCTCGCGCGATGACCGTCGCTCCCTCCGTCCGCGTCGTCCGCTCCGGGCTCGTCGAGTCGGTGCACCACGCCGACGTGGCGGTCTGCGACGCGGAGGGGCGACTCGTCGCCTTCGCGGGTGACGCCGACCGTCCGGTGTACGGACGCTCGTGCACGAAACCGCTACAGGCCGCCGTATCGATCAGCGCGATCGGCGTCGAGCCCCTGACGGATCGCCAGGTGGCGATCGCCTGTGCGTCGCACAACGGAGAGCGGGTCCACCTGGCCGCCGTCCGCTCGCTGCTGCGGCGCGCCGGCGTGGGCGTCGAGGCGCTCCGGACACCCCCGGGGTGGCCACTCGACCCGGCGACCATGGCGCGCGCCCGGACGAAGACGCCCCTCCGTCACAATTGCTCGGGCAAGCACGCGGCAATGCTGCTCGCCTGTGTGCGCCGGGGATGGAACCTCGAGACCTATCGGAGCCCGGGCCATCCGCTCCAGCGCCGCGTGCTCGCGGCGGTGCGGGTGGCGACCGGCCACGACGAACTGCACGTGGGGATCGACGGGTGCGGGGTCCCCGTGCACGGCGTGCCCCTGTCGGGCATGGCCACGATGTTCGCGAGGCTTGGGGCGCCCGATCGCCTCGGCGATCTCGGCCCGGCCGCGATGCGGGCGAGCGACGCGATGCGGGCGGTGCCGTATCTCGTCGGCGGCAGGGAGAGCCTCGACACCGACCTGATGACGGCCGTGGAGGGGCTCGTGGTGAAAGGGGGTGCCGAAGCCCTCGTCTGCGCCACGGTGCTGCCCGCCGGACTGGGCGTCGCCGTGCGGGTCGCCGATGGCGGCGAACGAGCGACCGGCCCGCTCGTGATCGAGACGCTCCGTCAGCTGGGCGTGCTCGACGGTGTCCAGCTCCGGACCCTCGCGGACCATGCGGAGCCGCCCGTGCTCGGCGCAGGCAAGCCCGTGGGTCGTCTCGAAGTCGATCTCCGGCTGCGACAGGCCTGAGCCTGTGGACCGCCCGAGGCGGTCCTTCGCGCGAGCTCGCGTAGCATCGGTCGCATGAGCGCGGCATCTCCTCGCGTGGCGGTGCTGTCCGTCCACACCTCGCCGATCGATCAGCCGGGGTCCGGCGACTCCGGCGGCATGAACGTCTACATCCGCGCGGTGGCCGAGCGGCTGGCCGGCCAGGGGGTCGAGGTCGACCTGTTCACGCGGTGCCGCGGTGGCGTGACGCACGACGTTCGCGAGATCGCGCCCGGCATCCGGGTCGTGAGCGTGAAGGCGGGGCCTTGCCTGCCGATCCCCAAGGCCGAGATCCCGCGCTACCTCCCCGAGTTCCTCGGTGGTGTGCTCCGCGTCGCGCACGAAGACGGCCGCGGCTACGACATCGTCCACAGCCACTACTGGCTGTCGGGGTGGGTGGGCCGAGCGGCGAAGGAGGAATGGGACGCGCCGCTGGTCGCCTCGTTCCACACGCTCGGCAAGGTGAAGAACTACTCGCTGGCGCGCGGCGAGGCGCCCGAGCCGGCGAACCGGCTCGACGGGGAGCAACGCGTGATCCTCGCCGCCGATCGCATCCTCGCGCCGACCCCGTCGGAAGCCGCACAGCTCGTGGGGTTGTACCGCGCCGATCCCGAGCACATCAGGATCGTGCCGCCCGGCGTCGATCACACGCTGTTCCTGCCCGGCGATCGGCATGCGGCCCGAGAGCGGCTGCATCTGTCGGGGCTCCGGCTCGCTCTGTACGTCGGGCGCCTCCAGGCGCACAAGGGGCCCGACGTGGCCGTCCGCACGATGGCCGAGGCCGTCGCGCGCGACCCTGATGCCGCGGCCGATCTCGTGCTCGCGATCGTCGGCGGCCCGAGCGGGGCCGACCACGGGGCCGAGCTCGTCCGGTTGATGGAGCTCGCCGGCGCCCTCGGTGTCAGCGACCGCGTGATGCTGTTCCCGCCCCAGCCCCAGGCCAAGCTCGCCGACTTCTACGCCGCGGCCGACGCCGTCCTCGTTCCCTCGAGGTCCGAGTCGTTCGGGCGCGTGGCCCTCGAGGCGCAAGCCTGCGCCACGCCGGTGGTGGCCGCGGCGGTGGGCGGCTTGCGGTACGTGGTCGACGACGGCAAGACCGGCTTCCTGGTGGAGGGGCACGACCCAGGGGATCACGCGGAGCGGCTCCTGGAGATCTTGCGGGACCCCTCGCTCGCCGCCGCGATGGGCGCCGAGGCCGCCCGGCAGGCCCTGCGGTTCACCTGGGACGCCACGACGACCGAGCTTCTGTCGGTCTACCGAGAGCTGCTCTGACGCTCTGACCTGCGGTGATGTGACGGTCGTCACGGAACCGCCGGAAATGTCACTCTTTCCCGCGACCCTGTGACCTGCGCATTCATGCTCTGACCTGCGCAGATAGGGAGTTGACCGCGGCCGGAGGCTTCCCCTATCGTTCGGCTCGCTCCAAGCAGTCGATGCGATCGACGCGAACGAGCCGAACGCGCGAAGGGAAGCCGCAAGGTGACCCGGAGCGAAGGCCCAGGAAGGTCGCAAGACCGGATCGGGCCCGGGTCGGGAAGGCCGCGAGGCCGGAACGGCCGCCCGGAACGGCGCCCCCCCGGGGGAGCCGGAAAGGGAGCCCGTCCTCGGACGGAGCGCCGCAAGGCGATCCATCGGGGGACAGGCGGCCGGAGCGCCGCAAGGTGAACCGCCGCTGGGGCCGGTTCGGCAACCGACGCGGCGGACGCGGAGGTTGCTTGGGGCACCAGAGCCCGAGGGGCCGACGGTGGCTGGGAGCTTCGGCTTCCGGCGAGCCGAAGGTCCCTCGGGTTCTTTCTTTTCCCGGTCCTCGGGCATGCCTCCCGGACACCGTCCCTCGGTTCCGCGCGGGAGCCCCCGGATTCGGCTACCGTCCCGGCGATGGCTGAGGGTCGGACCAAGCGCGCCGTCGAGGCGGAAGCCCGCCGAGAGCGGATCATCGAGGCCGCGATGCGGCACTTCGCCGAGCACGGCTATCGCGGCGGACGCGTCGAGGACATCGCCTCGGAGGTCGGGGTCGCCAAGGGCACGGTCTTCTTGGACTTCGGCTCGAAGGAGGGACTCTTCCTCGAGGCCTACCAGGCGGCGGTCTCGCGGCTCCCGGCGTGGCTCGACGCCCCCACCGACGTGGTCGAGGAGGGGTTCTGGGCCACGCTCGACTATTGGCTCGAGCGCACGGAGCAGTTCATCGCCGACGACTGGGTCCCCAATCGGGTCGCGATGATCGGCCGGTACGACACCGGGCTCGGCCTGCGGCGCCCGATCGACCGCTTCATGCGGAGCGAGGACCCGTACGGCACGCTCGAGTTCGTCGAGTACGGCGTGCGCCGCGGGGAGCTGCGCGAAGACGTCGACGTGGAGATGATCGCCTCGATGCTCGACTGGCTCGCCGAACGCTTCCAAGACGCCCTCGCGTCCGAGGACCTCGACCCCGGCTTGATCCATCGCAAGCCCGAGCGCCGAGGCATGCGGATCAAGGAGTTCCTCGAGATCCTGCGTGACGGGATCGCGGCGCCGCCGCCGGATGTGCCGCGTGCCGAGTGACGTCGGCCCCGCTGTGCGCGGTACGCTGACCTGATGACGGTCGACACGCGCCGGGTCGCCATCTTGGGCGGCGGCAAGATGGGCGAGGCATTGATCTCGGGGCTGATCCGCAGCGGGGGGCGCCGCGCCGACGAGATCATGGTGACGAATCGGCGGGAGGAGCGCGCCCTCGAGCTCGCCGGGAAGTACGGCATCACGGCCACCATGGACAACGCCGAAGCCGCCCAGTGGGCCGACGTGCTCGTCCTGATGGCCAAGCCGCAAGACATCGAGACGCTCCTCGGCCAGATCCGGTCGCACGTGTCGGCCGACGACCTCGTGATCAGCTTCGCAGCGGGCGTGCGCACCTCGTTCGTCGAGATGCACCTCCCCGACATCGTGCCCGTCGTCCGCGTGATGTCGAACGTGCCGGTCATGGTCGACGAGGCGATGTCGGTGATCTCGGCCGGTTCCACCGCGACCGAGGCGCACCTGGTGCTCACCGAGGAGCTGCTCGGCTACGTGGGCAAGGTGCTCCGTCTCGAGGAGAAGCACCTCGACGCGGTGACGGCCACCTCGGGCAGCGGACCCGCGTACTTCTTCCTGCTCGCCGAGGCGATGATCGAGGCCTGTATCCT
>JANLXF010000018.1:0-13191 GCA_031364965.1 Actinomycetes bacterium | reverse complement strand
CGGCGAACGAGCGGGCCGTTCCTACGCATCGCGTTCGGTCACACCACCTGGAGACCTCCGAGGAACGTCGCCCAGATCCCGAGTGTCGAGAGCTCGGCGGCCGGCGTCGCCTCCAGGTCGCCGTCGATCACCACGACGTCGGCGAGCTTCCCGGGCTCGAGGGACCCCAGGCGGTCCTCGAGCCGGAGCGAGAACGCGGCATCGATCGTGGAGGCGAACAGCGCCTCTTCGAGCGTGAGGGCCTGGTCCGCGCCCAGCACGGCGCCGCCGAGCGTGCGGCGCTCGATCGCCGAGGCGATCACGTCGAGCGGACGGTAGGAGGCCACGTCAGAGTCGCTGCTGAGCACGACCGTCACGCCCGCGTCCAGCTCCGCCCGCAGGGGCAGCAGCCCGTGCGCCCGGTCGCCGAGCCGCGCGAGGAACTCGTCGCCGCTGTCGTGCAGGTAGCGAGGCTGGTTCACGGTGGTGACCCCGAGGTCGGCGATGCGCCGGATCTGCTCGGCGGTGGGGTATCCCGCGTGCTCCAGCCGGTGACGGTGCGCGCGCGGCCGCGTCTCGATCGCCGCCTCGAAGGCATCGAGGACGATCCCGATCGCGCGGTCGCCCTGCGCGTGCACGCCCACCTGCCATCCGTCGACGTGGGCCGCGACGATCATCGCGGCCAGCTCGTCGGGCTCGTGGTAGAGCGAGCCCGGGAACTCCCCTCGCGCGCCGTAGGGCTCCGTGAAGGCGGCCGTCCCGCCGATCAGCGACCCGTCGGCGTAGAACTTCATCGCGCCGATCCGCAGGAGGTTGTCGCCGAACGGACCGGCGAGCCCGAGCGCGTGGTACGCGTCGAGCTGGTGCGACAAAGGCATGCAGACCGTGCGCAGCGGGAGGCGCCCGGCCTGCGCGGCCGCCCGGTACGCGGCGAGCTCACGCCGCGTCACCTGGGCGTCGCAGACGGTGGTCAACCCGGCCCGCAGGAACGCAGTGCCGGCGAGCTCGACGGCATCCACGAGATCCGCAAGTGGTTCCTCCGTGTGGAAGTTCGGGCCGTGGCTGCCGATCTCGACGGCCACGGGCAGCACGAGGTGCATCGCGGCATCGAGGCAGAGGCCGGTGAGCCGGCCGTCGGCGTCGCGCACCAGCTCACCTCCCGGGGGGTCGGGAGTGTCGTCGCGCAGGTCCCGGAGCTGCAGCATCGCGCCGTTCACGAGGACGTGATGCCCGGACACGTGGTAGACGAGCACGGGGTGCCGCGTCGTCGCCCGGTCGAGGTCCCGGCGTGTCGGTACCCGGTTGTACTTCGCGTGGTCGAAGCCGTACGCGCGGATCGCGACGCCGTCCGGCGTGGTGCGTGCGGCGTCGGCGATCGCTGCGACCAGGTCGTCGCACGAGGCAACTCCCGGATAGCGCACGTCGATCGACGAGAGCGACTCGCCCGTGGCGAGGAAGTGGTTGTGCGCATCGATGAAGCCCGGGACGATCGTGCGGCCCTCGACGTCGATCCCGTGCGCGGCCGGGAAGCGGCCCAGGACCTCGTCGGCCGCCCCCACCGCGAGGATGCTCCCGTCACCGAACGCGACGGCCTCCGCCCACGGGTTCCCGCGGTCGGCCGTGAACACCCGCCCGCCGTGCAGCACGACCTGTGAGGACGTCGTCACGGGCATCCTCAGCTCAGCAGGTACCGCCGGTTCAGCGGCACGTCGTCGACCGGTTCGCACCGGAGGTCGCGCCCCTCGAGCCGGACCGCGCCGTCCCTCGGATCGACGTCGATCGCGGGCGTCTCACGGTTCGCGACCAGCGAGTCGCGGCGGACCCCACGCGTATCGTGCGCGGCGACGAACCGCCGCGCGCTCCCCAGGCGCTCGCGGATCCCGGCGTCCAGGGCCGCCTGCGAGACGAAGGTGGTGGCGACCGAGGCCGCCGCGGCCCCCGTGGCGGCCCAGTGCGGCGCGACGACGACGGGCTCGACGCCCTCGATGGAGGCGTTGCCTTCGCCAAGCGGTCCCCACGCGAAGTGTCCGGCCTTCAGCACGAGCGCGGGTTGCACGCCGAACCGTGACGGTTCCCACAAGACGATGTCGGCGAGGCGCCCGGGCCGCAGCGAGCCCACCTCGTCGGCCACCCCGTGCACGATCGCGGGCTCCGACGTGTACTTCGCCAGGTACCGGAGCACCCGTTCGTTGTCGGCGCCGCCGGGCGTGACGCCCACGGGACGGGGGAGCGCGGCAGGCGTCGGCCACCCGGTACCCAGCTCCGACGCACGCCACGCCTTCATCGCGTGGGCGAGCTGCCAGGTGCGGCGCACGGTCTCGCCGATCCGCCCCATGCCCTGCGAGTCGCTGTTGACGATCGAGATCGCCCCGAGGTCGTGCAGTGGGCCCTCTGCGGCCATCGTGACCGGCCGCACGCGCTCGGTGGCTGCCTCCACATCGCCGGCGACACCGGGGTTCCCGCCGTGCACCATCAGGATCATGTCGACGTGCTCGCGCGCCGTCCCCGTGCCGTACGGCACCGTCGGCGTCGTCGACGAGCAGACGATGTTCGGTTCGCGCACCAGGCCGAGCAGGTCGGGGATGTGCCCGCCCCCGGTCCCTTCCACGTGGTACGCGTGCACCGCGCGGCCGGCTATCGCCGCTACCGTGTCGGCGAGCTCGGCCGACTCGTTCAGCGAATCGGTGTGCAGGCAGACGGCCACGTCGTACGCGTCGGCGAGGCGGAGCGTCGCGTCGATCACTTCGGGGTAGGCGCCCCAGTCCTCGTGGATCTTCAGCCCGATCGATCCGGCTTCGATCACGCGCTCGACGGCCGCGGGCACGTCGGTGCGCGCGCTGGCCTGCAGGCCCAGGTTCACGGGGAGTCCCTCGAAGGCGCGCATCGTGATCCCCATCGCCATCGGCGGTTCCTCGAACCCGGCCGTGATCAGGGTCGTGACGCCCGCCGCCATCGCGACGGGCACGAGCTGCGGGGTGATCAGGTGCACGTGGCTATCCACGGCGCCCGTCGTGGCGATCAGCCCGTAGCCCATGATCGGGAGCGTGTTCGGCCCGATCGTCATGTCGATCCCGGCGGTGATGTCGGGGTTCCCGGCTCGCCCGATCCCGACGACGCGGCCGTCCTTGATCCCGATGTTCGCCTTCACCGCGCCGAGGTAGGGATCGAGCACGAGCACCCCGGCCACGAGCACGTCGAGCTCGCTCTCGGCGCCGACGCGGTCGGATTGCGTCATGCGCGAGCGGATGTTCTTGCCGTAGCCCCACAGCGGCTCGTCGCCGAAGCCGACGTGGTCGGCCTCCACCTCGACCCACAGGTCGGTGTCGCCCAGGCGCACGCGGTCGCCGGCGGTGGGCCCGTACCGGCCCGCGTATTCCTCGCGCGACATCCCGAACGGCATCAGGCGCCGCCTTCGGAGATCCGAACGAGCCGCACCGTGCGCATCTGGCCCGGCGCCCATCGCACGGTGTCGCCCGCCGCGATGTCGAGCCGGGTGCCGCGCGCAGCCGCCCGGTCGAACGACAGCCGTGCGTTCGTGCGATCGAACGGGAAGTGCGACGAGACGCGCACGGGATGAGCGGAGGTGTTGGTCACGTCGAGCTCGAGCGCGTCGAGCCCCGCGTTGATCGTGACCTCGCCCGCGGCCGTGCGGACCGCGCCGGGGAGTCGCGTGCCGTCGCCGGTGCCGCCGAGACCTCGGAGCACCACCAGGCGGGTTCCCTCGCCCAGCACGACCTCCAGGCGGATCTCGGCCACCAGGCCGGCCACCCCGTCAAGCAGCTCGCCCGGCGCGACCGAAGCGGCACCGGCGCTCAAGACGTCCTCGATCGACCCGCCCGCGCGTGCGGCACGGTGCATCTCGTCGCAGGCGATCGCGATCGCCTCCGGCGCGTTCAGCGCGAGCCCGGCGGCGCGGGTGCGTCGCGCGAGCTCGGCCGCCTGGAAGATCTGCAGGCGTGCGAGCTCGGTGGGGCTCAGGTGCATCCGGGATCCCTCATCGCGGACGGGAGGCTAGCGGTCTGCGTCGATCCGGTCCATCCGGCCGACCGCGAGCGTGCGATCGCCCGGCGTTCTACGATCTGGTCCTGCCCGAGACGAAAGGGGGCCATCGTAGCCACGTACATCAGCTTGGTGAACTGGACCGACGAGGGAGCCAAGCACGCCGACAGCACCGTCGATCGTGCCGAGGCCGCCCAGAAGATGGTGTCCGACATGGGCGGGTCGATGCAGATCTACTGGACGATGGGCCAGTACGACCTGATCGCGATCTCCGAATTCGCCGACGACGAGACCGCCGTGGCGTTCCTCGCGAAGCTCTCCTCCGCTGGGAACGTGCGCACGCATACGATGCGCGCGTTCGACGGGACCGAGGTCGGGGGGATCCTGGCGAAGATGTGAGTCCGCCGCGGCACGGGACGCCGGTTCGAACCCATCGGCCCTGCTAGCGTCACCCGCGGATGGATACCGTGACCGGCTCCTTCATGGCGTTGGGGCTGTCGACCGCCGCCGGCCTCAACGCCTACGTGCCGCTGCTGGCGGTGGGGCTCCTTTCCCGCTACACGGATCTGATCTCCCTGCCCACTCCGTGGAGTCATCTCGGTGATCCGCTGGTCCTCGCGGCGATCGCGGTCGTCGGGCTGGCCGACTTCGTCGGTGACAAGATCCCGGTGGTGGATCACGTGCTGCATCTGATCGGCCTGGCCGTCGCGCCGATCGTGGGCGGGATCCTCGCGATGGCGGCGGCGAAGATCGTCAACGTCGACCCGGGGCTCATCGTCGTGCTGGGGGTCGTCGTGGCGCTCGCGACGCACGCGGGTAGGACGGCCGCGCGTCCGGTCTCCACCGTGACGACGGCGGGCGCCGGAAACCCCTTGCTCAGCTTGGGTGAGGACGGTGTCTCGGGTGCCCTCTCGATCACGGCGGTCGTGTGGCCCGCGATCGCGGCGGTCCTCGCGGCGCTGGTGCTGATCGCGGTCTTCGTCGTGTGGCGCCGGTGGCGGGTGCTCGGGCTCAAGCTCCAAGGCCGCGATCCGGCGAGCGACCGCGCCGGGTAGCCTCGCCGGCTTTGTCCCGGCGGGGTCCGCTGCCGTAGGATTCGGTGCCGCGCTCGCAGCCACGCGGGCGGACTTCGAGGAGGAGCATCCGTCTTGGACAACATCGGATTCACGGACATCGTCGTCTACGCGATCGCCGGTCTTATCATCGGCGCCCTCGCCCGCCTGATTTTGCCGGGCAAGCAGTCGATGAGCTGGGGTCTCACGATGGTGATCGGGGTCGTCGCGGCGATCGTCGGCGGGCTGTTGTGGAACGCGGTGTTCTCCGGCAACGAAGGGGTCGCCTGGATCGGATCCCTGATCGTCGCGATCGTGATCATCGTGATCTACGAGCGGATGATCGCGAAGAAGTCGCCCTCCGCCTGAGTTCGTCCGCGCCCGAGCGCGCGGTCAGCCCCGCTCCCTCTCGTCGCGGAACATGTCGCGCGCCACGATCATGCGCTGAATGTCGCTCGTGCCTTCCCAGATCTCGTCGAGCTTGGCATCGCGCAGCAGCTTCTCGACCGGGAACTCGCGCGAATACCCGTTCCCCCCGAACGTCTGCATCGCGGCCCACGCGGCGAAGAACGCCGCCTCGCTCGCGGCGACCTTGGCCATCGCCGACTCCGTCGTGTACGGCTCGCCGGCGTCGGCGAGTCGCGCGGCGTGGTGGGTGAGCAGTCGTGCCTGGTCGAGCTTCAGCTTCGCGTCCACCAGCCGGAACGAGACCGCCTGGAACCCGTGGATCTTCTGGCCGAAGGCCTCGCGCTCCTTCGCGTAGGCGACCGCGTGCTCGAGCGCGGCGCGTCCCACGCCGCACGAGCCCGCCGCCAGCAGCACGCGCGAGCGGTCGAACCACTCCAGCACGCCGCGGAACCCCTGTCCCTCGTCGCCGATCCGGCGGTCCTCCGCCACGAAGCAGTCGTCGAAGAACAGCTCGCCGCTCGGGCAGCAGCGCGTGCCCAGTTTCGGGATCTTCTTGCCGAGCGCGAACCCCTCGTCGCCCTTCTCGACCACGAAGGTCGTGATACCGCGCGACCGGGAGCCGGGCTCCACCGTCGCGTACACCAGGTAGCGGTCGGCGTCGGGAGCGTTCGAGATCCACGTCTTCGATCCGCTCAGGAGGTAGCCGCCGTCGACGCGCCGAGCGTGCGTCACGATCGCCGCGGCATCGGAGCCGGCGCCGGGCTCGGTCAGGGCGAGGGCGGCCGCCGGGGAGTCGGGCAGGGTCAGCGGGGTGACCCAGCGGCGCTTCTGCTCCTCGGTGCCCAGGGCGAGGATCGGGCCGGCGAAGAAGCCGTTCCCGCTGATCACCGCGGACACGCCGCTGTCGCCCCAGGTCAGCTCCTCGGTGATCCGGCACGCGGTGACGAGGCTCTCGATGCCCATGCCGCCGTACTCGGCCGGGATGTCCACGCTCGCCAGGCCCACCGCGCACGCCGCGTGGAAGACATCCCATGGGAAAGCCTCGGCCTCGTCGAGGGCCGCGGCGACCGGGCGGATCTCGCGCTCGGCGAACGCGTGCGCGAGCGCGACGAGCTCACGCTCGGTCTGGGGATCGGTGGGAGCCACCTTCACATCACGCCTCCTCGCGCCGCGGCCGCGGCGACCGCGGCGATCGTGTCCACGTCGGTGGTCTGGACGAGCAGGGTCGTGACCCCAGCGTCGCGGTAGGTCTGCAGGCGCTCGGCCACCCGCGCCGTCGGACCGACCAGGGCGACGGCGTCGACCATCGGATCGGGGACGGCGGCCACGGCCTCGGCGCGCTTCCCCTCCAGCATCAGCGTCTGGATGCGCGCCGCGTCGGCCTCGAAGCCGTACCGGGAGACGAGCGCGTGGTAGAAATTCGCGCCCTTCGATCCGTACGCGCCGACGTAGCGCGCGATCGTCGGGCGGACCTGATCCCGGCAGGCGGCC
The DNA here is from genome assembly GCA_031364965.1 of Actinomycetes bacterium. Classification (GTDB taxonomy): domain Bacteria; phylum Actinomycetota; class UBA4738; order UBA4738; family HRBIN12; genus JAOUEA01. The sequence continues at coordinate 6,262 of JANLXF010000018.1, read as the reverse complement.
AGGTCCTCGCCGATCGCGACCCACACCATCGGCGCGATGTCGAGCGCCCCGCGGGCGGAGTCGCGAGCCGCGAGTCCTTCGCGCAGCGGCTCGGCGAACACCTCGGGGTGGTCGGGTGAGTACAGCAGGGGCAGCCACCCATCGGCGATCTCGGCGGCCAGCGCGATGTTGCGGGGACCCATCGCCGCCAGGTACACCGGGATTGCCGCCCGCAGGGAGCGGACGTTAGCCTTCAGCGGTTTGCCCAGTCCGGTCCCGCCGGCCGCGGGCAGGTGGTAATGGGGGCCGTCGTGGCGGACCGGGCCCTCGCGGGCGATGACCGCTCGCACGATGTCGACGTATTCGCGCGAACGTTCGAGCGGGTGGTCGAACACGGTGCCGTGCCATCCCTCGGCGACCTGCGGCCCCGAGGTGCCCAGACCGAGACGGAAGCGCCCGCCGCTCAGGTGGTCGATCGTGATCGCGGCCATCGCCGCGTTGGCGGGGGTGCGCGCGGGCATCTGGGCGACGCCGACGCCCACGCCGATGCGCTCGGTGTGCGCGGTGATCCACGTGGCCAGCACCATCGCGTCGGATCCCCACGTTTCGGACACCCAGAGGGAGTCGAAGCCGAGCCGCTCGGCCTCGCGCGCGGGCCGGACCAGGTCGTGCGGGGTCCCTTCCCAGTGGCGGAGGTGGATCCCGATGCGCACCGCCGAAGGATAGCCGGGCGGCGCGGGACGCCGAGCCACCTCGGATGGTGGTACGGCCGTGATGCGAGATGCTCCGGGGGAGCTCGAGAGGGGAGGCCCTCATGGGTGAGGGAACGGGAAGAGCGGAGGCACGTCGGTCAAGTCGATCGTGATCGGCGTGCTCGTGCTGGCCCCTGTGATCGTGATCCTCCAGAACACCGGCGACACCAAGCTGCAGATCCTGTTCTTCGACGTGGCGTGCCCTCTCTGGCTGCTGCTGACGGTGTTCGCGACTAAGGACCAGGCTCTCCCGCACCCCTATGCGCGGGCTGCCCACCGTGGGTACGCTGCGGCTATGCGCGGCAAGGGGGGTCGATGAACTGCCAGGCGTGCGGCACCGAGAACGACGCGGGTCGCAAGTTCTGCATGGAGTGCGGGGCGCCGCTCGCCCGCACCTGCCCCGACTGCGGCGCGTCGAACCCCGGCGCCAGCAAGTTCTGCGGTGAGTGCGGTGTCGCGTTCGAGGCGAAGGCCGACGTCCCGACGGAGCCGCTCGCGGCGACCGTCCTCGCCACCGAGCGTCGCCTCGTCTCCGTTCTGTTCATCGATCTCGTCTCGTTCACGACGCTCTCGGAGCAGCGGGACGCCGAGGACATGCGCGAGCTGCTCAGCGCGTACTTCGAGACCGCGAGGACCGTGATCGAGCGGCACGGCGGGGTCGTTGAGAAGTTCATCGGCGACGCGGTCATGGCGGTCTGGGGCACGCCCGTGGCGCACGAGGATGACGCCGAGCGCGCGGTGCGTGCTGCGCTCGAGCTCGTGGACGCGGTTGCCGCGCTCGGCGCCGCCACCGGCGCGCCGCTGCGGGCGCGCGGCGGCGTCCTCACGGGTGAAGCTGCCACGATGCCGGGTGGCGGCAACGAAGGCATGGTCACCGGCGACATGGTGAACACGGCTTCGCGGCTGCAGTCGGCGGCTGAGCCCGGCCAGGTGTTCGTCGGCGAGGCAACGTTCCGGGCCGCCTCGCGGGCTGTCTCGTTCGACGACGTCGGTGACCTCACCCTCAAGGGGAAGGAAGCGCCCGTCCGTGCGTGGCGGGCCGTGCGCGTGATCGGCGAGCGCCGGGGCGGGAACCCGATGGCGGTCGAGCCGCCGTTCGTCGGACGGACCGAGCAGCTGCGGCTGCTGAAGGAGCTCCTGCACGCCACCGATCGCGAGGGCAAGGTCCGCGTGGTCTCGGTGACCGGCATCGGTGGCATCGGGAAGTCACGCCTTGCCTGGGAGCTCCTGCGATACGTCGACGGCTTGCCGGAGACCTTCTTCTGGCACCAGGGTCGGTGCCCCGCGTACGGCGACGGCATCACGTTCTGGGCGCTGGGCGAGATGGTGCGGATGCGGGCCCGGATCGCCGAGACCGACTCCCCCTCAGTCTCGCGGACGAAGCTCGAATCCTCGATCGCGGAACACGTGCCCGACCCCGAGGATCGTAAGTGGCTCGAGCCATGCCTCGCCTTCCTCCTGGGTCTCGGCGAACGTCCGGCCGGTGGCCGGGAGGAGCTGTTCGCCGCCTGGCGGACCTTCTTCGAGCGGATCAGCGACTCGGGCACGGTCGTGATGGTGTTCGAGGATCTCCAGTGGGCCGACGCCGGGTTGCTCGACTTCATCGAGTCGATGCTCGAATGGTCGCGGAACCGTCCGATCCTGATCGTGACGCTCGCACGTCCCGAGCTCACCGACCGGCGGCCCAACTGGGGCGCGGGACAGCGGAGCTTCGCGGCCGTCCATCTCGAGCCGCTGCCCGACGAGGCGATGGCCGAGCTGGTGCGCGGGATGCTGCCGGGCGCCGACGATGGGGCCGTCACGCGGATCGTGGAACGCGCCGAGGGTGTCCCGCTGTACGCGGTCGAGACGATCCGGATGCTCGCCGACCGCGGCGTGCTGCGCGCCGGGGACGGCGCCTATGAACTGGTCGGGGACCTCGGCGAGCTGCACATCCCCGAGACGCTGCACGCGCTGATCGCCTCGCGCCTGGACGCGCTCGGCCCCCAAGATCGGGCCCTGCTGCAGGACGCCGCCGTCTTGGGCAAGAGCTTCACGCTGGCTTCGCTCGGGGCGGTCGCCGGCGCCGACGGGTCGTCGCTGGAACCCCGGCTGCTCGATCTGGCGCACAAGGAGTTCCTGCTGTTCGAGGCCGACCCTCGGTCGCCCGAGCGCGGCCAGTACGCGTTCGTGCAGGGCATCATCCGCGAGGTCGCGTACGGCATGCTGTCGAAGGCCGATCGGCGAAGCCGCCACCTGGCGACCGCGCACCATTTCGAGGCCGCGCGCGACGACGAACTGGCAGGAGTGGTCGCCGCCCACTACCTCGAGGCGCTGCGCGCGACGCCGGAGGGCCCCGACGCCGACGCCCTCGCGGCCCGTGCACGGGACTGGCTGGGGCAGGCGGCGGAGCGGGCCACGTCGCTCGGCTCGCCCGAACAGGCCTTGGTGTTCGCCGAGCAGGCGCTGGAGATCACCCCGCCGGGGCGTGAGCGCGCGGACCTGCTGACGGGGGCCGCGCGAGCGGCCGGCGACGCGCTCCAGCGCGACCGGCGGGTCGACTACCTGCGGGAGGCCATCGCGACGCTTCGCGACCTCGAAGATCTGAACGCCGAGGTGGCGACGATGGGTCTGCTCGCCGAAGCGTTCGCCGACACGGCGAGGGTCGACGACCTGCGATCGTTGGCCGAAGCGATGCGGTCCCGCCTCGGCGGCGGGGGAGACGAGCTCGCCCGTGCGAGCGTCGACTTCGCCTACGCCTACGCCTATTTCTTCACCCAGGAGCTCGAGGAGTCGCTCGGATTCATGGATCGGGCGCTGGCCGGGTTCGAGCGCGCCCGCGCGTGGGAACGGTTCGCCGCACCGATCCAGACGAAGTCGCATCTGTTGGCGAACCTCGGCCGTCACCGCGAGGCGCTGATCATCCGGCGGGGGATCCTCGCAACGGCACGGGAGGAGAACGATCTCCGCGTCGTGGCCGACATCTTGAGCTCGATCTCCACCGCGCTCTTCGGAGGCGACACCCGCGGCGCGCTGGACGCCGCACTCGAGAGCGCCGCGACCGCGAGGCGCGTCGGGAACGGGGAGCTGGAGGTGCTCGCGCTCTCGAACGGGGTCGAGTTCGCGGTCGAGAGCGGAGCCTGGAGCATCGCCGACGAGCTGATTGCCGATCTCAGTTCACGTCCCGTGCTGCCGTCCGATGTCGTCGATGAGGTTGCCCTCGGTGTGGCGCTGCTCGCCGCGTATCGGGGGGACCGGGAGGCCGCGCGAGTCGCCCTCGACGGTCTACGCGGGGAGACCGTGCACTCGTCCTTCGCGACGATGCGGGCGTGGGTCCGTCGCGTCGCGGCCGCGGTGCACCTCCTGGCGGGAGAGACAGCGCGCGCCTACGAGGACGCGATGGGCGCGATCGCGGAGGAGCCGGATGGCATGAACGCCCCCGCGGGAGTCTTGTGGGGCGGGCGCGCCGCGCTCTGGCTGGGAGACGCTGCGAAGGCGCGGGCGCCCCTCGATCTCAGCCCTCCCGCTCCCGGAGCGTGGGTGGACTGCACCCGCCGCGCACTCGAGGCCGGCATCGCGGCGCTTGAAGGCCGGACCGAGGAGTCGGCGCGGACCTACGGGAGCGTGCTCGCGGACTGGCTCGCCGGCGGGGATCCGTTCGATCACGCGTTCACGACGGTCGATGCCGTGGCGGTGCTGCCGCCCGAGCTCGTGCCCGAGGGCGCGGTCGAGGCCGCGACGGCCTACCTCGAAGGACTCGGGGCCGTGCCGCTGCTGGCAAGGCTCATGCGCACCGAAGCCGAAGCGACGAGCGAGCGCTGACACGGTGGCGGCGAACGGCGTCGTGGTGGGCAAGTTCCATCCTGGCTGCGCGTCTGCACCCGGATGCGACGGTGATCGTGGTCCCCGACATCGAGCGCGATGAGGACTCGGTCGCGTGGGCGCGCCACGTGCGTGAGGCCGTGGGGGAGCAGCGGATCGACGCAGTGTCCGACTCCGATACCTAGGGGGAGCCGTGGGCCGCGGCGATCGCCGAGCCCCCGGGGAACCCCGGTGAGGATGCGTGCGCACCCCTGCGACCACCACTTGGCGACTCGAGGGCTAGAGTAGATGGACGCCCGACGTTCCGATCGGGCGCCACCCCACCTCCCCCGGTTGCACCGGCGTACGGCCCTGGAGGATCGCCCGTGACACAGACCCACGCGAACGACATCCCATCGCAGACCGCTCCGCCCGATCCGGTCTTGCCGCCCCTCGACATGCTGAAGGCGCTGGAGCCCGCGCTCGCGCGCGGTCTCGAGCTGCACCGTGCCAAGGCCACCGAGTGGTTCCCGCACGACTACGTCCCGTACGAGGTCGGCCGGAACTACGTCGAGGAGCCGTGGGAGGAAAAAGACAGCGATCTCAGCCCGATCGCCCGGATCTCGCTCGAGGTGAACCTGCTCACCGAGGACAACCTGCCCTACTACCACCTCGCCCTGTGGAACACGTTCGGGCAGGAAGGCGCGTGGGGGGAATGGGTCCGCCTGTGGACCGCCGAGGAGGGCAGACACGCGATCGTGCTCCGCGACTACCTGACGGTGACGCGCGGGCTCGACCCGGTGGCGCTGGAGCGCGGCCGGATGGATCAGGTGAGCCGCGGCTACTACCCGGGCTGGGACGGCCATCCCGACCCACTCGGCGGCGTCGTCTATACGACGCTGCAGGAGCTTGCGACCCGGATCGCGCACCGCAACACGGGTGTCGCGACCGAGGACCCGCTGATCCGCAAGCTCACCGCGCGGATCGCGACCGACGAGAACCTGCACCACGTCTTCTACCGCGACCTGGGCAAGGAGGCGCTCGAGATCGACCCCTCGGCGATGATGATGGCGATCAACCGCGAGGTGGTCGGGTTCGCGATGCCGGGCCTCGAGATCCCCGAGTTCCGCGCCAAGGCCGTGCAGATCGCGAAGGCCGGCATCTACGACCTTCGGATCCATCACGACCAGGTCGTGCTGCCGGTCCTGTTCACGCACTGGAAGATCGACCAGCTCACCGGCCTGACCGACGAGGCCGAGGAAGCGCGCGACGGGGTGATGAACTACCTCGCGATGCTCGACGCCACCGCGACGATGTACGAAGAGAAGCGGGCGGCCGCGGGAGGCTGAGCGAGCTACCATGCTCGCGGCCGTGACGACGAACCGACCTCGAACCAGGCTCCGTGCGGCGCGGTGCGCATGATCGGAGAGGTACGCGCCTCGCCGCACCGCGGATCCCGAGAGGGCCGACGACCGTCGTGGATCGTGGTGCACACCACCGTGGGGTCGTTCAGTTCGGCGACCCACTGGTTCGAAGATCCCGACAGTGGCGTGAGCGCCCATCACCTGATCGGCCTGGACGGACGCGTGCGCTCGTTCGTGCCCGAGGACGACGCGGCGATGCACGCGGGGCGTGCGCACGAGCCTACCGGCGCGCTGGCGCGCCGCGCGGTCGCCGCAGGTGAATCGCCCAACCTCACGTCGATCGGGATCGAGCTCGTCGACGATGGCGAGCCCTACGAGGTGGCCCGC
>JANLXF010000214.1:0-15175 GCA_031364965.1 Actinomycetes bacterium | reverse complement strand
CCCCAGTGCGACGGCATCTGACGGCCCCCTGACGACGGGTCGTCGGCCTTGGCGAAGATCCCGAGGAACAGCTCGTACGGGGTCATGCCGGCGGTCAGCACCACGGCGGTGTCGCGGTAGTAGGGGAGCCAGACGTCGACGCCCTTGCGCATGGCCCACGCCGTGCCGACCTGACACGCCTCGTGGCCCTCGGCGGGCACCACGAACGGTGCGCGACCCATACGGTTCTGACGCAGAGAAGCTTCATCCAGGAGTCGCGCGGTGAGCACGATGCGGTACATCGCGAGGAGGTCGTCGGACGTGAGGCCGAGCGTCTCATGGAGGGGTCGGGCGACCCGCGTCGACACGTCGTCTCCTGGCACCGTGCGGCGAGTCTAGCAGCGGACCTCAGCAGTGGAGTAGACGCTTCATACCCTAGGGGGGTACAGTGTGACCACGGAACGCGACCGAGACGGGCGAGACAGGAGGCACCGACGATGACCGACCCGGTGTGTGGCATGACGGTGACCCCCGAGACGGCCGCGGCCGCCTGGGAGCACGACGGCGAGGCCCATCTGTTCTGCAGCGTCTCGTGCATGGAGCGGTTCCGCGAGGATCCCGCACGGTTCCTGGCGATGGACCCGGCCGATCGAGGGATGTGAGGCGCCGATGTACGGCTACGCGATGGACAAGAAGGATCTGCAGGACCGTCTCCGGCGCATCGAGGGTCAGGTGCGGGGTCTCCAGCGGATGGTCGAGGAGGACAAGTACTGCATCGACATCTTGACGCAGGTCAGCTCGGTGCAGGCCGCGTTGAAGGCGGTCGGCCTGGGGCTGTTGGACGACCATGTACGGCACTGCGTGCGCGAGAGCATCGAGAAGGGGTCCGGCGACCAGAAGATCGAAGAGCTGATGGCGGCCGTGGGCCGCTTCTCGGGGAAGTAGAGGACATGGCGGCTGAGACGGGCGAGCGGGAGTTGGTCCTCGACATCGAGGGCATGACCTGTGCCTCGTGCGTGACGAAGGTCGAACACGCGCTGGGCGGGGTGCGCGGCGTGGGCGAGGCCTCGGTGAACCTCGCGACCCGCACGGCGACCGTGCGAACGACCGACGGTGCGCTCGAGCCGCTGATGGATGCCGTGCGCGGCGTGGGGTACCTCGCCCGGCCGCACGATCGCGATCGGTCTCCCTCCGAGGAGGTTCGTGCGTTCCGGCAGCGCTTGGTCGTCGCGGTGCCGCTCACCGTGGCCGTGCTGGCGCTCACGTTCGTGGTGCCCGACGCGCCGGGCGCGATGTGGTGGGCGTGGGCGCTGGCGACCCCCGTCCAGTTCTACGCGGGGTGGCCGTTCCTCCGGCACGCGGCGCGGGCGGCTCGCCATGGGACCACGACGATGGACACGCTCGTAGCGATCGGGTCGCTCGCTGCGTATGGCTACAGCGCCTGGGCCGTGCTCGAGTCGGCACGCACCGACGCGATGACGATGGACGGAAGCGCGGTCGCGCACTACTTCGATACGGGCGCCGTGATCGTCACGTTGATCTTGGTGGGCAAGTTCCTGGAGGCCCGCGCCCGGATGACGGCGGGGGACGCGTCACGCGTGCTCCTCGAGCGTGCCGCGAAAGAGGCGACCGTGCTCGACGCGGAGGGGCGCGAACGGACGGTCCCCATCGAGGACCTTCTCCCGGGTATGAAGGTCCTCGTGCGGCCCGGCCAGAAGATCCCGGCCGACGGGGTGGTCAAGGAAGGCTCCTCGTGGGTGGACCTGTCGCTGTTGACCGGTGAGTCCGTTCCGGTCGACGTCTCGGCCGGCGACGAGGTCGTGGGCGCGGCGATCAACGGCCACGGCCGGCTCGTCGTGTTCGTCACCAAGGTCGGGGCGAACACGAAGCTGTCCGAGATCGTGCGCCTGCTCCAGGCGGCGCAGGGGTCAAAGGCGCCCGTCCAGCGCCTCGCGGATCGCATCTCCTCGGTGTTCGTCCCGATCGTGATCGCGATCGCGGCGGCGACGTTCGTCGGGTGGCAGGTCATGACGTCGCAGGGACCTGGGGCAGCGCTGCTGCATGCCGTTGCCGTCTTGCTGATCGCCTGCCCGTGTGCGCTCGGCCTCGCGACGCCGGCCGCGATCATGGCCGGAACGGGCCGCGCGGCCGAGATCGGCGTCCTGTTCAAGGGCGGTGCGCTCTTCGAGATCGCGCGCGCCGCCGACGTCGTGCTGCTGGACAAGACCGGCACGGTGACCGAAGGGGAGATGACGCTCGCCGCCGTCGTGCCTGCGAACGGCTTGGACGAGGACGGGGTGCTCGCGCTCGCGGCCAGCGCGGAGGCGGGATCGGAACACCCGATCGGGCGGGCCGTGGTCGAGGCGGCGCGCGACCGCGGCATCGCGGTGCCCGAGGCCACGGATCACCGGGTCCAGCCCGGCGCCGGAGCGGTGGCGTTCCTCGACGGCGACGAGGTGCGCGTAGGCCGGCCCGAGGGCCTGCCCGACGCGCTCGAACGACACGCGACGACGTTGGCCGCGCGGGGCCTCACCCCCTTCGCGGTGTGGCGGGACGGGATCCCGTTCGGCCTCGTGGCCGTCGCGGACCGCGTCAAGCCGGAGGCGGGCGAGACGATCGAACGCCTCCATGCGCTCGGCCTCGAGGTCGCGATGGTCACGGGGGATCGGCGCGCCACGGCGGAGTCGGTCGCGGCCGGGGTCGGGATCGACCGGGTGGCCGCCGAGGTCTTCCCCGAGGGCAAGGTCGACGAGATCCGACGGCTCCAGAACGTGGGTAACACGGTGGTCTTCGTCGGAGACGGGTTGAACGACGCGCCCGCGCTGGCCGCGGCCGACGTGGGGATCGCGATGGGCACCGGCACCGACGTGGCGCTCGCCGCCGCCGACGTCAGCCTGCTCGGCGGCTCGCTGTCCTCGGTGGCCGATGCGCTCGAGCTCGCGCGCCGGACCTTCAGGATCATCGCGCAGAACCTGTTCTGGGCCTTCGCGTACAACGTGGTGATGATCCCGTTGGCCGTGTTCGGCGTGCTGAGCCCGATGTGGGCGGCGGCGGCCATGGCGCTCTCGAGCGTCACGGTCGTGGCCAACGCGCTGCGGCTCAGGCGGTTCGCGAAAGGGCGCGCCGCGCTACCGTCGGCCGCCTCGGGGTCGGAGCGGCTCCCCTCCCTTGACGCCGCCGCGTGAGAACCTTTCTGCGCAGCCCTACCGACGAACGAAGGACGGACGGCACGAGATGAGCGACACGATGCAGCACGTCGTCGAGGTGACCGACGCCGACTTCGAACAGGTGGTGATCCAGGGCTCGGTGACGCGGCCGGTCGTGGTCGACCTGTGGGCGGCCTGGTGCGCGCCCTGCCGCACCCTCGGTCCGATCCTCGAGAAGGTCGCCGCCGAACGAGGCGGGGCGTTCCTGCTCGCGAAGCTGGACGTGGACGCGAACGCGGTCGGCAACGCGCTGCTGGAGGCCGTGAAGGCGCAGGGGATCCCCACCGTGGTCGCCTTCCGCGACGGTCAGCCGGTCAACATGTTCATCGGGGCGTACCCCGAAGCCGAGGTCAATCGCTTCATCGATACGCTCGTGCCCAGCGAGGCGGAGCTCGTCGCCGAAGAGGCGCAGGCGGTAGCGGAGGCCGGCGACCTGGAGGGTGCTGAGGCCGGGTATCGGGCGGCGCTCGACACGGAGCCCGGGAACCGTGACGCGTCGATCGGCCTGGCGCGCATCCTCGTGGAGCGTGGCGACGACCACGAGGCGCGCGAGCTGGTGACGCCGCTCCTTCCCGACACCGACGCCGAGAGGATCCTTTCGGCGATCAGGGTGAAGGAGTGGGGGAGCGCACCGGCAGACGACGCGCTCGGTCTCGCCCGACGTGAGGCCGCGGCGGGCCGGTGGGCGCAGGCGCTCGACGGGATGGTGGGAGCCCTCGCGGATGATCGCGAAGGCGCGCGGGCGGCGATGGTGGATGTGTTCGCCGTGCTGGGGCCTGAGGACCCGCTCGTCACCACCTACCGAGCGAAACTCGCCGCCAAACTGTTCTGAGGCTCAGCGCTTGCCGGTGCCCGAGGGCTGATACCGGTAGTGGTCGCCTGCGCGGTAGTCGGCCTCGCTGTTTCGCTGGCGGTTCAGCACGGCGCCGAACGGCGTGAAGCCGATCCGGCTCAGCATGTCGCGGATCCGCTCGAGCCCGCCCCGTGTGGCCTGGCTCGCGTCGACCACGAGCACGACGCCGTCCATGTACGGGGCCATCAGCAACGGGTCGGAGATCGCGAGCGGGGGAGCGTCGACGATCACGAAATCGGCTTGCTCGCGGCACGTGCGGATCATCGCGGGAAACGCGTTCGTCTCGAACAGGTGCGCCGACGCCTCGACCGGCGGGCCGCTCGGGATCAACGCCAGGTTCTCCACGCCGGTCGCGATCACCGGTGGGTGTCCGCCGTTCGAGAGCGCCTGCGCGAGCCCACCCTCGGTCGCGACGTCGAAGTACTCGTGCAGGCTCGGACGGCGCAGATCGGCGCTGACCAGGATGACCTTCTTGTCGGCTTGGGCGAGGGTGACGGCCAGGTTCGCGGCCGTCGTGCTCTTGCCGTCACCGATGCCGCCGCTCGTCACCATGATGACGCGCGTGTCGTCCTGGGCGCGGTACAGGATCGCAGATCGAAGCATCCGGAACGCCTCCGCGCCCGCGTTCGCCGGATCGTCGCGTGACACCAGCTTGCCCTTGCCTTCGCGCATCATCGGCACGCTGCCGAGCACTGGCGTACCGAGATCGCGCTCGACCTCCTTGGAGTCACGCACCCGTCCCGAGAGCCCTTCGAGCACGAAGGCGAGCACCAGACCCAACAGGAAGCCGAGCATGCCTCCGGCGACGACGAAGGTCCATCCGGGCGTGGTCGCGTCCTTGGCTTCGGTCGCCGCGCTGATGATCTCGCCGACGGGAGGCGCCGTGCCGAGCGCGACGATCCGGGCGCTGACCTGTTCGATCTGCGGCTTCAGGGTGTCGACGGTGGCCTGCGCGTCGAAGCACAGAGCCGTGGGGGGGTCGCACGAAGCGAGGATCCCGAACTGCTGCCGGAGGTTCTCCCGCAACTTCGCTCGCGTTTCGGTGAGCGCCACCACCTGGTCCAGGCGGGCCTTGTCGGCCTGCGCCTGGCGAACCTCGAGGTAGGTGCCGGCGATGAGGTCGGCCCCCTGCCTCGCCACGTTGGGGTCTCGGTCGGTGAACGTGATCGACATCACGTTGGCCTCGGACGGGATCGAGATCGAGTAGCGATCGAGCAAGGCGGTGCCGTCGACGTCGGGGATCGCGAGCACCTTGGCGGCTGGGTCCGCGATGGCGGCAGACGAGGCGATCTCCGCCTCGGTGTTCAGGTCGGGCGGCTGCTGTTGGCCCGCCTCGGTGACGATGTCGTTGACCAGGATCTGCGACTTCGACTGATAGGCCGGTGCTTGGCGGAGCAGCAGCAGGGTCCCGAGGCCAAGGCCGATGATCGTGAGGACCGCGACCACCCGCAGCCGGCCGCGGACGACACCCACATAGTCCCTAAGCGTGGCCGATTGCGGCTGAGGTTCGAACTCCACGGGACGCATGACTCCTGATGTCGGAAAGAGTGGCAGGCACCCTGTATACCAGATGGGTTTCTTCCCAAGACCCCCTCTGAGCAGGCGTCATGGAGTCTCCACGTCTCGCGGGGCGTCCGGACACGACCGAGCCCGGCCGCAGAGACCGGGCTCGGTCTGGCTATCGCGAGAGCGGTGGCCTAGGGATTGAAGAAGCTCTTCGACCCCATGTCCTTGTAGGCGTTCAGCGCCGAGGCCGAGGTGTCGACCCAGAAGCGGTACCCCTTCGGCGAGAGCGCGTGGTAGTACACGAACGCCTTCACCGCCGGCATGCTCTGGCGGATCGTCGCGCTCATGTCGGAGATCCAGCTCGCCTTCCACGCCGTCGAGTTGGGGTTCTCGCGGATCCCCACCCAGATGAAAAGCGGCTTGGATTGCTGTGATCCCCACGAGTAGAAGCCGTCGAAGATGCTCCCGAAGGAGTTCCAGTTGTCGAGTGGGACGGCGGACCCGCCGATCCAGTCGACGTAGGCGTCACCCGGATAGAAGGTCTGTCCGACGCCCTTGCTGAAGCTGGCGCCGCGGGGCGCCCACAGGAACTCGACGTTGGTCGCGTTGCGCGACTGGAAGATGTTGTAAACCCGGCGCCACGCCGCGATCACCTCGGACGAAGAGCCGATGTACTGGCGCTCCCCGGGCGGCTGATCCATCTCCCAGGCGAACCGCAGGAGCACCCTGCCACCGAGCTGCTTGAGCGCGTCGGCGGTCGTACGGATGAGGCTGTCGTACTGGCCACTCGCGATCTTCTCGGCTCGGTGACCGTCGAGCGCGTCGTCGGTGGCGCGCCAGCTGATCATCGGGATGTGGCCCGTAGCGATCAGATCGGCTTCGAAGCGATAGCTGTGGTCGGTGAACGGGTGGTACTTGTTCACGACCTTGATCTTGCGCCCGACCAGGCGCTCGAACGAGTTCACGGCATCCATCGGCGTTTGACTGCCCTGGGACTGCACGTAGGCGCCGAAGTACGCGCCGTCCGCCGGTACCGTGACAGCGGAGGCAACGCCCGCGCCGGCCCACAGGAGGGATCCGGCGAGGAGGGCGGTGATGATGCTCGCCCCGACGTGCCGTCGGGCCTTCGGGGCCCGGGTCGTCTGGATGGGTAGCTGTCCCATCGCCTATCAACTCCTTTCCCCAGCCCGGGGGGACCATGCATCGGACAGCACGAACAGGCTGAGAGGTTGGGAGGGAAGCCCGCAGTGTAACAGCTGGGTACGACAAACGGCGTAAGCCGAAGGATGTAGCTGAGGTTCTCTGAGGGGCAGCGGTTCTAGCCGGACCGATCCCAGCCGAGGTCGCGCCCCAGGAGTTCGGACAGCCGCCGGTTGGGCTTGACGAAGTGCTCGCGCAGGCGTTCGTTCGTGGCCGGGGCCATCGGTGCGTACGAGTGGGCGTTGTAGGTCTTGAACTCGGCCAGCGGGTGATGCGGGAGCCCCAGGAAGTCTTGCACCGCACCGTAGATGCCCGCCGTGTCGCGGTAGAAGTCCTCGCTCGTGAAGATGAGGAATCGCTCCCGAGGAACGTGCGCGAACCACGTCTCGAGCTGGTCGGCGTAGCTCCCGCGGGCCAGGTACGAATGGTGTTGGTGACTGAAGCTTACGTATGAGGGGTCCCCGAGCAGTCGTTCCGTTTCGCCCTCCAGGCGCCCGGGCTCCGCGTCGATCGCGGCTTCGAACGTGGGCATGGTTTCGAAGCCGCCTTCGAACTCATGGTGGTAGTGGCTGAACGCGCGCTTCACCGGATCGCGCAGCATCGCGATCAGTTTCACGTCGGGCAGCAGCGAGGCGACGCGCGCGGGCACGGCGGGATGGAAGAGGTAGTACGGGCTCGCCTCGCCGGTGATCAGGGGCTGACGCGCCACACCGCGGCGCCACGCCCGATACGCCCGCGGCGGGAAGTGCCCGCGGTACCAGGCGGGCGAGCGGTCGAACCCGACGTCGAAGTAGTGCACGCCTTTGGAGACCAGCGTCGGCGCGACGCCGGGATGGGCCGCGAGGTACCGGTAGAGAGAGGTCGTCCCGCCACGCTGGGTGCCGACCACGACGAAGTCGGGCAACATCCTCAGGCCGCTGGTAGCGGCGAGGTAGCCCTCGGTGGTTCGTTTGACGATATCCCGCATGCGTCAGGCGGCGGCTCGGGAGTCGAGCATCGCTCGGAGCGCCGGTCCGTAGATCGTATCGGCCACGTCGACACCGTGGCTGCGCGCCTCTTGGAACCGAAGGGTCATCTCGAGCAGATGCACGGAGGCCAGCAGGTGGGCGAGCCCGGACGGAAGCCCCAGCGCCTCCAGGCGAGGCCCCGTGCCCAGGACGGAATCCCGGATCGCCAGGTCGGGTGAGCGGCCGTCGATCTTGACGCGGACATCGAAGTCGAAATGGAGCAGGTCCAACCCGACCGGCACCGGTCCCTCGGCACGCTCCCAATCCCAGACGTAGAGAGCCCCATCGACCCGCGTCATGTTCCAAGGGGTCCAGTCGCCGTGCCACGATCCGAAGGGAAGTTCGCGGGTGCCGTACACGCGCCCCAGCTGTTCGAACGCCTGCGCTTGTTCGCCGCGCAGCGGGTTGGTGGGATCGGCGGAGGCGGCGCCCAGCCGCTCGCCCAGTGCCGCCCAGTAGGGCGCATCGGCGAGCGCCTCCCACGTCACGCCGCCGCCGACCGCGACCTCGCGGGTGGCACGCATGGGCACGTCGGACGGGGGACCACCCCGCAGGCCCGACGCCTGCGGCATGGGTGTGACGAGCAGCAGGTCGACCCGGTCGTCTTCGTCGAACGCGATCACGGACGGCGCCCGGAACTCGCTCGGCGTGCGCTCGTCGTGCTGCATCGTCGTGAGCACCTGGGCTTCGTGCCGGACGAGGGAGCGGGAGATCTCGTTCCAACCGACCTTCGCGAACGCGACGGGCTCACCATCGCTCCTGAGCAGCTTCAGCACCGGCTTTCGGTTCGGCCGGTCCCGTCCCAAGATCACCGACGCGCTGAGCGTCTCTTCGCCCAGTAGGTCGCGCGCACGGTCGATCAGGGTTGGCGCTCCCAGCGCGAGCGCCTCGGGGATGCATACGTACAACCGTTCGTTCAGCACGCGCTGGCCGATCCCCAGCTGGAAGCTGAGCGACAGCGCGGATTCTGCCACCCGCAGTCGACGCTTCAGCGGGTTGCCGATGTGATGCACCGAACCGGCTGCGGCGGCGCGCGAGTCCAGCGGCATCAGGAGATAGGGCTTGCGGGCATTGGGGAGCGCTCGGAACCCAAGTACCGAGCGATAGCCCGGGGGCGGACGGTCGGCCACGACGATGTCGTCGTCGGGCGCACTGCCCGCGAGGAGCAGCCGCCCCACCCATGCGAGCGCGCCCGCGGGGGCGCGGCCGTGCAGCGCGCCGTCCAACCCTTGCGATCCCATCCGTCCCTTTGCTCCCGACCCGTTTCGTCAGAAGGCTATCATCCCCCGTTCGGCGGACCGGGCGTACCCGAAGGGCCGACGTGAGGGGCCGATCGCTTCCGCTACCCTTTGCCGCGATGGAGGGGAACGACAACCGACCGGACCGACCGATGGTCCTCTACCTCGGCGGACAGGCGCGGAGCGGGAGCACGCTGCTCGATCGCGCCCTCGGCCAGGTCCCGGGGTTCTGGTCCTCGGGCGAGGTCCGGTACCTGTGGGATCGCGGCCTCGAGCAGAACCAACGGTGCGGATGCGGTGAGCCCCTGCGTGCGTGCCCCTTCTGGGATGCGGTGGGGGTACGGGCCTTCGGAGGCTGGGATCGGATCGACCTCGAGGAGGTGCTCGGCCTCCAGCGCGACGTCGACCGCGTGGGGGCCATGCCCGGCCTCACGTTCCCACGGATGCTCCCTCGGTTCGCCGCCAAGCTCGATCGCTACGGCGAATACCTCACGCGTGTCTTCACGGCGATCCGCGACGAGTCCGGCGCCAAGGTGGTGGTGGACTCCTCGATGTCGCCTCCGCACGGCCTGGTCTTGCGCCGCCTTCGTGACGTCGATCTGCGGCTGGTGCACCTGGTGCGCGACGCCCGAGGGGTGGCGCATTCCTCGATGAAGGTCGTGGAGCGGCCCGAGATCGTCGACGGCGTCGACTACATGCCGACCTACTCGCCGCTGCAGTCGACCGCACGGTGGTCGGCGGCGAACCTGACGTTCGAGCTGCTGGGCAAGGCGGTTCCCGACCTGCGGGTGCGCTACGAATCGTTCGTCCGCGACCCTCGGGCCGTCCTCACGGCGATCGCTGATCACATGGGGGTGCCGCTCGCCCCCGACGATCTCTCCTTCGTGACGACCGAGAAGATCGAGCTCGCCGCGAACCACACCGCGGCCGGGAATCCCATGCGCTTCAAGACGGGAACGCTGCCGCTGCGCGTCGACGAGGCGTGGCGGTCCGACCTCGCGCCGCGCGACCGGCGGGTGGTGAGCGCCGTGGCCTGGCCCCTGCTCCGGCGCTACCGGTATCTCGACGACGACCCCGAAGGGGCGCCCCGGTGACGAACCTCGCCGACTTCGCCCTTCGAGCGCGGTTCCCCCGGCCGGTCAAGGAGTTCGTCAAGGCGGGCGTGGAGCGCTACGGCACGGCCACGAGCCGGTCGCGCGTGATGCCCGACTACGTGATCGTCGGTGGGCAACGGTGCGGCACCACGTCGCTCTACCAGTACCTGATCGAGCATCCAGCGGTCGGGGCGGCGACGACGAAAGAGGTGCACTTCTTCGACATCAACTACGAGCGCGGCCCGGACTGGTACCGAGGCCACTTCCCGACGAGCGCCTACCTGCGTGCCGTCGCCCGTCGGACCGGGATGCGCGCGACCACGGGCGAGGCCAGCCCCTACTACCTCTATCACCCGCGCGCCCCCTACCGGCTTGCGGACATGCTCCCCGACGCGAAGCTGGTCGTGATGCTCCGTGACCCGGTCTCTCGGCTCATCTCCCACTACCACCACGAGGTCTCGCTCGGCCACGAGGACCAGTCCCTGGAACGGGCGATGGAGCTCGAGCCCGAGCGGCTCGAGGGCGAGGAAGAGCGCATGCTCCGCGAGCCCACCTACCACTCGTACGCGCATCAGCATCACAGCTACTTCGCCCGGGGGGTGTACGCCGAGCAACTCGAGCGCTGGCTCTCGGTGTTCCCTCGAGAGCAGGTGCTCATCGTCGAATCGCGCCGCTTCTTCAAGGACGCCTCCGGGGAGCTCGATCGGGTGCTGGCCTTCCTCGGCTTGCCGCCGCAAGGCCGGACGAGCTTCGAGGCGCATAACGCGCGCGACTACGTTCCCGTCGACGACGGGTTGAAAGCGTCGCTCTACGAGCGCTACGTCCCCCATAACGAGCGTCTGTGCTCCTTGCTCGGCGAGGATCTCGGCTGGAGGATGAAGGCGTGAACCCGATCCTTCTGGTCCTCGCCGTCCTCGCCGTCCTCGCCGCCGCGTGGTGGGCGCTCGAGATGGCCCTCCTGAAGGCGAGTCGGTACCGGCTCGCGCACGGAGACGGCCGGGAGCACAGCTTCCGCCGCAAGGACGCGACCCCTCCAGGACCCTAAGATCCTCGATCCACGTCGCGCACGCGAGCGCGAAGCGCCGTAGACTCCCGGAGATCATCGGTGAGAAAGATGGGCGGCAACCCCCCGTGAACGATCCAGTCCTCCCCGGCACCATCGACGCGCACCCCGACGACGTCGACCCTCTTGCCGACCACGGGCGCGACGACGCGAGGTTCGCCGACATGGGGGTGGCCCCCGGCGGCGGTCGTTCGGTGTCCCGCGTGCGCCGCGACTACCTCTGGCTGAAGGCTGGGATGGCCCTCACCGACGCCGCGTCGGTCGTGGCCGCGCTCGCGATCGCCGCCGCCGCCCACGACGCGGTCACCTCGGACGTCCTCGAGGTCGGATGGCTCCTGGCCGTCGCCCCGCTCCTGGTCGTGGCGATCTTCTCGGCGTTCCACCTCGGGTCGATCCAGCGCATGACCGCGGCCGAGGAGTTCCGGCGGATCTTCCTGGGGGTGACGATGGTCGTCACCTCGATCGTGACCCTGTCCTTCTGGGTCGAAGCCTCGTTCTCCCGGCTCTGGATCGGCCTTTCCTGGGCGATCGCCATGGTCTTCGTCATGGCGTCCCGATACGGATGGCGTCGCACCGTGTACATCGCCCGCGGCCGGGGCCGTCTCGTGCAGCGCACGCTCGTTGTCGGCGCGAACGCCGAGGCCGGACGCATCGTGACGGAGATGCTCCGCGACGACCTCGGGTTCATCCCGCTCGGCTACGTGTGCGCCGACGCGTGGGGCAGGCCGACGACCGACGTGCCGATGCTCGGGCATCTCGACGACCTCGGTGCGCTGATCGCCGAGACGGACGCGGACTGCATCTTCGTGGCGTCGAGCGCGATCCGCCCCGAGCAGATGGCGCAGGTCAACAAGGCCGCCCGACGCCGGGGCATCGAGGTGCGCGTGACCGCCAACGTGCAGGAAGTGCTGTCGACGAGGGTCTCGGCCCAGCCGCTCGGCGGGCTCATGGCGTTCTCGCTCCGACCGGTTCGACTGACCGGCCTGCAGGCGGTCGCCAAGCGGACGTTCGACATCGTCAGCAGTGCCGGCGCGATCCTGCTGCTCTCGCCCGTCATGACCCTGATCGCGGTCGCCGTGAAGGTCTCGTCGGGAGGACCCGTCTTCTTCCGTCAGGAACGGGTCGGCTATCACGGAAGGCCCTTCACGGTGTTGAAGTTCCGCACGATGGTGGCCGACGCCGAGAACCGCCTGTCCGAGCTGCTGGATCTGAACGAGGCCACGGGCCCGCTCTTCAAGATGAAGCATGACCCGCGGGTGACGAGGGTCGGCCGGTTCCTTCGCAAGACCAGCCTCGACGAGCTGCCGCAGCTGGTGAACGTGCTGCGGGGCGACATGACGGTCGTCGGCCCGCGACCGCCGTTGCCGCGCGAGGTCGCCCAGTACGAGGAATGGCAGATGGCGCGTCTCGAGGTGCGGCCGGGCATCACGGGCCTATGGCAGGTGAGCGGGCGCAGCGAGTTGCCGTTCGAGGACTACGTGCGGCTCGACCTGTTCTACATCGAGAACTGGTCGCTGGCCTTCGACCTGTTCATCATCGCCAAGACGATCCCCACGATGGTCTCGCGCCGCGGCGCCCACTGACGTACCGCGTCGAGCTCGGACACAGGGCACCGCCCCTTCACCCGGAGCGCTCCCAGGCGTAGACGTCGGTCCGGTAGGGAAACACGATCCGCTCACGCCCCGCGAGGTCGCGATGCGACGTGAGGAGCGTGCGAACCTCCTCGAGCACGTCGTCGCGCGTGATGCCGTCGGCGGCGGCGACGAAGCTGATCGATGCCACCCGATCCATCAGCTGGTCCGGGGTGACCGTGACCGGGTTCGGGAAGGATGCTTCGTCGACCGCGTCGAACCGGTCGGTGCGGCCGAACGCCGTCTGCCAGATCGCGGTCCCGTGCCGCGGCGTGTCGCCGGCCACGCGGTCGACGATCTCGGTCAGCCGGCGCGACCAGTCCACGGAGCGGTCGCGCACGTTCCACGCGAGCGCGAGCCGGCCGCCCGGGCGCAGCACGCGCGCGAGCTCGTCGAGCGCGGCCGAATGATCGAACCAATGGAACGCCTGCGCCGCGACCGCCGCGTCGACGGTTCCGTCGGCCAGGGGAAGGGACTCGGCGGTGGCGCCGAGCGGCACCGCCGACGGTACCGCCTCGGCCAGGCGATCACGCATCTCGCTGATCGGCTCGACGGCGAGGACGCGCGTGCGCAATGGTACGAGCTGGGCGGTGAGCTTGCCGGTGCCGGCGCCGAGCTCGAGCAGGGTCGTTCCCGAGTGGAGCCGGAGGGTCCGCGCGAGCCAGGCCACCGCCTCGAGCGGGTAGCTCGGCCGGCCCCGGTCGTAGGCCTCGGCGGCGGCGGCGAACCCGGCCGAGGCGGCCCGATGGACGGGGTCGCTCACGGGGCCACCGCAACGGCGTCGAAGCTCCTCGAGACGTCATCCGGCGCAGGCCCGAGGGTCAGGCCGAACGCCGAGGCGAGGTGCCGTTCCACGATGGGCCGCAGCTCCGCGACCGTGATCCGACGCCCGGCGAGCTCGCTCAACGAGGTGACGCCGTTGTCGGGAAGGCCGCATGCCACGATCCCGTCGAACCACGACAGGTCGGTGTCGCAGTTGATCGCGAAGCCGTGCAGTGTGACGCGGGCGCGCATCAGCCTGACCCCGATCGCACAGACCTTGTCGTCGCCGCTGAACACACCGGTCTGTACGTCGTCTCGCCGCTGGAGCGCAACGCCCAGCTCCGCCGCCGCGCCGATCACCGCCTGCTCGAGGGACCGCAGGTACCGGGCGGCGTCGGGCGTAGCGCCCAGGTGCAGGATCGGATAGCCGACCAGCTGGCCGGGACCGTGGAACGTGAAGGACCCGCCTCGGTCGATGTGGTGGACCTCGGCGCCGTGGGAGCGGGCCTCGTCTTCTGACCACACGAGGTGCTCGGGGCGCGACCGCCTGCCCGCCGTGAACACGGGCGCGTGCTCGAGCAGGATCATCGTGTCGGGCACCTCGTCGGCGAGCCGCCGCTCGGCGAGCGCGTGCATCGCGTCGTTCGCCTGCGCGTAGGGCACGAGGCCGTTGGGTCGGATCAGCCAGGCGTGCCGGCGGGTCATGGGCGAGCCTAGAGCCCGAGGTCCTCGGCGAAGTCCCACGACTCCAGGTTCTGCTTGATCCGTGCGAGGAACCGGGTGGCGAGCTCTCCGTCGATCACCCGGTGGTCCCACGACATCGAGATGTACACCATGCTCCGGATCGCGATCGCGTCGTCGATCACGACCGGCCGTCGCTGGATCGAGTCAAGCGAGAGGATCCCGGCGTTGGGCTGGTTGATGATCGGGACAGAGATCAGCGACCCGAACGGGCCGGGGTTCGTGATCGTGAAGGTCGCACCGGACACGTCGTCGGGCTTGAGTTGGTGGGAACGTGCGCGGCCGGCCAGGTCGGCGATCGACCGCGCGATCCCCGGCACGTTCATGGCCTCGACGCCTTTGACGACCGGAACGATGAGGCCCTCGTCGTAGCTGACGGCGATGCCCATGTTCACGTACTTCCGCATGATGAGCTGATCGTCACGCAGCTCGGCGTTCACGATCGGATACTCCAAGAGCGCCTCGGTCGTGGCCCTGGTGACCATCGGCAGGTAGGTGAGCTTGACACCGTGGCGGGCCAAGAAGGCGTCCTTCGCGCGGTCCCGGAGCTTCACGAGATGGTCAACGTTGACCTCGACCATCGTCCACGCGCGCGCGGTCGACTGCAGGGAGGCGACCATGTGG
Organism: Actinomycetes bacterium; assembly: GCA_031364965.1. GTDB lineage: Bacteria > Actinomycetota > UBA4738 > UBA4738 > HRBIN12 > JAOUEA01. The sequence goes on along the minus strand of JANLXF010000214.1, from coordinate 271 downwards.
TTGCCGATCGCCTTGCGGATATGGGTGATCGGCACGGCTTCCTCGCCCTGCCCGGGTGCCGGCGTGGAGGGAGCCACCGAGGGCGCGGCAACCTGGGCGGGGCCGCCGGCCGGGGGAGCGCTCGGCGCCGTGGCGACGGCCGGAGCTCCGGCGCCGCCACCCGCCGCGTTCATCACGTCCTGCTTCGTGATCCGGCCCCCCGTTCCCGTGCCGCGGACCGACGCAAGGTCGACCCCGTGCTCGTGCGCCAACCGCCGCACCAGGGGCGACA
>JANLXF010000005.1:0-20597 GCA_031364965.1 Actinomycetes bacterium | reverse complement strand
ATTCGACGGGCACGCCCAGCACGGGCAGCACGGTTTTCGCGGCCGTCATGCCGGGCAGATGGGCCGCCCCGCCCGCCCCGGCGATGATGACTTCGAGGCCGCGCGCCGCCGCCGTCGCGGCGTATTCGAACAGCAGGTCGGGCGTGCGGTGGGCGCTCACGACGCGTGTCTCGAACGGCACCTCGAGCGACTCCAGCGTCTCGACCGCATGGCGCATCGTCTCCCAGTCGGAACGGGACCCCATGATCACGCCCACCAGCGGCTCGCTCATCGCGGGCAGTCTAGCGGCGCGCGGTCCGCGTGCGGGCGTGCGAGCCCGCCCTCCTCAAGCCTGCAGCGCGCGGCGCCACCCGGGCGGGACCGTGCCGTAGGCGATGTCGGTGGCACCCAGCCACCGCGCGAGCTCGTCGATCGCGCGCCGCGCCGCGTGGCCGTGCGACGCCGCCGCGGACGGCTCCATGTGCACCGAGGGAAGGCGAAGCACCCTCGTCCCCCGGTCGAAGGCCGCGTCCGCGCGCCCGATCAGCCGGTCGCCGTGCAGCAACGGCAGCACGAAGTACCCCCAGCGGCGCTTCGCCTTCGGCACGTAGATCTCGAGCCGGAAGAAGAAGTCGAACAGCGCCTCGGTGTGGTCGCGTTGACTCACCAGGTCGTCGAACGGCGAGAGCAGCACGGTCCGCGGCCGCCACGGGAGGTCCAGCAGCTCGGCATGTGCGTAGTACGTGCCGTCGAGCCCCTCGACGCGCGCGGGGACCGCCACGCCCTCGCGAGTGAGCTCGGCGAGCGCACGTTCCCATCCCGGCGGGCGCCCGTCGAACGCCCACCCGAACGCACCGACCGTGGCCAGACCGCGCGCCCGGAGCTGCCGCTCGACGATCTCGCGCGCGACCTCGCGCTGGGGTCGCCGCGGCTGCTCTGCGGGCAGGCTCCGCTCGGCGAGATCCCAGAGCCGCTGCGGCCCGTCGCGCCCGACGATCATCACCTCGCCGCCGAACCACAGCTCGTCGAGCATCGCCGCCACGTTGCGCCCGTCGCCCGTCCAGCCGCCGCTGTGATGCCCGGCGGCGACCCGATCCTCGAGGTCGCGCGCTCGCAGCGGACCCTTCGTCCGCAGTTCACGGAGCACATACCTGCGGAACGCGGCGTTCGCCGCCATCCACGCGGCGGCCTTCTGCCGGCTCTTCAGCGAACCGCGGGGCCCACCCGTGGGGTAACGCCGCATCGAGACTCGGTGGACCCATAGATCGGCGGTCGGCAGGATGTGCACCCAATACTCGAACAGTGACCGTTCGTGCCACAGCATCCGCTCGAGCTCATCGACGCGGAACCTCGTACCCAACCGGGAGAACAGCACGAGGTGCTCGGTGCGGGCCACCGCCGAGGTCGGGTCCATCTGGACCATCCACAGGTCGCGCACCGCCTCGGCGATCGACGCGGGACGGGGCCCGGCGAGGCGCTGACCCTGCACGCAGAGGCGCCGCGCGGCACGGCGGTCGAGGACGAGCGGACTCCCGGGCACGGTCGCAGTCTATGGGGAGGCGCGGGTTCGACGCGGCCTCAGCCGGTGATGGCCTCCGCGAAGCTCTCGAAGTTCTCGACGTAGCGATTCGCGTCGTCGTCGCTCATCACGATCGAGGTCGTCCAGCTCTCCCATTTCGACCCGGGGCTCTTGAAGACCCCGCGGTTGAGCTGCCAGAGCCACGCGAGCTGCGGGATGCGGTCGTCGATCTCCCACAGGTCCCGGTACTCGTGGATCGGCTCGACGCGCCAGTCGATCGAGCCCTTCGCGGCGAGCGTCTTCATCGAGGCCGGCAGTCGGTACTTGTCGATCACGGTCTCACAGCCGTGCAGGATCGTGTTGAGCTCGTCGAGCCGCACGTAGGCGTCCTTCGTAAGCACCTCGGTGAGGTTCACCTTGGCGGCCGCCATCGTGAGCGGGTTCCCGTTGAAGGTGCCGACCTGCTCGAGGTCGCCGCTCAGGATCATCGCCATGCCTTCTTCGGTGCCGCCGATCGCGCCGCACGGGATGCCGGCGCCGAGGGCCTTCGCGTAGGCCACCAGATCGGGCCGCACGCCGAAGGCCTCGATCGCGCCTCCCCACGCCACCGTGAAGCCGGTCTTGACCTCGTCGTAGGCGAACATCGCCCCGTTCGCGTGGCAGATGTCCTTGAGCCGCTGCAGGTAGCCGGGATCGGGCAGCACCACGCCGCAGTTCGTCATGATCGGTTCGATGATCATCCCGGCGATCTTCGGGCCGTGCTCCGCGAACACGCGCTCGGCCGCGTTGGCGTCGTTGAACGGGACGTTCAGCACCGTGTCGACGGTGCCCGGGATCATGCCGGGCGTCTGGGGTACGGAGTTCGGGTGTTCGCGCGGGCCCGCGTCCTCCTTCGAGGGGAAGACGCTCACCATCAGCGCGTCGTGATGGCCGTGGTACGCGCCCTCGATCTTGAGGATCAGCGGGCGGCCGGTCGTGGCGCGCATGATGCGCACCGCGTCCAGCGTCGCCTCGGTGCCCGAGTTGCCGAACCGCCAGTACGGCATGCCGGTGCGCTCAGCGAGGTTCTCCGCGACCGGCAGCGCGTCCTCGGTGGGCTGGGCGAAGTGCGTGCCCAGGGCGACCCGCTTCCGGACGGCTTCGACGATCTTGGGGTGCGCGTGGCCCATCACCATCACGCCGTAGCCGTTATGGAAGTCGACGTACTCGTTCTGATCGATGTCCCAGACGTGCGAACCATCGCCTCGGTCCACGTAGATCGGGTGCGGCGGCCAGGACTGCCAGCTCGAGGAGACGCCCCCGGGCAGGTGGGCCTTCGCCTCTTCGCGATAGCTCAGGCTGCGCGCGTGCTTCGCATCCAGGGCGACGGTCTCTTCCTGGATCAGCTTCTCAACGAGCTCGATGTCGATGTCGACGGTCTCACGTTGACTCATGTCTGCGGCCCCTTCGGTTCGGTTCGTCTCGACGTGCGGAGGAAGTTCCCGAGTGTCAGCCGCCCGTCACGGCGATTGCGAACTCCTCGAAGTTCTCGACGTACCGGGCGACGTCGTCCTCGGTGTGCCACACCGAGAGCGTCCAGGTCTCCTGCTTGGTCCACGGCGACTTGAACACGCCGCGATTCTGCTGGAAGAGCCACGCGAGGTAGCTGACGCGCTCGTCGATGCCGACCGCGTCGCGGTACTCGCGAACCGGCTCGGTCGAGTAGATCACCGAACCCTTCGCGCCCACCCCGCTCACGTAGGCGGGCAGTCCGGTCTTGTCGATCACGTCGCGCAGGCCGGTCTTCATCGCCTGGTCGATCCGGTTGAAGCCGTCGTAGACGTCGCCGACGAGCACCTCGGTCAGCGTCGCGCGCGACGCCGCCATCGTGAGCGGATTGCCGTTGAACGTGCCGGCCATGTCGTACTCGTCCTCGAGCACGGGTCGAAAGAGCTCGCGGGTGGCGCCGATCGCGCCGCAGGGCAGTCCCCCGCCGATCGCCTTGGCCAGACAGATGATGTCGGGCACCACGCCGAACACCTCGGTGGCGCCGCCGTAGGCGAGCGTCGCGCCGGTCTTGACCTCGTCGAACGCCAGGTAGGCGCCGTTCGCGTGGCAGATCTCCTTGAGGCCTGCGAGGTAGCCGTCCTCGGGGAGGATCACGCCGCAGTTCATCATCGCGGGCTCGACGAACATGCCGGCGATCTTGCCCGGGTGCTCCTCGAACGCGCGCCGCACCGCCTCGAGATCGTTGAACGGAACGACGATCACGAGGTCGGCGAACGCCTGCGGCAGGCCCATCGCCTGCGGCACCGTCACGGGGTGCTCGCGCGGACCGATGTCCTCGATCGCGGGCGCCACCGAGAACATCAGGGAGTCGTGATGGCCGTGATAGGTGCCTTCGATCTTGATCAGCATGTCGCGACCCGTGTTCGCGCGCATCAGACGCGCACCCTCGAGCGTCGCCTCGGTGCCCGAGTTGGCGAACCGCCACAACGGGAGCGTGAAGCGGTCGGTCAGGTTCTCGCCGATCGCGTCGAGGTGCATCGTCGGCTGCGCGAAGTGCGTGCCGCGCGCGGCCTGCTTGACGATCGCCTCGGTGATCTTGGGGTGCGCGTGCCCCACGACCATGGCCCCGTAGCCCAGGTGGAAGTCGAGGTACTCGGTCCCGTCGATGTCCCACAGGCGGTTGCGCTCGCCGTGGTCGATGTAGATCGCGTGGGGGGGCGACGCCTGCCAGCTGGAGGCGACGCCGCCGGCGACGTGGCGGCCGGCGACGGCGCGGTAGTCGATCGAGGCGCGGCGCTTGGGCGCGAGCTCGGCTTCCTCGCGCTCGATCAGGCGGTCGATCAGGTCGAGGTCGAACTCCGTGGTCTCCCTCGTGGCCATGCGGGTGGTCCTCCTAGCGAACCGCCCAACCTCCCGGTGGGAAGAGTTTGAACGGCGGTTCAAACGTCTGAGGATGATACCTCAGGTCCCCCACGCCCGGGAAGCCCGGGCGCGTTCCGTTGGTATCGTGGATGCCACACGTGGTGGGTGTAGCTCAGCTCGGTTAGAGCGCCTGGTTGTGGTCCAGGAGGCCGCGGGTTCAAATCCCGTCACTCACCCTCGGTTCCTTCTCTACCGTCCGGACCTCGTTTCGTATACTGCGGCGGGCCTCTAGCTCAATTCGGCAGAGCAACGGACTCTTAATCCGCAGGTTCGGGGTTCAAATCCCCGGGGGCCCACCAAGTGGTTGTTTGGTTCCGCCTGATGCGTGACACATCGGCTCCGGCTGATGGGTGACACGGCTTCGCCTGAGCGGTGACGCTGGCTCCGCCTGATCCGTTACACACTCCCGAGCATGTTGGTGGAGCTGAGTGTCGTGGAGCAGAGGTATCAGGCGGTGCTCGCGGTGATCCGCGATGGTGTGTCAGTGGTAGAGGTGGCGAGCCGCTTCGGCGTCTCGCGCCAGGCGGTGCATCGATGGCTGCGGTGGTACGAGGATCAAGGTCTGGCCGGCCTGGCAGATCGATCCCACCGCCCTCCAAGGTGTTCGCATCAGATGGATCCTGCGATCGAGGTCTGGGTCCTCGAGACGCGCCGTCGCAACTCGGACTGGGGACCGCGCCAGCTGGTGCATGAGGCGACGAAGGCAGGCCTTGAGCCGGTCCCGTCGCGCTCGGGCATCTACCGAGCGCTGCAACGAGCTGGGCTGATCGACCCGCAGGCCCGACGCCGTCGCGCCCGCCGATTCAAGCGCTGGGAGCGAGGCGGCGCGATGGAGTTGTGGCAGTTCGACGTGGTGGGCGGGGTGCTCCTCGCCGATGGTCGCCAGCTGAAGGTACTCACCGGGATCGACGATCACTCCCGCTTCGTGGTGTGCGCCGGCCTGATGGTGCGCGCCACGAGCCGGGCGGTCTGTGCGCACTTCGCCGAGGCGATGGCGCGCCACGGGGTGCCCCAGGAGATCCTGACCGACAACGGCAAGGTCTTCACAGGGCGGTTCGGGCACAAAGACACCGAGGTGCTGTTCGACCGGATCTGCCGGGAGAACGGCATCGATCACCTGCTCACAGCCCCTCGCAGCCCCACGACGACGGGCAAGATCGAGCGGTTCCACCGCACGCTACGCCAGGAGTTCCTCACCGGGCGCGTGTTCCCCGATCTCGTGAGCGCACAGGCCGAGCTCGATGGCTGGATCGCGAGCTACAACACCGAGCGACCTCATCAGGCCCTTGGCATGGCCGCCCCGACGAGCCGGTTCAGCGTTCCCGATCGCGGTCGAGTCGCCGACGCAACCGCTCTCGAAGACGAACGGACCGGCGAGGAGTGGATCTCGCGCCTGGTGGCCACGAACGGGATCGTCTCGGTGGCCTGGCAGCAGGTCAGCTGCGGCAAGCACAGGGCGGGGCGCCGCGTCGACATCTACCTGCAGGGCCCCACCATGCAGATCTGGGATGGGGAAGAGCTCATCAAGACCGTGCTGAGAGATAACCGAAGGGAGGTCAGGAAGAAGCGCGCCGCCAGGGCGAGCTGAAGATGCGAGGATGACCGACGAGGTGTAACGGATCAGGCGGAGCCATTCCGTCACGCATCAGCCGAACCTCCACAGGGGCACCTTCGTGGGCGTACCGTGCGTGCCGTGAACGTCGATCTGATCGTGGGCGTCGGGATGCTCGTCGGGCTCGCCGGGATCGTCGTCCCGCTCGCGCCGGGGTTGCCGCTGATCGTGGCCTCCGCGGTCCTGTGGGGGTTCGCCGACGGCTCCGACGCTGGGCACTGGGTCGTCGTCGCCCTGATCGGGCTGATCGCGGGCGCCGCGCTCGTGGCCGCCTGGGTGATTCCCGCTCGCCGAGCGACCGGCGAGGGATCTCCGCGGTGGGTGCTGCTCGCCGGTGCGGCCGGCGTCGTCGTCGGGGCGATCGCGATCCCGATCGTGGGGGCGCTGGTCGGGGGGCCGCTCGCGATCCTCGCCGCGGAGTGGTTGCGGACGCGGCGGCTCTCCACCGCGTGGACCACGACCCGAGCCACGCTGGCCGGCCTCGGCTTGGGGATCGCGATCCAGCTCGCGGCCGGGGTCGTCGGAGTCACGATCTGGGCGGTCGCCGCCTCGCGTTGGTGAGCGACACCCGTCGCCGGCTACGCGCCCTGGCCGGCGGGGATGCCCTCGCCGTGCGCGTCGGCCTGATGCTGCAGCAGCTCGGCCGTTTCGTCGAACGCCGCCCCGCAGTAACCGCACTGGAACGGGGTCGAGCCTCGCTCCCACGCGAGCGGCATCGAATGGCGGTGAGCCGCGAGCTCGTCGGCGGAGGCGAACGTATCGCCGCACATGGAACAGGTCGGGTATGGGTCCATCGGTGACGACTCCTCGACGTTCACGGGTCAGCCCTGCTTGCGGGCGATCGCCTCGGCCAGCTCGGTCTTGCGCATCCGCGATCGCCCGCGCACGCCCAGCCGCTTCGCACGGTCGTAGAGCTCATGTTTCGTGTGCCCGAGTACGTCGACGCCGCCGTAGGTCCTGCCGCCTCGGCGCGCCGCAGGGCCGCGTTTGGCGCCCTGGGGGTCGGAAGGCCCGGGGTGGTCCTTGGGCTCCCAGTGGTCCCCCACCTTTTCGAACGAGTGCTTGAGCGACGCCATCGCGGTTCGGTGCGCACGCTCGTCCTCGCCGTACTCCTTGACCGCGTTGTCGTGGGTCTTCAGGTAGGTGCGCTGGGCCTTGGCGGGCGAACGCCTGAGCGTCACCGGAAGATCGTCACGTCGACTGGGCATGATTCCTCCCCTTGTCAGATCCGCCGAGAGCCCTCGGTGGTTTCGACGACCCGCGTGTCGTCGTCGCCGTCGCTCTCGATCGTCCGGTACGCCGTAGGCGCCACCGCCGCCGAGTTCCGCAGGGTCGAGGTCTCGACCGGCGCCGGCACCGTCATGCCGCCGATCATGCCGCCGAAGGCGGCCGCGATCAGCGCACCCACCAGCGACAGGAACGTGGCCCACAGTGAGGCGTCGACGCCCTGGGCGATCACGCCGGTCTGCTGACCGATCTCCGTCGTCACGCGACCCAGGTTCAAGATGTTCAGCACCGCGGGGATCCCGATCGAGAGCGTCGCGAGCAGGACCACGGCCCACAGGGTCGCACCGTGGGCCATCCCGGTCCCGGCGCCGCGGACACCCGACATCCGCCCGGCGACCCAACCGCCCACGAACAGGCAGAAGATCGCGCTGCCCCCGATGAACCACGCAAGGTTCTCGGCGACCGACCGCACCTCCGAGCCGAAGCCGAGTGCCATCCACAGGGACGTCAGCACGAGCAGCAGCGCGACCGCGAGCACGCCGCCCGCGATCACGGCGCCCCATCGGAGCCTCGTCGGCTGTCCCGTCACTTCGTAGTCGTCCACGGTGATCGTACGTTCCAACATGATGACTCCCTCCTGATGCCGATCGGCCTCGACATCGACGCTCGAACGCATGGTTCCCCGAGCCGGACTCGCCCAAACCCACGGCCCCGCGAGCAGGTCGCGCCCGTCAGGCGGCAAGCTCGAGAGCTTCGAGCTCGCCGGCGAGGAGGTCGAGCACGGCTTGCTCGATGCGCTTACGGGCGCGCTGGTCCTCCATCGGATCTCCGTGCAACTCGGCCAGGGCCGGCGCGATCGTGAGCCCCTGACTTAGCCGGTCGAACACGCGGGGGTCGATGTAGGAAGCCCGGCAGACGGCCGGCGTGTTGCCGAGATACTCCGACACCTCGCGGGCCGTCGCGGCCGTCGCCTTGCGCACCGCGCCCCGCCCCCTCGGCCCGGTGTCCCACCGGGCGACGGCGACCGCGGCGAGCACGGTCGCGTGCCACGTGCGGAAATCTTTGGCCGTGTGCTCGTCGCCGCAGATCTCCTTCAGGTACGCGTTGATGTCGGCGGCGCGGAGGTCCCGCCACCGCCCGTCCTCTCGATAGGCGAGGAGCTCGACGCCTCCGGTGCGACGTCGCTTCAGCCGCGCGAGCACGTCGGCCACCTGGGGGTCGCGCACCATCTGGATGCGGCGCTTCCCGCTCTTGGCCGTGAAGTCGAACGTCGCGACGTCGCCGTCGAGGCTGAGATGGCTCTTGCGGAGCGTCGCCAGCCCGAACGAGCCGTTCTGCGCGGTGTACTGCTCGGTGCCGACGCGGAAGAACCCCTGATCCAGGAGCCGCACCGCGCAGGCCAAGATACGCTCGCGGTCGAGCTCGGGGCGGGCGAGGTCCTCGGCCACCCGAGCGCGCGCCGTGGGCAGCAGGCGCGCGAACGACTCGATCCGGCGAAACTTCAGGGAGTCGCGACGGCTGCGCCACTCGTCGTGATACCGGTACTGGCGCCGCCCGGCCGCATCCACTCCGGTGGCTTGGAGATGGCCGCGGTCGTCGGGACAGATCCAGACGTGCTCCCATGCCGGCGGGATCGCGAGCGCCTTGATCCGCGCCAGCGTGGCCTCGTCGGTGACCGGCCGGCCGCGCGGGCCGACGTAGGAGAACCCGCGCCCGCGACGCACGCGAGCGATCCCAGGGCCGCTCGGGTCGGTGCGTCGAAGCCTGATCATCGCGCCCCTGTTCTTGGAACCGAGAGGGGCCAGGCCCTGCGGCCCGGCCCCTCTCACTCGGCGTGGTCTGGGTCGATCGTGCTCAGTCGCGATCGAGGGCGTCTTTCACGCCCTAGCGGACCTTCTCGCCGGCGTCCTTGACGTGACCGACGGCCTGCTCGCCCTTGCCCTGGAGCTGGTCGCCCTTACCCTCGCGCTCGAGACGCTCGTTGTCGGTGGCGTCACCGACCGCCTCCTTGACCTTGCCCTTGGTCTCGTCCCACTTGCCTTCCGCACGATCCTGGCTGCCCTCCATGGGGAGCTCCTTTCCTCGACGATGAGCCTCTGGCTACCCGCCGGTCCCGATCCACAAACCTGCCTGCCGGCCGGTTTCAGCCTCCCGGGTTCGGGTACGCCGGGAGCACGCCACGAGGAGGAGGACCGAGCGTGACCACCCTGACGAGACACGACAGCCGTGCAGCCGACACAGGACCCGACCAGACGCCGATGCTCGTCTTCCGGTGCCTCGCATGCCGGCGTGACTGGATCTTGGCGGGCGGAGCCGGCACGATCGAATGCTCGTGCGGCAGGTCCCGGGCCACGTTCGATCGTGAGGCGGTGGAGCTGCACGGCCCGTGCAAGGCCGCGTGGCTGGACGACGATCCGGGGTCACTCAGGTCCCCGGACGAGGCGCCCTCGATCCGCCGCAAGCAGGTACCCCCGCTGCTGTGACCGTTCGTCGAGCCGGAACCGACGCCGGCGTCGTCAGGCGCCGACCTGCTCGCGCAGGCGTTCGAGCGCGTGCGACAGGATCCGCGACACGTGCATCTGCGACACCCCGATCTCAGCCGCGATCTCGGACTGCGTGAGCCCGGAGAAGAAGCGCAGGTAGAGCACCCTCCGGTCGCGATCCGGCAGATCGCGGATCGCCGGCGCCAGGGTCGCCCACTCGTCGAGCATCTCGAGAGACGGGTCTCGCTCGCCGAGCGTGTCGATCGGGGCAAGGCCCTCCTCCCCGATCGGCGCATCGAGCGATGCCGTCGAGTAGGCCTGGACGGCCTCCATCGCTTCCACGACGAGCTCCTCGGTGGATCCGAGCTCCGACGCGAGCTCGGCGATCGTCGGCGACCGACCCAGACGCTGGGAGATGTCCGGGAGCGTCCGGTTGAGTCGCAGACCGAGTTCCTGCACGCTCCGCGGCACCCGCACGGCCCAGCCCTTGTCGCGGAAATACCGTTTCAGCTCCCCCACGATCGTGGCGGCCGCATAGGTGGAGAACTGCACCCCGCGGTCGGGATCGAAGCGATCGATCGCGTTGAGCATCCCGATGTTCGCCACCTGCACGAGGTCGTCGAGGGGCTCGCCCCGGCCCGCGAACCGCCGAGCCAGATATTCAGCCAGCGGCTGGAACGCCATCGCGATCTCGTCGCGCGCACCCGGATCGGACCCGAGCGCGGAGAACAACGTCGCGACCTCGTCCTCGCCGAGACGATCCGATGCGCCACCCGATGACGAGGCTGGCGTCATCGCGGATCCGGGGAGATCGTGCGTTTCGTGAGCACGATCGTCGGGCGGCCGTCTCTGAGCTCCTCGTGCGCCTCGTCGACGAGGCCGCTGATGACGCGCCACGCCAACGTCTCGCGCGACCCCTCGAACGGCCACGTGGCGATCTCGGCGTCGATCTCGATCGCGATCGAGAGCCCGTCGTCTGCCGGCGCGAGCTCGATCACGAGGCGGCGCCCGGCCGTGCCCAGGGCCAGCAATCGGGTGCACGCCTCCGTCACGGCGATCCGAAGATCGTCGACGTCGTCGAAGCCGATCGCGAGCCGCGCGGCGACGCCGGCCGTGACCGAGCGCACCACATGCACGTATCCGGCGTCCGCCGGAACCGAGAGCGAGATGGGCGTTTCCATGACGTTGGGCAAGATGAGGTTCCTATACTAGCGAGCGGTCCCGCACCGGCCGGGCCGGTTGATCGACGACGGTACCGAGGAAGGAGCGGCGGTGGACCTGCAGATCCGGACACGGCGCGAAGACCCTTGGAAGGTGGTCGAGGTGGAAGGCGAGCTCGATCTCCACACCTCGACGGAGCTGCGAGACCAGCTCGCCTCGCTGACCGACGAGGGTGAGACCCGGATCGCGGTGGATCTCGCCGGCGTCTCGTTCATGGACTCGAGCAGCCTCGGTGTCCTGGTGGCCTGCCTGAAGCGCGTCCGCAAGAAGGGTGGCGACGTCGCGGTGACCGGCGCCGCGGGATCGCCGCTCAAGGTCCTGTCTCTCACGGGGATGGACAAGGTGTTCACGATGGCGGAGACACCCGCCGCCCTGGGGGACGCGAGCGCGTGACCGGCGCCGTCGAGCCCCCCGTCGCGCTGCGCGTCCCCGCCGACGCCTCCTTCGTGTCGACCGTACGCATCTTCGCGGGCGCCATCGGGCGTCACACCGAACTGGACGAAGAGCGGGTCGACGACCTGAAGCTCGCGTTGTCGGAGGTCGCCGCCGGCATGATCGGCGCCGGCGACCATGGCGTCGACGTCCCGCTGCTGGTCGAGATCACCACGGACGAAGGGGCGCTCCACGTTCGCTGCCAGGGCCCCGCGCAGGTCCCCGAGGCCGCGGACGACCTCGCGGCGGATCACCGTCGCCGACTGCTCGAGGCGATCGTCCCCGACGCGAGCTGGGCGAGCCACGACGGCGAGGGCGTCGTCACGTTCAGCCTCCCGCGCTGAGGGCGTACGGATCAAGACTCCACGATCCTGATCGCGTCCAGCAGGTCGTCGGGCGTCAACACCGAGAGCGCCTTGCGCACGATGTAGCCGGGTGACGCCAGGACGAGCAGGCAACCCGAATCCCGCAGGGATCGGGAGATCTCGAGCAACGCGCGGACGCCCGCCCCGTCCATGAACGAGAGCGCTTCGAGGTCCAGCCGCACACTGTCGCCCAGCCTCTCCTGCTCCTCATGCACGATCTCGGCGAGCCGGTGCGCGTTCGTCAGGTCGACCTCGCCCTCCAGCCGAAGACCCGCTGGCGTCCGCTCCCATCGCAGGTCTGCGCCGGATCGCGGTGGAGCGGCATCCGAACCTCGATCGCGTCCCGTCATCGTGTCGGAATCCCTGCTCACCATCGCTCAAGGCGCCCGGCCGGCGCGATGCTGTTTTACCCGGACATGCCCGAGACGAACCCGACCCGCCAGGTTGCCAGCGGGGCGGGTTCCGGGAGAGCATGTGCGGTCTCGCGACCGATCCGATCTAGGAGCCAGCCCACGACCCTGCCCGGCGATCCGAACGGCACCGCTTCCGACACGCCGACCGATCGGATCGGGCTGCGATCGGATCTGTTCGACGCGCTCCCCGAACCTGTCCTGGCGGTCGATCCAGCGGGGTCGTTCGTCGACGTGAACCCGGCGGCGCTCGATCTGCTCGGGTATACGCGAGAGCAGATCCTCGCCATGCGGGTGGAGGATCTGGACGCCGATGGCGCCGAGGTGTCTCGGCGGAGGCTCGAGCAGCTGATCCGTGGCGGGTTCTGGCGGGGATCGCTGCAGCTGAAGCGAGCCGACGGCACGACCGTCCGGGTGTTCCTCACCGCCTCGATCGTCGAGATGGAGGACGGCCCCCGGTACGTCGCGGTGCTGCGACACACGGTCGAGATCGACGTGTTGGAAGAACTCGCCCTCGCGGCGGAAACCCGGCTCATGGCGGTGGTCGACTCGGTCGTCGACGCCATCATCACCGTCGACCACGAGCAGCGGATCCAGGTCTTCAACGCCTCGGCCGAGCAGGTCTTCCGATGCCCGGCGGCCGACGCGATCGGCCGCCCGATCGACCGGTTCATCCCCGAGCGATTCCGGGCGGCGCACTACCAGGACGTGATGCGATTCGCCGAGACCGGAACGACCACCAGGACGATGGGGCACCTCGGCACGGTGTACGGGCTGCGCGCGGACGGCGAGGAATTCCCGATGGAGGCCACGATCTCGAAGGTCGAGGTCGGGGGGCACCCGATCCTCACCGTGATCGCGCGCGACGTCTCGGAACGCCTCCCAGCCGAGGAGCGGACCCGGCTCGAGTCTGACATCGAGTCCCTGCAAGGGCAGGCCGACCGGTTCGGCGATCTCTTCCGGTCGCTCGACACCGTGACCGACGCCGTGTTGCGACACCTGGCGCTCGACGACCTCCTCGACGACCTCCTCGAGCGCCTCCTGACCGTGCTCGATGCGGGATCGGCGAGCGTGCTCCTGCTCGACCCGGCGCGCGACGTCCTCGTCCGCCGGGCCTCGGTGGGCCTCGAGCGCGAGTTCGAAGGCGAGGTCGAGGTGCCGGTCGGCCGGGGCCTCGACGGCACGGTCGCCCAGACGAAGCAGCCGCTGCTCGTGGGCGACACCTCGACGCGCGAGGTGATCAACCCCACGATCAGGCGGTTCCTCCGTTCGCTGGTAGTCGTTCCCTTGCTGAAGGAGGATGAGCTGATCGGGGTCCTCCACGTCGGGAGCGCACAGACGGGGGCCTTCAGCGAGACCGACGTGCGATTCGTCAGCGTCGTCGCCGCGCGGCTGGCGGTCTCGATCGAGAACGCCCGCCTCCACGAGGCCCTCGAGCAGGCCTACGGCGCCGAGCATCACGCGCGGCTCGACGCGGAGCAGGCAGTCGAGTGGACGAGACGACTCCAGGGAGTGACGACCGCCCTTGCGAGCGCGACCACGCTCGACGAAGCCAACCGCGTGGTGATGTCGCGATCGATGGACGTGATCGGCGCGGTGGCCGCAGCCGTCTTGATGCGCCACGGCGACGTCCTGCACCTCGCCGCATCGGATGGGTATCCCGAGGACACGGTCGGCCGATGGGCGGAGGTTCCCCTGGACGCGCCCCTGCCTGCGGCCGAGACGGTCCGAACGGGACGGGCGCTGTGGCTCTCGATGCGTGCGGCCGTGCGCGAGCAGTTCCCGGCCGGCGCGGAGATGCTCGATCAGCTCGGCTTCGAGGCCCTGATCTCCCTTCCTCTGGTGGTCGCCGACCACACGATGGGCGCGTTCGTGCTCCACTTCGACGGGGAGAGGACCTTCGAGGCCGATGAGGTCGCGCTGCTGCTCGCGATCGCCCAGCAGTACGCGCAGGCGCACGAACGTCTTCGGCTGCTCGATGTCGAGCGCAGCGTCTCGGCGAGGGCGCGACGGCTGATCGAGGCGAACGTCGTCGGTGTCATGGTCGGCGGAGAGGACGGCACCATCGTCGACGCCAACGACGCCGTCTTGACGATGCTGGGCTACGAGCGCCAGGACCTGGAGGACGGCGTCCTCAACTGGCGCGACCTCACGCCGCCCGAGCACCTGGCCCGCAGCGCCGTTGCCCTCCGCGAGGCTGCGGAGCGCGGAGGGTCGGCGCCCTACGAGAAGGAGTACCTGCGCAAGGACGGCCGACGGGTACCTGTCATGGTGGGGCTCGCACTGGTTGACCACGATCCCTTCCAGGCCATCGCGTATGTCGTGGACCTCTCCGAACGCGACGCGGCCGAACGGGACCGCGAACGCCTCCTCGACCAGGAGCGGCTCGCGCGCGACGCTGCCGAGACCGCGAACGAGCGGCTCGCGTTCCTCTCGGAGGCCAGCCAGGTCCTGTCGTCCTCACTCGACTACGCAGCCACGCTGCGAGGCATCGCCCGGGCCGCCGTGCCAAGGCTCGCCGACTGGTGCGCGGTCGACCTGCTGTCGTCCGACGGAGTGGTGGAGCGGCTCGCCGTCGAACATGTCGACCCGTCTAAGGTGCGGTTCGCCTGGGACCTCAGCCGCCGATTCCCCGTGCACCTCGACGACCCCTCGCCCGGCGGCGTCGCCCACGTGCTGCGTACGAACGAGCCCGAGCTCGTCGAGGAGATCCCTCGGGCGATGATCGAGGCGGCGGTGGAGTCCATGCCTGACGTCCGCGAGGCGATCCTGGCGCTCGGGCTGCGTTCATCCATGATCGTGCCGCTCTCGAACGGCGCCGAGGTCCTCGGGGCCATGACCTTCGTGACGGCCGAGTCCGGCCGGTCGTACGGGGAGGCCGATCTGGCGCTCGCTCAGGAGCTGGCTTTGAGGGCATCGATCGCGATCGAGAATGCGCGCCTGTACGACCGCGAACGGACCGCTCGCCGGGAAGCGGAGATCTCGACTGGGCGGCTGAGGCTGCTCGCGGACCTCGACGCCGCGCTGCTTGCCGCGCTCGATCTCGAAGAGGCCGCCGGCGTGCTCGTGCGCTTCCTGGCCGACCGGATCGGCGACTACGCCGTGGCACACCTCGCGGGCCGCGACGGCCAGATCGGCCACGTCGCGGCCGCCCATGCAGACGCGAGCCGCCAGGAGGCGCTGCTGGACGTCGTAACGCTCGGGATCCCCGATCTCGAGGATCCCGACAGCCTGGTCGCCACGACGCTTCGGACCGGTCGACCCGAGCTGATCGCCACGGTCACGGAGGACCACCTCGCGAGGATGACGACGCGAAGCCATCTCGAGGCGTGGCGAGAGATCGGGTGTGCTTCCTCGGTCCTCGTGCCGATCCGGCTCCGCGACCGGATCCTGGGGACGATCACGATCTGCCGCGCCCCGGGCTCCCCGATCCTGACCGAGGACGACCTCAGCTTCCTGAGCGACATGGCCGAGCGGTCGGCGCCGGCGCTGGACAACGCGCGGCTGTACGGCGAACGGACCTACGTAGCCGAGACCCTGCAGCGGAGCTTGCTGCCGCCCTCCCTCCCCGAGATCCCGGGCGTGGCGATCGGGGTGGCCTATCGACCGGCCGGCGACGGCACCCAGGTGGGCGGCGACTTCTACGACCTGTTCGAGACCGCCGACGACGAATGGGCTATCTCGATCGGGGACGTCTGCGGCAAGGGGTCGGGGGCCGCGGCGATCATGGCGCTGTCCCGATACACGATCCGCACGGCGGCCCTCCACGAGAGCCGGCCGAGCGCGATCCTCGGGATCTTGAACGAGGCGCTGCTCCGCCAGACGGCCGAGAGCCGCTTCTGCACGGCGTGTCACGTCAGACTCCGCCGGTCGAGCGAGCACGTTCGACTGACGCTCTCATGCGGAGGCCATCCCCTGCCGTTGATCCTGCGGAGCGACGGCGCGCTCGAAACCGCGGGCGCGCCGGGCACCCTGCTCGGGTTCTTCAAAGATCCCACCCTGCTCGATCGGGCCGTCGACCTGGACCCCGGTGACACACTGGTGCTGTACACCGACGGGCTCACCGACGAGCGCCGCGCCGGGGAGGAGTTCGGCGAGGGCCGCCTCGGCGAGCTGCTCAAGGGGTGCCGGGGCGCCTCGGCAGACGAGATCGTGACGAGGTTGATGACCGGGGTCATGGGATTCCGCGAAGGCGACCCGCAGGACGACATCGCGATCTTGGCCGTGCAGGTCGCCGCGAACTGAGCACCCGGGCCGAGCCCCGGCGCTCCCAAGATGCAGCTCGGGGCCAGGTTTCGTGGTCGGCAACCCCGGGTAGATGCACGGCGATCCTCGAGGGAGCCGAACGGGAGGTCCGCGGGTGCAGAACGTACCGATCGATGATTCGATACCCTTGCGGGGCAAGGGTCCTACCAGTGGCGCACGCAGGAATCGCGTCTATGCCGACGATCGAGTGTGCGCCGCACAGGGCTGCACCACGCGACTTTCGGTGTACAACGCTTCGGCCGAGTGCTGGCAGCACACCGACGTCAAGCCGTTCGTCCTGCAGGTGCCGAGGAAGCGCAGGAAGGCGAGCGGGGTCACCGGCTAGCAGGAGGAGGGATCCACGTATGGATCAGCTACAGATCAAGGGAGCTCGCCGCCGTGTTGCGTATGTCGCGCGGGCCGAGCGCCCGCCCGAGCCCCAGCCTCCCCAGCCGGGGCCCCCGGTGCCCGCGCCTCAGCCTCCGGCCCCCCCAGCGCCGCCGGCGCCCCAGCCCACCCCTTCGCCCGTTCCTCCCCCGCCGCTCGCGTCTTTTCGGGTCTGACGCGGATCAGGCTTCCGATCCACGCTCGAGGAGCGCCGAGCGACGGGCTTGCATCTCGTCCCCAAGGGTCTCGAGCTGGTCCCCGATCACCTCCCGAGCCTTCGGGAACATGTCGCCTTCCTCTTCCTCGATATGGTGCTCGACGTTCTCCTTCATCACGGTGAACTTCGCGATCCAGGTCTCGTCGTCAACGGGAAGCTCCACCAGTTCGTCGATCACCAGGTCGACCACATGGTGTTCCTCGTACCCCTCAAGCGTCACCGACTTCGTCTCGGCGTGACGCTTGAGCGCCGGGTAGAAGATCTCCTCCTCGATCGCCTCATGCGCTCGCATCATCTCGAGGAACCGGGCGAACAGCTCCTCGCGCGTCTTGATGGCCCGGTCGCTCGTGTCGTCGAGCGCCCCCAGGGTCTTCTTGATCTCGACGTGATCGCGCTCGAGCAACTCGATGGCGTCCATCGGCGTCACGCCGCCCGGCGGTCGGCGACCGCACGCCAGACCAGCAGCGCCACGATGGCGCCGATCACGGAGCCGACGAGGCCTGCCGGGCTCAGGTCCTGGTTCCCCGGCGTGAACAGATCGGCGACGAACCCGCCGATCAAGGATCCGACCAGGCCGAGCACCATGGTGCCCAGGAGCCCCATCGGATCGTTCCCCGGCACGAGGAACCTCGCGATCGCGCCCGCGATCAGGCCGACGATCAGCCACACGACGATATCCATGCTTTCGCTCCTTTCAAGCGCCGACGCGGACCGTTCCGCGTCGCCTCGCGAGTGAGGTTCCCCGCCGGCAGATCCCCCAAACGTGGAGAGTTGCGCGGGATCCACCAGGCGTGCGTTTGAGGCGCGCGGGGACGGGAAACGACGTGCGGCACACGTTTGAGGAGGGAACCACGGTGGACGAGGAAGCGACCGACGGCATCGATGTCGGCACCGACGACGCGCTGTTCGACTATCTCTTCGGCTATGAGGACGAGGGCGCGGATCCCGACGGACCGCCTAGGACCCGACGCCCGCCACGATCCGGGCAGGGATCGTCACCACGCCTCGGAGCGGCCCTTGGAATACCACGATCGTGACGACCGTCACGGCGACCATCACCCAGGCGAGCGCCAGGGTGAGGCGCAGTACCGCGTCGAGACGGGCCGGCCCCGTCTCGGCGCTCGTGAGCTCGAGAAGCGGGGCCCACTCGACCGGTCCGTCAGCGTTCCACATGGCTCAGGCGGTGGGGAGGCTGACCTGGAACACCGTCTCGGGGACGGCGACGACGTAGACCCCGCTGCTGCCCGCGACCGTGGCAGGCTCCGACCCGAGGAACGCCCCGAGGTCCGCGGGGGTGGGTTGCAGGGTCCCGACGAACATGACCGTCGTACCGGGGATGAACGCCTGCAGCTCATCGATCGCGCCGGGCAGGTACACGAGTACGGGGACGCCTCCGGCAGGCGAGGTCACCGAGAACGCATCGTCCCCGAAGACCTGCTGCACCACGACGGCGTCGCCGTTCACCGGCGCGCCCGCGAATCGTCCGGCCGCCGTCGGGCCTGCCGCCAGGATGGCGAACAGATCGTCGTTGCCCCCGACCTTGATCGAGCCGGTGAAGGCGTCGGGCGTGCCCGCTGCGAGCTCCCCGTTGGGCGCCGCGTCGGGCGCGTCGAGCGTGGCGTCCGGCTGGGCCGGGTTACTCACCAGCGGCACATCGTTCGTGCTGCGATCGCGTCCTTCGTAGGTCGTGAGGCCGAACGCGGCTACCACGAGCAGGACGATGACCGCCACCGCTACGGGCACGGGCCACGGCACCCGGTCCCGCAGGGCCACCGCGGTCGGGGATGGGGCGGGCGCCAGGCCCAGCTGCGCCCTCGGTTCGTGACGCGAGTGCTCGGGAAGGACCACCGTGTGTGCCAGGTTCACGCGCACGCTTGTGTCGTCGGGGGGGGTCGCCATCGTTCGCTCCTTCGTCGGATCCGGCCGAATGCCGTGACCCTCCGTTTACCCAACCGAGGGTTCGTCGAAACGTGGAGATCGGCGCTCTTCCGGGGCTTTCGCGGGGGTTTTCGGAACTGGGTGTCCGGGTAGGTGGCGAGCCATGGACCGGCTACCGGCACCGAGGGGACCCCTGACGGAGGCGTTGCTGGACGCGCTCGCCTCGGCCGAGGAGGCTCCGGTCACCGCCCCGCCGTCGGCGTGCTCGCCGACCG
Source organism: Actinomycetes bacterium (assembly GCA_031364965.1). Taxonomy (GTDB): domain Bacteria; phylum Actinomycetota; class UBA4738; order UBA4738; family HRBIN12; genus JAOUEA01. The sequence goes on along the minus strand of JANLXF010000005.1, from coordinate 1,437 downwards.
ACGACGACCTCAACCTGGCGTTGTACCTGTGTTACGAGCTTCACTACCGCGGGCTCCCCGGCGTCGATGACCGGCGCGAATGGGACCCGGGACTGCTCGCCTTCCGAGCCAAGCTGGAGCAGGCGTGGGAAGCGGCCCTGCGGGAGGAGGTCGGGCCGATCGGGTACGCGGGGCAGCCGCAGGACGTGAGCCGCGCGCTCATCCAGCTCGCCGCCGAGGACCGGCCGCCCTCGCTCAGCCGCTACCTGGCCCGGTCCGCGGGTCTGGCAGAGTTCCGCGAGTTCGTGATCCATCGGTCGCTCTACACCCTGAAAGAGGCCGATCCCCACTCCTTCACGATCGCGCGCCTCGAAGGGAACGCGAAGTCGGCCCTCATGGAGATCCAGGCCGACGAATACGGCGGCGGGAGGGCCGATCGGATGCACTCCGCGATCTTCGCGCGGACGATGCGCGCGCTGGGCCTGGACGACGCGTACGGCGCGTATCTCGACCTCGTCCCGGGCGTGACCCTCGCCACGGTGAACCTCGTGAGCATGTTCGGATTGCACCGCCGTCTTCGGGGTGCGGCGATGGGGCACCTCGCGCTCTTCGAGCTCACCTCGGCGATCCCGAACCGGAGATACGGGAACGGCCTCCGGCGGCTGGGGCTGGGCTCCGAGGTCACCGACTACTACGACGAGCACGTCGAGGCGGACTCCGTCCACGACATGATCGCGGCGTACGACCTCGTCGGGTCGCTGGTGGCCGACGACCCCCTGATCGGTGCTGAAGTGCTGTTCGGGGCGAGAGCGCTGGCGGGCCTCGAGGAGCGCTTCGCGCGGCACCTGCTCGACGCGTGGGGGTCCGACCGATCCTCGCTCAGGGAACGCGCGTTGTCGGCGACGGCGTAACGCTCGTCTCGGCGGTGTCCTCGGCTCGGGTGCCCGAGACGAACCGGTGGGTGCCGTCGCAGAAGGACCCCAGCCGGCTCGCGCCGCACACACACACGGCCACCGTGCGCCTATCGCAGGCCACGACCTGCCCGGCTCGGTCGATCAGGTGTGTCGCTCCACGCACGAGCGCCGGGCCGTCGGGATAGCGCCGGACCGTGCACGCCTCGGGGTCACCGATCACCGCGCATCCGGCGATCCGTGCCACGAGGCACCCCTCACCGGCAACGGGAACGACGAGGTCGTCATGGGCGATCTGCTGCATGACGACGCGATACCCGCGCTTGCCGTCGGCAAACGCCCCGACGGACCGCCCCGAACGGAGGTTTCGAACCGCGGATCACCGGGAACACCTTCTGGAGAGCACCGCCTCGCGGCCTGGAGAACACCGCCTCGCGGCGCCCGACCGTCAGATGACCGAGAAGGGACCTACCTCATGAACGCACTTGCTCTGCTCGCGGCCGGAGGAGGCGGAGCGACGATCCTGTGGATCATCGCCGCCGCGCTC
>JANLXF010000242.1:0-9532 GCA_031364965.1 Actinomycetes bacterium | reverse complement strand
GGTCACCGACCTCGTGGCCACCGTGAGCCGCGAGGTGACGGTCGACGAAGTGAACGCGGCCTTCAAGGGTGCGTCCGAGTTCGGCTCGCTCGCCGGCCTGATCGTCTACACCGAGGACCCGATCGTGTCCTCGGACATCGTCGGCTCGCCCGCGTCATGCACGTTCGACGGGGCCGCCACGATGGTGATGGGCAACGTCGTGAAGGCCGTGGGCTGGTACGACAACGAGTGGGGCTACTCGAACAGGTTGGTGGACCTCGCCGTGCTCGTCGCCTCGAAGCTGTGACGCTGCGCACCCTCGACGACCTGGGCGACGTCGCGGGCCGGCGCGTCTTCATCCGCGTCGACTTCAACGTGCCGCTCGAGAACGGCGCCGTCGCCGACGACGCCCGGATCCGTGCGTCGCTGCCGACGATCACCGAACTGCTCGAGCGGGGAGCCACCCTCGTCCTTGCCTCGCACCTCGGTCGCCCTAAGGGGGCGGTCGACGATGCGCTGACCACGCGAGGGCCGGCGGAGCGCCTCCAAGAGCTCCTTGGCCGTCCGGTGACGTGGCTCCCGCATCCCGTGCCGGAAACATCGCCCGACGACGCGGTCGTGATGCTGGACAACCTCCGCTTCGACCCGGGGGAGGAAGCGAACGACCTCGCGTTCGCGGGACGGCTCGCCGAGTTGGCCGATGCCTACGTCGACGACGCGTTCGGGGCCGCGCACCGGGCGCATGCGAGCGTGTCGGCGCTGCCCGAGCTCATGCTCGCGAGCGGTCGTTCCGCCGTGGCCGGGCGGCTCCTCCAGCGCGAGGTCGAGGTCCTCGGCGGGCTTCTGCGCGATCCGGCGCGGCCCTACATCGCGATCCTTGGCGGGGCGAAGGTCTCCGACAAGCTCGCCGTGGTGGATGCGCTGATCGATCGCGTCGATGCCCTGCTGATCGGGGGCGCCATGGCGAACACGCTGATCGCGGCCGACGGCGGCGAGGTGGGCGAGAGCCTCGTGGAGCGCGATCGTTTCGACGACGTGCGCGCCACGCGCGCGAAGGCCAAGGCGCACGGTGTGCTGATCGAGGTGCCGCAGGACGCCGTCGCAGCCGCCGAGATCTCGCTCGACGCGCCCCGCCAGACGGTGCCCGCCACCGCGATCCCGCGCGGGTTGAGGGCGCTCGATATCGGACCCCGCACGGTCGAGAGCTATGCGCGGATCCTCGCCGAGGCGAAGACGATCCTGTGGAACGGCCCGATGGGCGTGTTCGAGCTCGAACCGTTCAGCGCCGGCACCCGAGGTGTGGCGACCGCGGTCGCCCACGCCGACGCCTTCACGGTGGTTGGGGGCGGCGATTCGTTGCTCGCGATCAAGAAGGCCGATCTCGGCGACTCATTCGACCACCTTTCGACCGGCGGCGGCGCCTCGCTCGAGTTCCTCGAGGGCAAGGCGCTCCCCGGCATCGCGATCTTGGAGGCATGACATGACCGATCGACGCCCGATCGTCGCGGCGAACTGGAAGATGCACAAGACGCATCTCGAGGCGATCCAAGCGGTGCAGAAGCTCAGCTATCTGCTCGACCGGGAGGACGCTGAGAAGGTGGAGGTCGTGATCTGTCCCGCGGCCACCGCGCTCCGATCCGTCGAGACGCTGCTCGATTCCGACAAGTTGCCCTACGGCTTGGGAGCGCAGAACGTCGCGGCCGAGGACAAAGGCGCGTTCACCGGCGAGGTGTCACCGCCGATGCTCGCGGCGTTGAAGGTCTCCTATGTGATCGTCGGGCATTCGGAGCGGCGCCAGCTCTTCGGCGAGGACGACCAGATCGTGAATAAGAAGGTGCGCGCGGTCTTCCGGCACGAGATGACGCCGATCGTCTGCGTGGGGGAGACGCTCGACGAACGTGAGTCCGACGCGACCGAGTCGAAGATCACAGGCCAGATCCGGCGCGCGTTCGCCGACGTCGACGCCGCCCAGGCACGGACGGCGGTCGTGGCGTACGAACCGATCTGGGCGATCGGCACCGGTCGCAACGCAGAGCCCAACGACGCCGGGCGCGTTGTCGAGATGATCCGCGCCACGCTCGCCGACCGCTACGACGACGATGTTGCCCAGGCGGTTCGCGTCCAATACGGAGGCAGCGTGAAGCCGGGCAACATCCGTGGATTCATGGCGCACCCCGAGATCGACGGGGCGCTGGTAGGAGGCGCGAGCCTCGACCCCGAGGACTTCGCCCTGATCGTGAAGTATCGCTGAGCCCAGGAGGGTCCGTGACCAAGCTGCTGTACGTCTGTCTCGACGGGCTCGGCGACGACCCGATCCCGGCGCTCGACGACCGCACGCCGCTCGAGGCGGCCGACACTCCGCATCTCGATGCGCTGGCCGCTCGGGGCCGGACGGGCACGGTCGTCACGGTCGGCCCCGGCATCGCGCCGGAGTCAGACATCGGCGTCTTCGGCATCCTCGGCTACGACCCACACGAGGAGCACCCCGGCCGGGGTGTCCTCGAGGCACTCGGGATCGGGATGGATCTGCGCGACGGCGATCTCGCCTACCGGGTGAACTTCGCCACGGCGGACTGGCCCGAGATCGTGGACCGGCGGGTCGGTCGTGACCTCTCCTCGGAGGAGGCGCACGCGCTCGCGGCGGAGGTGAACGAGAAGCTCGAGCTCCCCGACGCGACCTTCACGCTCGAGGCCACGATCGAGCATCGCGGCGCGCTGGTGATCCGTGCCGACGACGGCGCTCCGCTCAGCGCGAACGTCACGAACACCGACCCCGCGTATCGGCGCGAGGGCCACCTCGGCGTGGCGCTCGAGACGTTCGAGCCGGTCGTCGCGACCTGCGAGCCGCTCGACGACGGCGAGGAGGCGAGGCGAGCGGCCGACCTCACGAACGCGTTCGTCGAGGGCTCGGCCCGGCTGCTCGACGCCTCGGAGGTCAACGAGCGTCGCCGGGCCTCAGGCAAGCTTCCGGGCAACCTGATCCTCACGCGAGACGGAGGCGATCACCGCCCCCGGCTCCAGGCGATCCGCGATCGATTCGGCTTCTCGTGGGGCTGCTTCGTCGAGATGCCCGTGGAGCGGGGGATCGCGATCGCCCTCGGGATGGAGCCCGTGCCCGCGCCCAGGCTCGAGACGACGGGTTTCGGGGGTCCCGCCGAGGAGGCGTACGCCGCCTGGGCCGAGCTGGCCGCCGAGGCGCTCGAGGACTTCGAGGCGCTCTACATCCACATCAAGGGCCCGGATGTGCCGGCGCACGACGGCCGCGCTGAGGACAAGCGAGACGTCGTGAGCGCGATCGATCGTGCGTTCTTCGGCGAGGTGCTCCCGCGCCTGCACCCAGGAACCGTCGTCGCCGTCACCGCCGACCACTCCACGTCGTGCCTGCGCAAGGCGCACACGGCGGACCCGGTGCCCCTCGTGATCGCGGGCGGACCGGTCACGCCCGACGGTTCCACCGAGTACGGCGAGCGCGCGTGTGCCGAGGGCTCGCTCGGCGAACTGCTCGGACCCCAGATCCTGCCCCGCCTGACCGCGCTGTTGGGCTCTTGACCTGCGACGTTACCCGGTTTCGGATTCCTGCCATAACCTGGGCCGCCCCGTTGCCGCTGGGCCGACATGGCCCTACCATTGGCACCCTGTATGACGAAGAGTCCTGAAGATCTCGAGGCCCAACGCAGCGCTGCCCCGGCGATGACCGAGGATACATCCGCTGCCGAGATCGACCTCCAGGTGGGAAAGGACGTCATCGGCCGCTCGCCCTGGGAGATCTTCTGGCGTCAGTTCCGCCGGGACCGATGGGCGCTCGCCGGCGGGATCATGGTCATCATCATGATCATCCTCGCGATCACCGCGCCGCTGTTCGCCAAGGCGGTGGGCCACGGTCCCAACGAGGTGAACCTGAAGGCCCTGGACCAGTTCGGCCTGCAGGGCGCGCCGTTCTGGTGGCCGTGCCCTCCCGCGCAGGAGGTCGTCTTCACGGGCGGCACGGCCGAGAGCCTTGGTCAGTCAGGATGCACCGCGGTGCCCGGGTACTGGTTGGGCGTCGAGGGCCCCGGCCGGGACCAGTTCATCCGCATCCTGTACGGCGCTCGCACCTCGCTCTTCATCGCCTTCTTCGCGACGGGCCTGGCTCTGATCATCGGCGTGATCCTCGGCATCATGGCCGGGTTCTTCCGCGGGAAGGTCGACACCGCGATCTCGCGCGCGACCGACGTCGTTCTATCGCTGCCTATCCTGCTGCTCGCGCTCGGTCTCGCCGCCGCGTGCGGCGCGACGGCCGAAGGCTGTCTCGGAGGATTGATCCAACCGGGCCTGATCCTGGTCGGCCTGATCATCGGCCTGTTCAGCTGGCCTTACATCTCTCGCATCATCCGCGGCCAGGTCCTGTCGATGCGCGAGAAGGAATTCGTCGAGGCGTCCCGTTCCCTGGGATCCTCGGACTGGCGCATCATGTCCAAGGAAATCCTCCCCAACGTCGCTGCCCCGTTGATCGTCTACACCACGCTGATCATCCCGAGCAACATCCTGTTCGAAGCCGGCCTGTCGTTCCTGGGGGTCGGCGTGCCCGACTCGACGGCCTCGTGGGGAGCGATGCTCTCGGCGTCGGGTTCGGCGTTCACGTACGCACCGTGGTTGATGATCTTCCCGGGGCTCGCGCTGTTCATGACCACCCTCGCCTTCAATCTGGTCGGCGACGGGTTGCGTGACGCGCTCGACCCCAGGACGCAAGGCTGACGTATCTACTTGAACGGAAGGACTTGGAACGCCCATACGGGCGTTGAGTTCCAACGAGAGGGGGCACCATTGAAACGATCGCTCAGGTTCATCGCCTTCGTCGCGGTCCTCGGGATCGTTGCCGCGGCATGCGGCGGCAACGGCAGCACCTCGAGCTCGTCCACGGACACGGGCTCGTCGTCGGCCGACCTGTCGGGTGGCACGCTGAAGATGGCGATGCTGGCCGACGTGACCGCCGCGTTCGACCCGCAGAAGGAGTACTACTCGGTCACGTGGGAGTACTACCGCTGCTGTCTGCTGCGCACGCTGATGTCCTACAAGGGCGTGCCGACCGCTGAAGGCGGCGCCGAGATCTTCCCCGACCTCGCGGCCTCCGAGCCCGAGGTCTCGGCAGACGGTCTGACCTGGACCTTCACGCTGAAGCAAGGGGTCAACTACGGCGACCCGTTCGGCGACGTGAGCGTCACCGCAGGCGACTTCATCCGAGCCCTCGAGCGCACCGCCGACCCGGCGGCCAACACCGGTGGCTACTCGTTCTACTACTCGGTGATCAAGGGATTCGACGACTACGCGGGCGGCAAGGCCGACACGATCTCAGGTCTGTCGGCACCCGATGACAGCACGCTGGTCATCGAGCTGACCGAGCCCACGGGCGACCTCGGGTACCGGTTCGCGATGGCGACCACCGCACCGATCCCGCCGAGCGGCGATGCGAAGTACGGCGCGGCCGAGGGACACGATCGCAACTACGGCCGGTTCCTCGTGGCCACCGGCCCCTACCAGTTCCAGGGCGCGGCCGACCTCGACTTCACCGGGCCGGCCAAGGACCAGACGCCCGTGGCGGGCTACGTCCCCGGCCGTTCGATCGTGCTCGAGCGCAACCCGCAGTGGGACGCCGCGACCGACGACCTCCGTCCGGCCTACCCGGACGCGATCGAGGTCACGATCGGCGGCGACAACAACGACCTGTACAACCAGGTCAGCTCGGGGGACATCGACTTCGTCGTCGACGGCGCCGTGCCCCCGAACAAGATCAAGGAATACACCACCGACCCCGACCTGCAGAATCGCCTGAACGTGTACCCGTCGGACGCGGTCCGCTACGTCTCGTTCAACCTCGCCGTGCCGCCGTTCGACGACGTGCACGTACGCAAGGCGATCAACTGGGCCCTCGACAAGCAGGGCTTCAGGCAGGTCCGCGGCGGCGAGACCACCGGTCAGATCGCGGGCCACATCTGGGTGAACTCGCTCGAGAACAACCTGCTCTCCGACTACAACCCGTATGCGACACCGAACGACTCGGGTGACCAGCAGCAGGCCATGGACGAGATGAAGCAGTCCAAGTACGACAAGAACGGCGACGGCGTCTGTGATGACCCGGCCTGCGAGAACATCCTCACGATCACCGACCGCGAGGACCCGTACCCCGACCAGGCGGCCATCTTGAAGGACAACCTGAGTCCGCTCGGCATCACGCTGGACGTGAAGGAGCTGGAGCGCGGCACGATGTACAACAAGTGCAACGACGCCAACTCCCAGCACGCCATGTGCGCCGGCCCCGCCTGGGGCAAGGACTACGCCGACGGCTACACGTTCGGTGGCCCGTTGTTCGACTCGAGCGGTCTGTGGGAGAGCTGCTGCAACTACTCCCTGCTCGGAGCGACGGCCGATCAGCTCAGCGGCTGGGGCTACGACGTCACGTCGGTCCCGACGGTCGACGCCAAGGTCGACGAGTGCTCGGCCGCCCAGGGCGACGCCCGGTTCCAGTGCTGGGCCGACCTCGACAAGCAGCTGATGGAAGAGGTCGTGCCGTGGGTGCCGTACCTGTTCGACAACAGCGTCGACATCCTCTCCCCGAACGTGACGAACTACTCGTTCGATCAGTTCGCGGGACTGGCGGCCTTCGACCACATGGCCGTCACCGGCGGCTAGTCCGACAACGATGAGCGAAGGGGCCGCTCCGGCGGCCCCTTCCTCCCGATCGATCGAGCGAGGGCGAGATGGGCAGGTATCTGGTCCGCAGGGTGCTGTTCCTGGTGCTGGTGCTCTTCATCGTGTCGCTCCTGACGTTCCTGATCTTCGTGAAGCTCCCCGCGGGCGACCCCGCGCGTCGGGCGGTCGGGCGCTCGACCACCCCGCAGCAGATCGAGGCCGCTCGCGTCGCGTTCGGCCTCGACAAGCCCCTCTACGTGCAGTACGGCCGATTCGCGCGAGGGCTCGTGCCGATCCCCGGCTGGTTCCTCGACGAAAAGGTCTACTACTCCTACGCCAACTTCGTGTCGGTCAAGGAGGAGCTCTTCCGCCGGCTTCCGGTGACCATCACGCTGGCCGTGGGCGCCGCCTTCATCTGGCTGGCGATGGGGATCCCGATCGGGATCATCTCGGCGGTCAAGCGCGGATCGTTCTGGGACCGGGCCGGCATGCTGTTCGCGCTCGTCGGCGTGTCGATGCCGGTGTTCTGGCTCGGGCAGCTGCTGCTGTACGCCTTCTGGTTCAAGCTGAGATGGGCGCCCAAGTCGGGCCTCGAGATCAACGCCACGATCTGGGAGTCGATCGCGCAGGGCAAGTTCATCCTGCCGTGGATCACGCTCGCGTTCACCTCCGCCGCGTTCTACGCCCGGATGGTGCGCGGGAACCTGATCGAGACGATGGGTGACGACTACATCCGCACCGCGCGGGCCAAGGGGCTCTCGGAGCGGCGGGTCATCTACAAGCACGGACTGCGTGGCGCGCTGACGCCGGTCGTCACGATGCTCGGCCTCGACATCGGTGCCCTGCTCGGCGGCGCCTTCATCACCGAGACCCTGTTCGCGATGCCGGGCATCGGCCAATGGGCGGTCCAGGCGATCGCCACGAACGACTTCCCGATCGTGATGGGGGTGACGATCGTGGGCGCCCTGTTCATCGCGGCGGCGAACCTCGTCGTCGACGTCACGTATGCGTTCCTGGACCCGAGAGTGAGGTACACGTAGTGGCCGAGCCGCTGCTGGAGGTCAAGGACCTCAAGGTGCACTTCCATACCGACGACGGCGTCGTGAAAGCGGTCGACGGCGTCTCCTACTCGGTCCAGCCGGGCGAGACGCTCGGGATCGTGGGGGAGTCGGGCTCGGGCAAGAGCGTCAGCTCGCTCACGGTCATGGGACTGATCAACTCCTCGCAGGCCGAGATCTCGGGCGAGGTGTTCTTCCAGGGCCAGGACCTGCTGAAGCTCCCCTCCGACGAGATGCGCACGATCAGGGGCGCGAAGATCTCGATGAACTTCCAGGACCCGATGACCTCGCTCCACCCTTTCTATCGCGTGGGCGACCAGATCTCCGAGGCGATCCTCCAGCACCAGAACGTCAGCAAGAAGGAGGCCTCACAGCTCGCCGTCGAGATGCTCTCGAAGGTCAACATCCCGCGCCCGGAAGATCGCGCGAGGCAATTCCCGCACGAATTCTCGGGCGGCATGCGCCAGCGCGCGATGATCGCGATGGCGCTCGCGCTGAACCCCGACCTGCTGATCGCCGACGAGCCGACCACGGCCCTCGACGTGACCGTGCAGGCGCAGATCCTGGATCTGATCGACCGGCTCAAGGATGAGTTCAACGCCGCCGTGATCATCATCACGCACGACCTTGGCGTCGTGGCTGAGCACTGCGACAACATCGAGGTGATGTACGCCGGCAAGGCCGTGGAGTTCGGCAATACCGACGACATCTACTACCAGCCTCACCACCCCTACACGTGGGGGCTGCTCGGCTCGATCCCCAACGTGCACGGTTCCGGCAAGGAGCGACTGAATCCGATCCGCGGCCTGCCGCCCTCGCTCATCAACGTGCCCCCCGGTTGTTCCTTCCACCCCCGGTGCCCCTACGTCATGGACGTGTGCAGAACCGACGTGCCGGCCCTGTTGCCCTCCGACGGCCACCATGCCTCGGCGTGCCACCTGAGCCTGGCCGACAAGGAGCGCATCGCCCAGCAGGAGGTCCTCGCGAAGCGATGAGTGTCCAGGTGAACGAGCAGACGCCTCCGCCCCCGGCCCCGAAGCGGGAGCCGCTGATCCGGATCGAAGGCCTCAAGAAGTACTTCCCGATCACACAGGGGATCTTGCTGCAGCACCACGTCGGCGACGTGCACGCGGTCGACGGAGTGGACCTCGAGGTCTACCCGGGCGAGACGCTCGGCCTGGTCGGGGAGACCGGGTGTGGGAAGTCCACCCTCGCGCGCGTCGTGATGCGCCTGTTCGATCCGACCGAAGGCCGGATCTGGTTCGAGGGAAACGACATCACCGACCTGCGGCGGGGCGAGCTGCGTGCGCTCCGGCGCGACATGCAGATGATCTTCCAGGACCCGTACGCGTCACTGAACCCGCGCAAGACCGTCGGATCGATCATCGGGGCGCCGTACCAGCTGCACGGGACCGTGCCGAAGAACAAGATCAAGGGAGAGGTCCAGCAGCTGATGGAGCTGGTGGGGCTCAACCCCGAGCACTACAACCGCTACCCCCACGAGTTCTCGGGCGGTCAGCGCCAGCGCATCGGCGTGGCACGCTCGCTCGCGCTGCGGCCGAAGCTGATCGTGTGCGATGAGCCGGTCTCGGCGCTCGACGTCTCCATCCAGGCGCAGATCCTGAACCTGCTCGAGGACCTCCAGGACGAGTTCAACCTGACCTACCTGTTCATCGCGCACGACCTGTCCGTGGTCAAGCACGTGTCCGACCGGGTGGCCGTGATGTACCTGGGCAAGATCGTCGAGATCGCCGACGGGCCGACGCTGTACGAGAACCCGAAGCACCCGTACACGGGCGCGCTCCTGTCGGCCGTTCCGGTGGCGGACC
>JANLXF010000240.1:0-11683 GCA_031364965.1 Actinomycetes bacterium | reverse complement strand
ATCAGCTGGAGCTTCAGCAGGCGGCCCTCGGCGATCACGGTGTGTCCCGCGTTGTTCCCGCCCTGGTAGCGGACCACGTAGTCCATCCGGTCCGCGAGGTAGTCGACCGCCTTGCCTTTGCCCTCGTCCCCCCATTGGGTCCCGAGCACGATCGAAGCAGGCATGCGGCGAGTCTACCGGGCATGGGCCGAACGGTCGGCGGACGTCACCTGACGTCCGCCGGCCGTCTGCGGCCTGGTCTTCCGCTCGAGCGGGTGCTTGTCAGTCCTTGATGCGGCCGCACGTCTTCCGTGCGTTCAGGCAGTCGCGCACGAGCCGTTCGAGCTCGGTCCCCGAGAACGCGGGGAACAGGTCGCCGTGCGGGCCCTGACCGATCATCTGCGACGTCACGGTGGCGCCCACCAGGGAATGCACGCCGTACTTGAAGTCCATGTGGACCTCCGGGTACCGATCGGAGAAGAACCGCACGTTGAACTGCGCGGTGCCGTTGCCGCAGTCACGCGGGAGCGGGGTCGACGACCCGCCACAGGAGTAGCGGACGTCGAAGCTCTTGACCTTGTACCCGTGCGGGAACGCCACGCGATCGACGCCCCCCCGGATGTAGTACGCGTTCACCCTGGTCGGCTGCAGATGCACGCCGTTCTTGACGAACGTCGGAACCCAGTACGCGGAGTGATCCTTCGAGAAGGAGCAATTCGTCGACTGGGTCAGGAGCTGGTCATACGTGCTGTCCATCTGCACGCCCACGTTGCCGGCGAACGTGTGCTCGTGCGACATCTCGTTCATCAGCGGGTCGAACTCGCCGAACTTCGCGAACGAGCAGGTGATCAGGAACGACCCGCCGGCGAACGCGCTGGCGGGCTGCGGAGCCGCCATCAAGAGCATGGCGAGCGTCATCGATGCGATCAGAAGCTTCTTCAACGGTTTCCCCCTCGGGATCGTGATCTGTTCCCCGGAACCTTCGGTTCGGCTGCGTTAGGTGCGCCGGCCGATCTTTCCGCAGGTCCTGCCCTGGTTCAGGCAGGTTCTGATCAGGTCGCCGAGCTTGCCGTTGGCCCACGCCGGGAAGAAGTCCCCGTGCGCGCCCTGCAAGCGGCCCGATGAGAGCCGGGCTCCGACGAGCGTGTGCACGTTGTACTTGTAGTGGACGTGCACGTCGGGGTACTTCCGGTGGAAGAAGCGCACGTTGATCTGCGCCTTTCCGCCGCCGCAGTCTCGCGGCATGTCACTGGTGTTGCCTCCACAGGAGAAACGCGCGTCCATCGAGCGCTCCATGAACCCCTGGGGGAACGGGCGACGATCGCGGCCCGCGGCGACGTAATAGACACTCACCTGATACGGCCTGAGCCGATGCCCGTTCTTGTAGACGACCGGGGCCCAGTACGCGCTCCGGTCGCTCGACGTCGAGCACGTGGTCGTGCCGCGAACCAGCGACGAGTAGGTGCTGCTCTTCGAGACCCCTTTGTTCCCGAAGAACTGGTGCAGGTGCTCCGTCGGTGCGACGCCCGGGTCCATGATCGGGTCGATCCGCTGGAACTTGACGAAGTCACAGATGACGAGAAACGAGCCGCCCGAAAACGCCTGGGCGGGTGTCGCCTGGATGAACGTCGTCATCATGACGCTCAACGCGATGGTGCCGATGAAACCTCTACGTAAGGTGGTGCTCGAGAGCATTACGCCCCCCTCGTGAGCTCGTGGCCGGTCGGAGGTTCCCGTGGCGCCCCGGTTCGGCGCCCAAGGACCGGCTCGACGGTCATCCGGGTAGGTCTTTGCTGGCTACCACCCCCTCCTCCATACGACCGCGGTCCTGGACCCTCGGAGGGGGCCAGGACCGATAACCCCCCCATGGTCCCCGGTGGATCCCAAGGTGTCAAACCCCCCGGTCGGCGATGTCGGACGAGGAAGGCTCGGTTTGCCATCGTCCCCGGACGTTCCTACAGTGCGGCGCATGGAACGTCGGACCCACCCCCCCCGCGTCGCCCTCGTGGCGATATCGCTTGTCTGGGCGAGCGCCCTCGGTGTGCCGGCCGCCGTCGCCGGCTCGCCCGGGCCGATCGTGACCAAGACCGTGAGCCCGGCATCGCCGAGCGGGGCGAACGGCTGGTACGTGGGCGATGTCGGCGTCTCCTTCTCGATCGATCTGCAGGGCGGGACCGAGTTGTCGCGCAGCGCGGCGTGCGACGGCACCACCACGATCACGACCGACACGGGCGGCACGGACGTCACCTGCCAGGTCGTCACCGACGCCGGCATGGCCACCGAGACCGCCACGATCAAGCGCGATGCGACCGCCCCGACCCTCTCGCCCACGTTCACACCGGCCATGCTCGTCCTCAACGGACCCGGCGATGCGGCACCCGGCGCCGACGACGCCACCTCGGGTGTCGACACGAAGGGCTGCGATGCCGTGGACACGAGCACCGTCGGCGCGCACAGCGTCCAGTGCCAGGCGACCGACTTCGCCGGGAACCCGGCGACCAAGACGGCGAACTACACGGTCGAGCCGCACGGCCCGGCCGCCGCCATCGCACCGACGCGGGGCGACGGGCAGGTCGCCTACGTCACGACGCAGTTCGCCTCGGCGCTCGTGGTGACCGTCACCGACGCGCAGGGCAACCCGGTGCCGAACGAGACCGTCACCTTCCACGCGCCGTTCTCGGGAGCCTCGGCCGACCTCTCCCGCCCGTCCGACGTCACGAACGCGAGCGGGATCGCGTCGATCCGGGCGTTCGCGAACGACAAGGTGGGGAGCTACGCCGTCCGAGGCAAGCTCGCCGGCGTGGGAGCTGCGCGGTTCGACCTGCGCAACGCGCCTGCCCCGTACTTCTCCGACGGGTTCTCCAACGGCCTGCGCAAGTGGAAGCGGGCGGGCGACGTCTCGATCTCGAGCGGGTCCGGCAGACCCGCGCCCAGCGCGCTGCTGCGGGCGAGCGACTCCAAAACGTTTGCGACGCATCGGTTCAACGAGACCTACGTGACGGCCTGCGCGAGCGCATCGGTCCGGCTGAACGCGCTCGGCACCCAGGCGGTCGCGCTCTTGCGGTTCCGGGGGCCGGGCGACACGGGGATCTCCCGGGTGAGCGTGGCGTCGGATCGCGAGCTCTTCATCCGCAACGACCGCAAGGGCGGGATCAAGCTCTCCGGGCAGCGCCTCCCGATCGGCGGATGGCATGCGATCGAGCTCTGCACCCACGTCGGCGCGCACGGTTCGATCTCCCTGTACCTGGACGACACCCAGATCGTGGGGTGGCGTCAGGGGTTGGGCGACCGCCGGATCGCCGCGCTCCATCTGATCGAGAACGACGCGAAGACCTTCTCGGTGAACGTCGACGGCGTGCTGGTCGACGCCCGGCCGGGGGTGCCGGTATGACCCAGCGGAGCCTGCTGATGATCATGGCCCGGGACTTCGCTTCGCGCCTGGCGACGGCGGTGTTCCTGGTCGATCCCGACGGTGCGCTCGTCTACTTCAACGAAGCCGCGGAGCGGGTGCTGGGCGAAGCGTTCGTCGAGGGTCGCTCGGTCCCTGCGCGGGAGTGGTCCACGGCGTTCTCGCCCGAGGACGAGCACGGCGAACCGGTCCCGCTCGCGTCGCTGCCGCTCGGTATCGCCCTCACGGAGCGCACACCGTCGCACGGCGCGATCCGGATCGTCGGCGCCGACGGAGTGCGCCGGAGCATCGAGGTGACCGCCTTCCCGCTGTTCGCGCACGCCGACGAATGCGTCGGGGCGGTCGCGATCTTCTGGGAGCACGCGGGGAGCTAGTGCGGGTCCGCGTCTGGGGCGCCCGCGGTTCCATCGCCACGCCGGGCGCGGACACGGCGCGTTACGGCGGGAACACGTCGTGCGTTGAGCTGCGGGCGGCCGACGGCTCCGTGGTGATCCTGGACGCCGGGACGGGGATCCGGCCGCTGGGGGTGCGACTCCGAGACGAGGGGCACGGGCCGCTGCACATCTTGCTCACGCACCTGCACGTCGACCACCTCGAGGGCCTGGGGATCTTCGCCCCGATCTGGTCGCCCGAGACCGAGCTCCACCTGTGGGGACCGTCGTCGCCGGTGAGCTCGCTGGAAGACCGGATCACGCGCTACTTCTCGCCGCCGTTGTTCCCCGTGCATCTGTCCGAGGTGCCGTCGAACGTCACGCTGCACGATGCGCCGGAAGGCTCGTGGGAGATCGGCGATCTCATGGTGACGTCGGCCCCGATCCTGCACGCCGGCCCCACGGTCGGCTATCGGATCCAGGAGGGAGACCGCTCGATGGCCTACGTCACCGACCATGAGCCCGCACTCGGCGCCGACCTGGCGACCGCGGCCGACGAGTGGATCTCGGGCCACGCGCTCGCCTTCGGGGTCGACCTGTTGATCCACGACACGCAGTACACCGACGAGGAGTACCCCGAGCACATCGGCTGGGGACATTCGAGCGCCTCGCACGTGGCGACGTTCGCGGAGCGCGCGAAGGTCGATCGTTTGTGGCTCTTCCACCACGACCCGACGCACACGGACGCCGACATCGACCGCATGGCGCGGCGGGTGCGCACGCGATGGGGCGTCGACCAAGACCGCTGCGTGGCGGCCGCGGAGGGCCTCGAGATCGAGGTGTGAACCCGGGGGCGCGAGTTCAGCCCAGGTCGAGCGGACCGAAGGCGGGCGTGCCGCCCGGCACGAGCTCCGCGAGCCGCATGCGCACGAGCAGCCAGAACGAGAGCTCCACAGAGGGACCGACCAGCAGGGCGAGCGCGAGGGTTCCCACGCCGGCGACCCCGCCGAGGGCGAGCCCGGCCAGCAACACGGTGACCTCGATCGCCCCGCGGACGAGCCCGATCCGCCGCCCGGTGCGCCGCGACAGCGTCATCATCAACGAGTCGCGGGGGCCGGCACCGAGGCCCGCGCCGATGTAGAGCGCCGAGCCGATCCCGAACAGCGCGATCCCCGCGGCCACGAGCCCCGCGCGGCCGGCCAAGGGAAGCGCCGACCACGCGTCGACCTGGGGGATCGCCAGCAGACGGTCGATCGCCAGCCCGATCACCACCGCGTTCGCGATCGTGCCGACGCCCGGGGGCGTCCCCGACGCCCAGGCGACCGCGACGATCGCGAGGCCGACCACGATGCTCGCCATTCCGAGGCTGAGCGGCGTGTGCTCGGCGATCCCCAGATGGAAGACGTCCCACGGCGGCAGGCCCAGGTCGGACTCCAGCATGCAGACGATCGCGAGCGCGATCAGCACGAGCCCGACGAGCAAGGCAACGGCGCGCGGCGCGAGGGGGCCTCGCAGGAGCGGCGCGTCCTTCACGGGCCGAGGCTATCCCCGAGGCTCGGGCACCGGGGACTCGAGCGCTTCGAGCGTGTAGTCGTCGGCATCGGGATCCCACTCCAACCGGACGAACCCGAGCGTCTCCGCCGCCTTGCAGAACTGCAGGAATCCCCGGAACCCGAACTGCTTCTCGCTGAAGCCCGGCTGGGCTTTCCGCACGCCGTTCTTCAGCCCCGACAGATGAGGAGGGGTGCCGCGCTGCTCGAGGTCGGCCACGACCGAGCGCAGCAGCTCGAACGCCTCGGCCTCGCCACCGTGCGTGGGGAGGGTCACCTCGGGGTCGCCCTTCGCGGACCCCTCGCCCAGCTCCACCACGTTGCGCTCGGCCAGGTGTCGCATCAGTTCTCCGAACGCGCGGAACCCGTAGTCGGCCTCGCTGAAGGTCGGGTCCTTGCGGAGCAGGGCGCGCTTGATCGAGGACGCGAGCACCGGTCCGCTCGAGGTTCCCTCGAGGCCCGCGACCGTCTGGGCCACCCAGCTCGAGAGCTGGTCCACGTCGCGCGGCGCCGCCTCCGCCGCCGGCTCGTCCTCGTCGACCGGGGCGACGTCGACCGGCGCCGCCTCGGCGCGATCGCCCCCGCCCGTGCCACCCGAGCCGCGTCGGCGCCCGCGGCGGCCACCCGGGGGTCCCGCCTCCACGCCTTCGAGCGCGTCGTAGAACAGGAACTCGTCGCAGGCCGGTGGCAGCAGCGCCGACGTCGAATCCTTGACCCCCACGCCGATCACGCGCTTATTCAGCTCGCGGAGCTTGTGCACCAGCGGGGTCAGGTCGCTGTCGCCCGTGCAGATCACGAACGTGGTCACGTAGTCGCGCTCGAACGCCATCTCGAGGGCGTCGACGGCGAGCTTGATGTCGGCCGCGTTCTTGCGGGACGTGCGCATCCGCTGCGGGATCTCGATCAGCTCGACCTGACTCCGGGTAAGCATCCGCCGGTCTTCGTCGAAGTACGACCAGTCCGCATAGGCCTTGCGTGCGATCACCCGGCCCCGCTCGGCGAGGGCGTCGAGCACCGGGCGGAGGTCGAACTGTGCGCCGATATTGTCGCGGGCGCCGATCGCCAGGTTCTCGTAATCCAGGAACAGCGCGATGCGTTCTTCGTCGGTATCCACCTGGTCACCCTACCCGTGCGGCCCTGGCCGCGCGGGCCGTTCGCCCCTCCGGTTGCCGCCGCAGGGGCCCAAGGACCCCCTCAAGGCTGGGCAGAGTCCCCCAGGAGTGGTCCCCTTCGTCCACTCCACGCGACCCCCCCGCGGGCGAAGCTATACGGGTCATGAACGAACTCACCGAACGAAAGGGGTACGTCATGAACAGGAAGGCATGGGACCAGATGGTCAGCACTGCCGCCCTGGTGATCGCCGTCGTGCTCGTCCTCATGGGCGTCGCAGCGATCTACGGCGGCAACTTCGGCCGCAGCAACGTCACCGACCGGCTCGCACCCGAGAAGGTGCAGTTCCCACCGTTCGACGCGATGACGCCGGAAGAGCAGGCGGCGGTCGGCGACTTCGCCGGCCAGCAGGTCACGACCGGCCCGCAGGCCGAGGCGTTCGCCCGGTACATCGGTGGACACCTCCAGTTCATCAACGACGGGAAGACCTACTCGGAGACCAGCGCCGCCGCGCGCGTCGAGGGTCTCGACCCCGACGTTGCCGCCGAGCTGCAGGGCAAGGCCGACACGCTGTTCAAGGGTGAGACGCTCCGCGCGATCTTGCTGAACGGCTACGGCTGGTGGACCGTCGCGACGATCGCGCTGTTCGCCGGGTGGTTCATGGTGGCGGCAGGCATCGTGCTGCTGATCCTGGCGGTCTTCGGATTCCGTCACGCGAAGCGGGCCGAGGCCGACCGGGTGGCCAACGAGCCCCTGAGGACCAAGGAGTTCGCGTCGACGAACGCCTGACCCGCACGCGCACCGCACGACCGGCCGCCCCCGCAAAGGGGGCGGCCGTCGCGTTGCCGCTACCGGACCGCCGCTCAGACCCGCTCGAGCACCACGACGGGGATCAGCCGGGGGTTGTCGGCCTGATACTCCGCGAACTGCGGGTACTCGGCCGCCTGGCGCGCGTAGATCTCGTCACGCTCGTGCCCGGTCACCTCGGTGGCGACGGCTTCGAACGTCTCGTCGCCGACCTCCAGCGTGACCTTCGGGTTCGCCTTCACGTTGTGGAACCAGTCGGGGTGAGAAGGGGCGCCTCCCTTCGAGGCGAAGATCGCGAAGCGGTCGCCTTCGGCCCGGTACATCAGGGGATTCACGCGCGTGGCGCCCGACTTCGCCCCGGTGGTGGTCAGCAACAGGAGGGGCTTCCCCTCGAACGCGCCGCCCACCTTGCCGTGGTTGGCCCGGAACTCATCGATCACCTTCGTGTTCCATCCGGACATGTCGTGCTCCATTCGTCTCGTCGGGGTTGCAACCGCTGGGGACGCAGGTTCCTTCCCGGCGGCTCAGTCGCCGGCGGCCAGGCGCCGGATCTCGTCGAGCGCCGCAGGATCTTCGAGGCTCGACACGTCGCCGGGCTCCTCGCCGGTGACCGCCGCCTTCACCGCGCGCCGGACGATCTTCGCGCTGCGCGTCTTGGGCAGCGCGGAGGAGAAGATCACGCGGGACGGCGTGAAGGACGCACCGAGGTGGGCGCGGACGGTCTGTCTGAGCTCGGCGGCGAGCGCCGCGTTCGCCTCCACGTCCGGCCGCACCACCACGACGCACCAGATCGCCTCTCCCTTGATCGCGTGCGGCACCCCCACGGCCGCCGACTCGACGACCGCCGGGTGGGTGGCGATCGCCGACTCGACCTCGGCCGGGCCGATCCGCTTGCCCGCCACGCTGAGGGTGTCGTCGCTGCGTCCGTGCAGGAACCACGCGCCGTCGCCGTCGCGGCTCGCCCAGTCACCGTGTACCCACACGCCGGGGAAGCGCCGCCAGTAGCTGTCGAGGTAGCGCTCGGGATCGCCCCAGATCCCCCGGGTCATCGAGGGCCACGGTTGACGGCAGACGAGCTCCCCGACCTCCCCCGCGCCGAGCGGCGATCCCGCCGCGTCCACGACGTCGACGTCCATGCCGAGGGCGGGCCCGCCGAGCGAGTCGACCTTGATCGGTGCCACAGGGTGCGGCGAGAGGAAGCACGCGCCCACCTCGGTCCCGCCCGACAGGTTCACGATCGGGAGCCGCCCACCGCCCACCTCCCGATGCAGCCAGAGGTACGCGTCGGGGTTCCACGGCTCTCCGGTGGAGGCGAGGATCCTGAGTGAGGAGAGGTCGTGCGCACCGACGTGATCGGTCCCCGAGGAGCGCAGCGCCCGGATCAGCGTGGGCGAGACGCCCAGGGTCGTGACCCCGTGGCGTTCGACCTGGGCCCACAGGCGTCCCGCGTTCGGGTGGAGCGGCGAGCCCTCGGTGAGCAGGACGGTGGCCCCCAGGGCGAGCGCGCCGACGATCTCCCAGGGGCCCATGATCCAGCCGAGGTCGGTGACCCAATGGAGCCGTTCGCCCTGGTGGAGGTCGACCTGGTAGGCCACCTCCTCGGCGATCTTGACCAGGAACCCCCCGTGCACGTGCACCGCGCCCTTGGGCATTCCCGTGGTGCCGCTCGTGTAGCCGATGAAGAGCGGGTGCTCGCTCTCGAGGGCGGCGGCCGGGAGACTCGGTCCGGCCAGATCCACCTCGTCCTCCCACAGGAGGTCCCGGCCCGGGGTCATCGGCGTCACCATGTCGGGGAGCCTCGTCCACACGAGCACGTGCCGAACGGTGTCGGTCGCGGCGACCGCGGCATCCGCGATCGGCTTCATCGGGATCGGCACGCCGCGGCGCAGGGACCCGTTCGCGCAGACGAGGATCTCGCAGCCCGCGTCGGCGATCCGCGCGGCCGCCGCGTCGGCCGCGAAGCCGCTGAAGATCGGCACGAACACCGCGCCCAGCTTCGCGCACGCCATCACGGCCGCGACGGTTTCGATCGCCATCGGCATGAAGATCGCGACGCGGGTGCCACGATCCGCCCCGAGCCTCGCGAGCGCGACGGCGAGGGCGTCGGTGAGTGCTCGGAGCTCGTCGTAGGTCGCGGTCCGGATCTCCCCGTCCTCGCCCTCCCAGATCACGGCGGGCGCCTGCGGGGTGCGCTCGGCCCACCGGTAGACGCACTGGCGTGCGACGTTCGTGCGTCCGCCCACGAACCAGGTCGCCCACTCGGGTCCGCGCGACAGATCGACGACCTGCTCGTAGGGGGTCGAGAACTCGAGGTCGAGATCGCGCACCACCGCGTCCCAGAACCACGAGATGTCGGCGACCGAGCGCCTCGTGAGCTCCGCGAGGTCATCGATGTCGTGGGCGCGCATCAGCCGGGTGACGTTCGCGCGCTCGATGTCCTGCCGGCCGGGACGCCAGACGAAGGCGTCGGGGCTCCCCGTCATCCGGTGAGCTTCCCCGTCAACGCCCGCCCGATCAGCATGCGGCGGATCTCGTTCGTGCCCGCGCCGATCGTGTAGAGCTTCGCGTCACGCAGCAGCCGCCCCGCCGGGCTTTCCGTAACGTAGCCGACCCCGCCGAGGGCCTGGATCGCCTCCAGGGCGACCTCGACCGCCCGTTCCGACGCGAACAGCAGGCATCCCGCGGACGAGGCCGCCGAACGGTGCCGGTCCCCCGGATCGAACCCCTCGGCCACCCGGTACGCGAACGCGCGGGAGGCCTCGAGCGCCACGAACATGTCGGCGAGCTTGGCCTGCATCAGCTGGAAGGACCCGATCGGCTGACCGAACTGCCGTCGCTCGCGCACGTAGGGCAACACGAGGTCGAGCGCGGCTTGCATGATCCCGATCGGGCCCCCCGACAGGACGAGCCGCTCCGAGTCCAGCCCGCGCATCAGGATCCGCACGCCCTCGTCGGGCGCCCCCAGGACATGGTCGTCGGGGATCAGGCAGTCGGAGAAGACGAGCTCGCAGGTGCCCGAGCCCCGCATGCCGAACTTCTCGAGCTTCGGCGAGGTCGAGAAACCCGCCATCCCCCGCTCGACCACGAACGCCGTCACGCCCGGGGTCCGGCCGCCGTCCGCCGGCTCCGACGTGCGCAGGTACACGAGCACGACGTCGGCCTCGGGGCCGTTGGTGATCCACATCTTCGTTCCGTTCGCGAGCCACCCGCCGTCGACCCGCTCGGCGCGGCAGCGCATCGACCCGAGCACGTCGGACCCGGCGTCGGCTTCGCTCATCGCGAGCGCCCCGACGTGCTCCCCGGAGAGCAGCCGCGGGAGCCACCTCGCCCGCTGCGCGGCGTCGGCGTGCAGCCACAGGTTGTGGACGCACAGGTTGGAGTGCGCGGCGTAGGACATCCCGATCGACGCCGATCCCCGGGTGATCTCCTCGACGCAGACCAGGTGCTCCAGGATCCCCATCCCCGCCCCGCCGTCGGCCTCGGCCACCGTCGGCCCCAAGATCCCGAGCTCGCCGAGCTTGGGCCACAGCTCGCGTGGGAAGGCGTCGTCGCGGTCGATCTCGTCCGCGAGGGGGGCGATCTCGCGATCGACGAACCCGCTGACCGTCCGCCTGAGCTCCTCGATCGGGATGCGCTCCGTGTCCACCCGTCCCCTTCCTCGACGACGGCTCCATACCTACCACGACCGGGGGCCACGCACGCGCGGACCTGACGGTAAGGTGAGGTCCGTCCCGAGGAAGACCTAAGCCTCGCAGCCGGAACGGAGCGACGTGCCCAGACTTCGAAGCCACGTGGATCCCAGCTCGGAGGAGTTCGTCCGCAACGCCGAGTCGATGCGTGGGCTCGTCGAGGATCTCGAGCAACGCCTGGACGCGGTGCGCCGCGGCGGTGACGACTCGGCACGCCGGCGGCACCAGGAGCGCGGCAAGCTCCTCGTCCGCGAGCGGATCGAGGCCCTCCTGGATCCCGGCGCCGCGTTCCTCGAATGCTCCCCGCTCGCCGCCACCGGTCTGTACGACGACCAGGCCCCGTCCGCAGGGATCGTCACCGGGATCGGCCCGATCCACGGCCGCCCCTGCGTGATCGTGGCGAACGACGCGACGGTCAAAGGCGGCACGTACTTCCCGATCACCGTGAAGAAACACCTGCGCGCGCAGGAGATCGCGATGGAGAACCGGCTGCCGTGCGTGTACCTCGTGGACTCCGGCGGTGCCTACCTGCCCCTCCAGGGCGAGGTGTTCCCCGACCGCGATCACTTCGGCAGGATCTTCTTCAACCAGGCGAGGATGTCGGCCGCCGGGATCCCGCAGATCGCGGCCGTGATGGGCTCCTGCACGGCCGGCGGCGCCTACGTCCCGGCGATGTCCGATGAGACCGTGATCGTGCGGGGAACCGGCACGATCTTCCTGGGCGGTCCGCCGCTCGTGAAGGCCGCGACAGGCGAGGACGTGACCGCC
>JANLXF010000208.1:0-19751 GCA_031364965.1 Actinomycetes bacterium | reverse complement strand
CCCACCCCCACAGCGCCGGGCGGAGCCGGTTCGCCGGGATCACGCTCACATCACCTCGGCCCGCGCGCCGAACAGTCCCTGCGGTCGCACGTACAGGATGGCCACGACGATCAGCAGCGACGCCGCCTGCGCGTAGGGCAGGAGCGATCCCGGCAGGAGCGCCTGGAGGAAGACCTCGAGGGTCCCCAGGAAGAACCCGCCCAGCACCGCCCCGCGCAGGTTCCCCAGGCCACCGATCACGGAGGCGATGAACGCCTGGATCACCGGCACGAAGCCGGTGGTCGGGTTCACCGAGGTGGTGCGCGCGATCCACAGCACGCCTGCGACGCCCGCGAGCAGGCCCGAGATCAGGAACGCGAGCGAGATCACGCGATTCGCGCGCACGCCCATGAGCCGCGCGGTCGTGAAGTCGGCGGAGGCGGCCCGCATCGCGAGCCCGGTCCGCGATCTGCGCATGAAGGTCGTGAGCGCCAGGAGCGAGATCGCGCCGATCCCGGCCGTGATGATGCTCAACACGCTGATGCGCACGGGGCCGAGCTGGATCGCCTCGTCGAAGAACTCGGGGACCGGGATCCCGCGGGCGCGCACCGACACCGCCTGGCGGAACGCCCCCTGGACGAGCTGCGCGACCGCGAAGGAAGTGAACAGGAGCGACACGAAGCTGGCGGTGCGTAGCGGCCGGAACGCGATCAGCTCCATCAGCACCGACGCGCAACCGGCGGCGATCACGCCGATCAGCGCCACCACGATGAACGGCATGCCGGCGTACGTGGCGGCGAGCATCGAGTAGCCGGTGATCGTGACCAGTTCGCCGTAGGCGAAGTTCAACATGCCGAGCACGCCGTAGACCATGGAGAGCCCGAGCGCGAGCAACGCGTAGATGCTGCCGAGCGACAGCGCGTTCACGAGCTGTTGCACGAATTCGGACGGACTCACGGCGTCACCTCATCCCGCCTGGCTGATCCCGAGGTAGGACCGTTCCAACTCACCTTCGACGAGCTGGTCGGTCGAGCCCGACGCGACCACCTTGCCCACCGACAGCACGTACGCGCGGTCGGCGATCTCGAGCGCGCGGTGCACGTTCTGCTCGACGAGCAAGATCGTGACGCCCTCCGAGCGCAGTTCCTCGATCAGCTCGAAGATCCGGTCCACGAAGATCGGTGCGAGCCCGAGCGAAGGCTCGTCGAGCAGCAGCATCCGGGGCCGCGACATCAGCGCCCGGGCGATCGCGAGCTGTTGCTGCTCACCGCCCGAGAGCGTGCCCGCCATCTGCGTCGCGCGCTGGCCCAGGATCGGGAAGCGGGCGAGCCATCGCTCGATGTCGGTCCGCAGCTCGTCGCGGTCGGTCCGCGCGATGCCCCCGACCGTGAGGTTCTCCTCGACCGAGAGGTTGGCGAACACCTTGCGCCCCTCGGGCACGAGGGACACGCCGAGCCGCACGACGTCCTCTGGCACCATGCCGGTGAGCGGGCGCCCGTCGAACGCCACCGAGCCGTGCTGGGGCTTCAGTGCGCCGGCGAGCGTGCGGAGCAAGGTGGTCTTGCCCGCTCCGTTGGGTCCGAGCGCCGCGACGATCTCGCCCGGCGCGACCTGAAGCGTGACCTCGCGGATCGCCACGACCGCCCCGTAGGCGACCGTGAGGCCGTCGACCACGAGCAGGGGAGGACCGGTCTCGGCGGCGCGCGCCACCCGATCCTCCCCTTCGCCCTCGGTCACCCGCCGATCGCCGGCACGTAGGCCGGGAAG
Source organism: Actinomycetes bacterium (assembly GCA_031364965.1). Lineage (GTDB taxonomy): Bacteria > Actinomycetota > UBA4738 > UBA4738 > HRBIN12 > JAOUEA01. Next base: position 18,005 of record JANLXF010000208.1, on the reverse strand, counting down.
TCCGGCTGGCCCAGGCAGGTGAAGGCGGTTCCGTCCATCTGGATCAACGCCGCCGGCTTGTTCGCTCGCCGGGTCTCCGGGTCCATCACGACGTGCCCCGAGATGCCCGTGTAGTCGACCTGCGCGAGCTGTTCGATGATCGCGGCCGGGTCGGTGCTGCCGGCCGCCTCGATCGCCTGTGCGGCGATGTTGACGTCGTCGTAGCCGACCACCGCGACGTAGGAGCTCGGGTCCTTGCCGTTCGCCGCCTTGTACTCGTCGTAGAACGCCTGCACGTCGGGATCTCCCTCGGCGGTGCAGACCGAGTTCGAGAACGTCAGGCCGTTGATCGCCTTCGCCCCGGCGTCGAGGAGCGCGGCGTCGGCGTTCCCGTCCGTCGAGAGCACGGGCGTCGTGATGCCCGCCTGTCGGAGCTGGCGCAGGAACACGACGCTGTCGGGGATGTACATCGGCGTGAAGATCACGTCGGGCGCCGGGTCGGTGTTGTCGATCTTCGTGACGACCGCCGAATAGTCGCCCGCTCCGAGCTTGTACTCGTCGGTGTCGCCCACGGTGCCGCCGCCGTGCTCGAAGGCATCCGAGAAGAACTTGGGAAGGTCGCGGGTGTACGGGATCTCGTTCGATCCGAGGACGTAGGCGTTCTGGTACCCCTGGCTGAGCGCGTACTCCGCGAGGACCGCGGCCTGGATGTTGTCGCTCATCACGAGCTGGAAGGCGCACGAACCCATGTCGCCCACGAGCGTCGGCGCGGTGCCGAGCCCGGTCGAGATCGGGATGCCGGCGGTGCACGCCACCTGACCTTCGGCCAGGATGCCGTCGCCGACCGTGCCGATCAGGTACGCGGCGCCGTCGTCGATCAACTGCTGCGTGACCTTCGCGGCCTCGGCCACGTCGTTGCGCATATCTACGGTCTTCAGCTCCAGCGGGCGCCCGAGGACGCCGCCGTTGGCGTTGATCTGATCGACGGCGAACTGTGCGCCCTCCTGCATCGGGGAGTCGTAGTACGCCCAGTCGGTCGACAGGTCGGCCGGGAACCCGATCACGATCGGCTCGCCGGACGCCGAGCCTCCGTCGCTGGCGTCGCCCCCTCCGTTCGAACTGTCCGAGGTGCTGCACGCGGCGCCGAGCATCGCGAAGGCGACCACCAAGACGAACGCTCTCCGAACCATCCCCTACCTCCCGCTCCCAGGTATCGGGCATTCGTACGCTCGGCGCGCCGACCTGTCAAGCTCGTTACCAGCTTCCCCTCGTCGGCGAGATGCGTAAGAATCCTGCCTTCGTCGAAGGGAGGGGTCACGCACACCAGCGAGACGATCGGGGAAGAGGTGCGCGAGCGCTTGGGGGAGATGACCCCGGCAGAGCGGCGGGTCGCGCGCACGCTCCTCGCGACTTATCCCACCGCCGGGCTCGAGAGCCTGCCGCAGCTCGCCGGGAGCTCGGGTGTCACGGGGCCAACGGTGCTGCGGTTCGTGCGCAAGATCGGGTTCGACGGCTATCCCGCATTCCAACGGTCGCTCCGCAGCGAGGTCCAGGCCCGGACCGAAGGTCTGCCCGCGCTCTACACCACCAAGGGCGCCACCCAGGACGACGAGGTGCTGCGCCGTAGTCAGGAGGCGTTCGGACGTGCGCTCGACGCCACGCTCACGTCGAGCTCGCTCGAGTCCGAGCTCGCCGGCGTCGTCGCGCTGTTCGCCGACCCCAAGCGCAGGCTGTGGTTCGTGGGCGGACGCTTCAGCCAGCTCGTGGCCGACTACCTGTGCATGCAGATGCGGTTCCTGCGTGCCGGATGCGCGGTCGTCGGGGAAGCCCCCGAGCGCCGCGTGCTCGACAGCCTCGAGTTGTCCAAGCGCGACGTGCTGTGCGTGTTCGACTACCGCCGGTACCAGCAGGACACGATCGCGGCCGGCAAGCTCGCCGCCGATCAGGGGGCCGTGGTGGTCGCGTTCACCGACCCCTGGCTCTCGCCCGCGGTCGAGTACGCGCGCCACGTGCTGATCTCCCACGCCGATTCCGCATCGCCGTTCGATTCGCTGCTCGGAGCATTCGCCCTCACGGAGCTGCTCGCGGCCAAGGTGGTGGTGGCGCTCGGCGAAGACGGGCGTGCCAGGGTCTCGGAGCTCGAGGCCATCCACGACCGCTTACGGGGTACGCCGGCGCTGTCCGCCGTCGCCGAGGAGAAAGGAGCGAAAACCGGGTGAGCCGACCCAACGACCCCTACCGACCGACCGACGCCGACGGGGTCCAGACGTGGTTGCGGGAGCGCGGTGTGGCAGCTGTGATCCTCGGGTTCGTCGACCCTTCCATGATCGTGCGCGCCAAGACCGTGCCGGTCGCGCGGTACAGGCACGCCGCCGAGGCGGGGGTCGGCCTGTCCACGTTGTTCAACGTGGCGACCTCGAACGACCAGTTCGCCTTGCTGCCCGGCTACATCGACGGCCCCAGCGGCGACCTGCGGCTGCGGCCCGACCCCGGGGCCACCGTCCCGCTCGCCGCCATGCCCGGCTGGGCCTGGGCCCCCGTGGACCAGTACACCCAGGCGGGAGACCCCTATCCGGCATGTCCGCGCGGGTTCGCCCGGCGCATGGCCGATGCCTTCACGCAACGTGGCCTGTCGGTGCAGGCGGTGTTCGAGTTCGAGTTCTCGGTGGGGCTGCGGCGCGACGACGGCGCGTTCGAGCCGGCCCATCGGGGACCGGGCTACAGCGATATCGCGCTCGTCGAGAACCACGACTTCGCGCTCGACCTGATCACCGCGATGGAGGCGCAGGGATTGGAGCTGCAGCAGTTCCACCCCGAGTACGCCGACGGCCAATTCGAGATGTCGATCGCGCCGCGCGATCCGGTGGCCGCCGCCGACGCCGCGATGGTCGTGCGCCAGACCGTGCGCGCGGTCGCACGGCGGCACGGGCTCGCCGCCTCGTTCGCCCCACAGACCGGCCCCGACACCGGCAACGGCACCCACGTCCACTTCAGCCTGTGGGAGGGAGACCGCAACCTGATGGCGGGCGGCGAGGGCCCCGCCGGCATGGAGGCGCGTGCCGAGGGGTTCATCGCCGGCATCCTCGGCGAGCTGCCGGCGCTCGTCGCTGTCGCCGTGCCCACCTGCCTCGGCTACCTCCGCCTCCTCCCGCATCACTGGTCGGGGGCGACCCAGTGCTGGGGCACCGAGAACCGCGAGGCCGCGCTCCGATTCATCCAGGGCACGACGGAGGCGACCGCGAGCGGCGCGAACATCGAGATCAAGCCGGTCGACGGCACCGCGAACCCGTACCTCGCGATCGGCGCGCTCCTGGCGGCGGGCCTCCACGGTCTCGAGGCCGCCGAACGGCTGCCGCCCTCCACCGAGGAGGATCCCGACTCGCTCCCCGACGACGTGAAGGCGGCGCGGGGCGTGCGGCCGCTGCCGACCTCGCTGCCCGAGGCCGTCGAGCATCTGGCGGCGTCGTCGGTGCTGCGCGAGGCGATGGGCGACTTCTTGTTCCAGACGTTCCTCGCCACCCGGCGCGAGGAATGCGTGCAGTACGACGGGCTCGACGACGAGGAACTGATCCGCCGCCTGCGCTGGCGGTACTGAACCGGGACCGCGGTCCCAGCGAGGAGCACGCGACCATGGCACGAGTCGATCTCACCGGCGCCGACGTCGTCGACGCCCACTGTCACCCGTTCCGGAGCCAGGATCTGCTCGATCGCGAGCCGCGCACGTTCGAAACCCGCTGCATGTTCATGGGCACGGCGCTGATCTCGTCCAACCACGCCCACCATGAGGCCGCCGCCTTCGTCGAGGAGATGACCGAGACCACGATGTTCGGGCTCGCGTTGCGCCGATGGATCGCGCGGCACCTGGGCTGCGAGCCCACGAAGGAGGCGGTGGTCGCGGCGCGCGATGCAGCGCTGCGCGCGGACCCGCCCGGCTACGTCCGGGGGCTCCTCGAGTCCGAGCGCGTGGTCGCCGTCGTCGCCGACGAGGGCTACCCCCAGCCCACGATCCCCCGTGCCGACTTCGAGGAGGCGTTGGGCGGCGTCACGGTCCATCGCGTGAGCCGGATCGAACCCTGGATCGTGGACGCGCGAGAGGAGGGTACGTTCGACGGGACGGTGCAGCGGTTCGAGGAGATCGGGCATACGGCGGCGAGCGACCCGTTGCTGGTGGCCTTCAAGACGATCATCGCCTATCGCACCGGGCTGGATATCACCGATCCGTCATCGTCGGACGCCGCCGCCGCGTACGAGCGCTGGCGCGCCGACGACTGGCGCGAGTCCCGTGAGCACGCGAAGCCCGTGCGCGACTTCCTGCTGCGGCGCTCGTTCGCGATCGCGAAGGAGCACGACCGCGTGTTCCACGTGCACGTGGGCGCGGGCGACCCCGACGTGAACCTCACGCACGCCAAGCCCTCGGACGCGTTCGCGTTCTTCGTCGAGCATCAGGACATCCCGATCGTGATGATCCATTCGGGGTGGCCATGGGTGGCCGAGGCCACGTACATCGGCACGGTCCTGCCCAACATCTATATGGACCTGTCCGAGCTCGTGCCCTGGGGCTGGGGCCAGACCGACTGGTCGCTCGAGATGATCCTGGGCTCGGTGCCCGGCGCGAAGGTGCTGCACGGGTGCGACGAGTCCTCCGAGCCCGAGATGTTCCCCGTGTCGGCACGCATGGTGCGCGAGGCGCTCGAGCGGGTGCTGGGTACGTTCGTCGACCGGGACTACCTGTCGGAGTCCGACGCCGAGTCGATCGGGCGCGGGGTACTCGCCGGCAACGTGCGGAAGCTCCACGGCATCTGATGGGCGCTCCGTATCACGCGATCGTCGTCGGCGGCGGACACAACGGCCTGGTGGCGGGCGCCTACTTCGCGAAGGCGGGCGCACGCACGGTGGTCCTTGAATCCCGCTCGAAGGTGGGCGGAGCGGTCGACACGAGTGCGCCGTTCCCGAACCACCCCGAGATCAAGGTGTCGACCTATTCGTACGTGATGTCGCTGATGCCCGCGTTCCTGATCGAGGAGCTCCGGCTCGCGCGGCACGGATACCAGGTCACGCCGTTCGGCCCGTACTACCAGGCCTTCCCCGACGGCCGTTCGATCAAGATCTACGGCGACGACGCGAAGAAGACCTACGACTCGATCGCGCAGTTCTCGGTGAAGGACGCCGAGGCGCTCCCCGCGTACGAGGCATGGCTCCACGGCGTCACCGAGGTGGTCGGACCGTTGCTCCACCAGGTGCCGCCCAACGTGGGCTCGCTCACGGTAGGGGATCTGCTCACGCAGTCGAAAGCCGCATGGACGATGCGTCAGCTCGGCAGCCGCGGGGTGGCCGACGCCACGCGTCTGTTCACGATGAGCCTGTCGGAGCTGCTGGACCGCTGGTTCGAGTCCGAGCAGATGAAGACGATCATGATGGTCGACGGGCTGATCGGGCAGTGGTCGGGCCCCGACGAGCCGGGCACCGCGTACGTGCTCTTGCACCACGCGATCGGCGGCGTCGGCGGCGGCGACAGCCACACGGTGAACTGGGGCTTCCCCCGGGGAGGCATGGGCACGGTGTCCGAGTCGATCCGCGACGCGGCGATCTCCTTCGGCTGCGAGGTCCGGACCGGGGCCCGGGTGGCGAAGATCCTGGTCGAGCGCGGGCGCGCCGTCGGCGTCACGCTCGACACCGGCGAGGAGCTGCGTGCGCCCGTCGTCGTGAGCTGCGTGCATCCCAAGGTGGGCTTCCTGGACCTGGTCGATCGAGCCGAGCTGCCCGAGGAGTTCGTGTTCGACATCGAACGCTGGAAGAGCCGCTCCGGCGTCGTGAAGATCAACGTGGCGCTCAGCGAGTTGCCGAACTTCACGGCCGACCCCGGCACGAACCTGCAGGACCACCACACGGGGTCGGTCGAGCTGTGCCTGTCGCGCGAGTACGCGGAGCGCGCGTTCCAGGACGCGCACCTGGAGCACAGGGCGGCGACGCGACCCTTCGTCGACGGCGCGATCCCCACGACGATCGATCACGATCTCACACCCGAGGGCGTGCACTTCTTCTCGATGTTCAGCCAGTGGGTGCCCCACGAGTGGAACGAGGCGCCGCACTACGAGGAGCTCGAGGCCTATGCCGACCGCGCGATCGACGGCTACACCGAGCTCGCGCCGAACTTCCGCGACGCGGTGATCGACCGGCAGGTGATCGGTCCGTACGACATGGAGCAGGAGCTGGGGCTGATCGGCGGGAACATCTTCCACGGCGAGCTCACGGTGGATCAGCTGTTCCACATGCGGCCCTCGCCAGGCTACGCCGACTATCGAACGCCGATCGCCGGCCTGTACCACGGGTCGTCGGCGACGCACGCGGGCGGCGGCGTCAACGGGATCCCGGGCTGGCAGGCGTTCCGGGCGGCGCGCGCCGATCAGCGACGTCGCCGGCCGTGGACCCTGCGGCGCTCGTGAGCCTCTAGCGCTCGATCGCGTCGCGCTCGATCGGGCACGACATGCACCGCGGGCCGCCGCGACCGCGGCCGAGCTCCTCGCCGTCGATCGCGATGACCTCGATGCCGCCGTCGCGCAGCCGGCTGTTCGTGTCGACGTTCCGCTCGTAGGCCACGACCACGCCGGGCGCGATCGCGAGCACGTTGTTGCCGTCATCCCATTGCTCGCGCTCGGCCTGGAACCGGTCGCCGCCCGTCTCGAACTGCCGGATCGCGGGCACATCGAGCGCGCGCGCGATCGCCGCGAACAGGTCGTGCTCCTCCGCCACCGCGAGGCCGCCGCCCGCACCCGGCGTGATCACGTACGTCGTCATCGCGTCGCGCACGTCGGGAAAGACGGTGAACGCGTCGACGTCGAGCTGGGTGAGCACCGTGTCGAGGTGCATGCTCGAGCGCCGCGAGGGGATCTCGACGGCGATCACCTGAGTGGCGGCGCCCGCCCGGAAGAGACGGGTCGCGAGGATCTCGACCGCCGCCGGATGGGTCCGTTCGCCGATGCCGACGAGCACGGCGCCGTTGCCGATCACGAGGGTGTCGCCTCCCTCGATGAACATCGGCGCGTGCGCGTCGTCGGTCCACACTTCGAACTCTGCGTTGGCGAACATCGGGTGGTGGCGGTACACCGCTTCGAGATGGAGCGATTCGCGGATGCGCGCCGGCATCGCCATCGAGTTGATCGAGACGCCGCCGTAGATCCAGGCCGAGGTGTCGCGCATGAACAGCGTGTTCGGCAGGGGCGGGGCCACGAACCCGCGCCCCATCCGCGCCACGATGCTCCCGCTGGCGAACGGAAGCTCGTCGAAGGTCACCCCGGCGATCAGGTGCTCGGCGAGCGCCGACGACGAGAGCGCCGTCAGCCACTCCCGCACCTCCGGCCCCAGGGTGGGCCCCAGGAGCTGCGGATCCAGGGTCTGCACGAGCTCCGCGCGCACCTCCGGTTGCTCGAGCACGTCGGCCAGCAGATCGTCGAGGTAGACGATGTCGACGCCGCGAGAGGCGAGTGCCGCCGCGAAGGCGTCGTGCTCCTCGCGTGCCCGCCCGACCCACAGCACGCCGTCGAACAGCAGCTCGCGCGCGGTCGAAGGGGTGAGGCGCCGGAGCTCGAGGCCGGGGCGGTGCAGCATCACGCGGCGGAGCGTGCCCACCTCCGAGCCGACGAAGCAGCGGGGGGCGGAGCGATCGCCGGCGCCGGACTCGGTCATCGCCAGAGGCTACCGCAGCGGCTCCCGCTCCTCGTCACGTGGATGCCAGGGGCTCTCGCCTGGCGAAGACCTCGAGGCGCCAGACCGCGCGAACCCGGTCGTCGTGCGTCCGCTCGAACCCCGCGGCGCGGATCTTCCGTTCCACCTCGTCCAGATCGTGCACGAAGACCCGGAACCCGCGGTACTTCTCTCGACGCAGGGCGTACCACCGGTTCGAGCACCACGTCGAGACGCGGTTGAAGGCTCCGACGATGCCCCGATCCACCGGTGCCGTGAAGGCGAAGACCCGCTGCGCGGCGCCCGTCGCGTTCGCGATCAGGGCGTCTACGTCGGGGTAGCAGCAGACCACGCGATTGAGGACGACGACGTCCGCGGCCGCGAGCGGCGTCACGGCGCCGTCGCCCACGACGAACGTCGCCCGGTCGGCGAGCCCCCTCGAGGCCGCCAGGTCGCGGGCTTGCTGGATCCCGCCCGAGCCCAGATCCATCCCGGTCCCGGTGCTCGCGCCGCGGGCGAGGAGCGCCAGCATCAGGTCGCCCACGCCGCAGCCCACGTCGAGCACCGTCCGACCGTCAAGGCCGGTGCGTTCGAGGGCGTCGAGCAGCGGCCCGGTGACCCCGGCCACGGTTTCCTTCGAACGGGCACGCCGCGCGTTCGACGAGGCCCATTCGTCGAAGCAGCAGCTCGGACGCTCGGTGTCGGGCTCCATCTCATCGTCGAGCTTACGCTTGAGCGCGGACCTTCTTCCCTCGTTGCTCGTCCGGGTCGAGGAGCAGGCGCGCCAGGGTCTCGGCATACCATCGTTCGAACCGGTCCGGGGACCAGCCCCGTTCGTCGGTGAGGAGCCGGTAGGTCTCCGGGCTGCCGATCGCGAAGAGGGTGTCGGTCGCCGCGGCGGCCGTCAGCTCCTTCCGCAACGACCCGCCCGCACCCAGGATGCGGACCAGTTCGCGCTGGCCGGCGTAGCGCTGGGACGAGTACCGCTCCCAGAGTGAGGCGATCTCCGGATCGCCGGCGGCGGCGCTTCTCAGGACGTCGTGGATCGGGGCGGTGCGCTCGAGGATCAGCCGTCCATTCCTCGCGAGGATCGAAAGCCTGCGACGCGCATCGGGCTCCTCGCGCATCTCCCGTACCCACGCCCGCTCGAGGAGTGGAACGGCGGCATCGTCTCCCACGATCGCGACGTCGAGCACCGAAGACAGCAACGCGCGCTTGGTCCCGAACGTCCCGTACACGGTCTCGGGCGAGACGGCCGCTCGGTCGGCGATCGCCCGGACCGTGGTGGCGACGAATCCACGCTCGACGAACAGCGCTCGTGCCGCGCCGAGCACCGCGGCCCGAGTCGCACTGGCCTGTTGCCTCCGTCGGGGTGAGTCGTATCGGCGGCGCGCCTTGACAGATCGGGACATTCCGATACAGTAGCACCGTATTAGATACAGCACTACTGTAGCGACCGAGCTCCGAAGGAGAGGATGCCGTATGACCGTGTTACGGATCGAACACCCCGTGCCTGACTACGACGCCTGGAAGCAGGCGTTCGATGCCGATCCCGTCGGCCGCGAGCGTTCGGGGGTCCGCCGGTACCGGATCCTCCGGGCGTCGGACGACCCGAGCTACGTCATGATCGATCTCGAGTTCGACTCGGCGGACGACGCAGCGGCACTGCTGACGACGCTGCGGGGCGTCTGGGATCGGGTCCAGGGAACGCTCATGTCCGACGTGCGAGCCCGGATCGTGGAGCCCGTCGAGACCACGCAGTACTGAGAGTAGGGATCGCTTCCGCGCTAGTGTCTGCCGAGTGACGAAGGGTCGTGAAGTCGAGTACGTCCGGGGCCGTCGCATCACGGCGTTGTCTCGGGTTGCCGTGGCCGGAGGCGTCGGGCTGATCATCGGAGCGGCCGCTGCGTTGGTCGTCCCGTGGCAGGTGGCCACCCTTGTGGCGTGGGACACCGCCGCCGCGGTCTTCGGCGGCTGGGTGTGGGTGGCGGTGCACGATGCCGACGCTCGGACCACCGAGGGGCTCGCCACCCGCGAGGACGATTCACGTGCAGCGGCCGATCTCGTGCTGATCGCCGCGAGCGTCGCGAGCCTGCCGGGCGTCGGACTCGCGTTGCTGAAGGCATCGGACGAAGCGGGCGCCGCCGAGGCGCTCATCACACTCCTGGCCGTCGTCACCGTCGTGGTGTCCTGGCTCGCCGTGCACACCGTGTTCATGCTGCGATACGCGCACCTGTATTACCTCGTCGGGGGTGGGATCGACTTCCACGACGATACGCCCCCGGACTACGGCGACTTCGCGTACGTGGCCTTCACACTGGGCATGACCTATCAGGTCTCCGACACGGACTTCACGTCCCGGCGCCTGCGCATCGTTGCCATACGCCACGCGTTGCTGTCCTACGTCTTCGGGATCGCGGTGATCGCCACGACGATCAACGTGATCGCGAGCTTGCTGGGGCGCTGATCGGGCATACCCCTCGTCCGGTCGGGGTATCGACCGGGTCGGCCCATGAGAAGGAGGCTCCGATGAGCAAGAGGTCCCATGCCATCCTGCTGCCGAGCGAGGTCTCGAGCCGGGTCGGGTTCTTCGACAGGTTCGCCGGTCTCGCGGCTACCCTCGCCAGCCGGGCGCCATTCTTCGCCTTCTGCCTCTTGCTGGTCCTGGTCTGGCTGGTGCAGGGCGTGGTGTTGATCGCCTCGACCGGAGGGATCCACGCCTTCTTGGACTCCCAGTATCAGCTCGAGATCAACACCACGACGACGATCATCACGTTCCTGTTGGTGGCCCTGCTGCAGAACAGTCAGACGCGCAACGACCAGGCGACCCAGCACAAGCTCAACGCGATCGCGGACGGTCTCGCCGACCTCATGCAGCACCTCGCAGCGGAGTACCCCGACTCCTCGCTCGATCGCGACATGATGGAGCTCCGGGCAGCGGTCGGCCTGGAGGCGAAGGAGAGCACGTCGAGGAACGCCAAGTGATGCGCGCCTTCGGTTCGTGGCCGAGCGCGACCCTGCGTGTACGGTGGTGTGCATGAGCGATGCCGACTCCACGACGTGTCCGATCTGCGGGGACGGCACCCTGCGTACCGTCGAGTTCGGAGAGCAGCAGCCCGAGAGCCGTCAGATGCAGACCTTCACGTGCGGCCACGAGGTCGAAGGGGCGCGGCTCCAGAGCGCCGATGCCGACGAGCTGGACGTCGAGCGCCGCGTCTCAGAGGACACCGTGACCCCCGTCGACGCCGAGGATTGATCGCGTCGGTCGCTGTTCCTCACCAGGGGAGCGGCCGGCCGTCCTGGAAGAACCCTCCGGTCGGCCCGTCGTCGGCAAGCGTGACCCCCCACACGATGCTCCCGGCACCCTGCTCGGCGGATCGCGGCGCGTCATCGCCGCCCATGTCCGACCGACACCATCCGGGACTGCAGGCGTTCACCAAGATCCCGGTCCCGGTCAGATCCTCCGCCAGCGCGCGCGTCATCGCGTTCAGCACGACCTTCGTGACCGGGTAGATCCCACCGCCGCGTCGCTCGTGGGCGCCGGTGGCCAGCTCGGTCGAGACGTTCACGATGCGACCCCACCCGCGCTCGCGCATCGCCGGGACGAGCGCCTGCGATAGACGCCAGGCGCCGAGCGCGTTCACCTGCCAGGCCTCGTCGATCTGCGCGGCCGTGACGTTCCCGCGTGGATAGATCCCCGCGTTGTTCACCAGCACGTCGACGCCCTCGGCCGCGAGGTACTCCCTCGCGGCGGCGACGCTGTCACGGTCGGCCACGTCGATACGGATCGGGGTCACCTCGGGCAGCCCGAGCGACGCCGCCGCCTCCCGGCCCGCCTCGAGGCTGCGACACCCGAGCATGACGTCCGCCCCGAGGGTGGCGAGGAGCCGTACCACCTCGAGGCCGATGCCGCGGTTCCCCCCGGTCACGAGGGCGCGCCGACCATCCAGATCTGCGAGCGGAGCCATCACGCGGAGCCTACGACCTGGATACTGAGCACGGGCGTCCCCCGAGGGCGCCCGAGGGGGCGTCGATGGCAACGGACACCGTCGAACCGTTCGATCTGGTCGTCATCGGCGCCGGGCCGGCGGGGGAGAAGGGTGCGGCGCAGGCGGCGTACTTCGGCAAGCGCGTCGCCGTCGTCGAGCGGGAGGCACAGCCGGGCGGCGCCGCCGTGCACACCGGCACGCTGCCCTCGAAGACGCTCCGCGAGACCGCGCTGTTCCTCTCGGGCTATCGCCAGCTCGACCTGTACGGGGTGACGGTCGAGGTCGAACCCGGACTCGCGGTTGCCAAGCTGATCGCACGCAAGGACGCCGTGCGTCGCTCCGAGACCGCGCGGATCCTGCGGAACCTCGACGCGCACGGCATCGAGCAGATCCACGGCGAAGCCCGGTTCCTGGATCGGCACACGGTGGAGGTCGTCGCGAGCGACGGGACCCGCAGGCTCTCGGCCGAGGTGTTCCTGATCGCCACGGGCTCGCACCCGTTCCGCCCGCCCTCGATCCCGTTCGACGATCCCGGCGTCCACGACTCCAACGACATCCTCGGGATCGAACGACTGCCCGGGTCGCTCGCGGTGCTGGGCGGTGGGGTGATCGGATGCGAGTACGCCTCGATGTTCGCTGCGCTGGGCGTCGAGGTCCATCTGGTGGAAGGTCGTGACTCGCTCTTGCCCTTCCTCGATCACGAGATCGGGGAACGGCTGCTGGCGGGCATGACGCACCTGGGGGTGCGCCCCCACCTCGAGGAACGCGCCGAATCGGTGGGTCGCGACGAGGACGGGCGGCTCACCTGCCGGCTCACGTCCGGCGCGGTGATCGCGTGCGACCAGCTGCTCGTCGCGTCGGGCCGGAGCGGGAACACCGCCGGCCTGCAGCTCGAAGCCGTCGGTGTGGCGACGGACGCACGGGGCTACGTCGACGTCGACGAGGCGTTCCGGACGTCCGCCCCGGGCATCTATGCGGCGGGGGACGTCGTCGGCTTCCCCGCCCTGGCTTCAACCTCGATGGAACAGGCGCGCGTGGCCGTGTGCCGTGCGTTCGGCTTCGCCTACAAGCAAGAGGTGTCGAGCCTCCTGCCGTACGGCGTTTACACGATCCCCGAGGTGAGCTGCGTCGGGCTCGGCGAGCGAGAGGCCGAGGCTGCCGGCATCGATGCGGTCGTGGGCCGCGCGTTCTTCGAGGACAACGCGAGGGGCCAGATCCTGGGCGACCGCGAGGGCATGATCAAGCTGGTGTTCGATCGCGCGACGCGGGGGCTGGTCGGTTGTCACTGCATCGGTGAGCGGGCCTCTGAGCTCGTGCACGTGGGCGAGGTCGCGATCACGCTCGGCGGGACCGTTGAGACCTTCATCGAGACCGTCTTCAATTATCCGACGCTCGGTGAGGCGTACAAGTACGCTGCCTACGACGCGCTCGGCCGCATGGGACCCGCTAGGTCCGGACCCCCTCACGGCTGATCCGGGGCTTCAGCGACGACGCCGGCGCCGCGAGCGCTTGCTCTGGACCGCCAGCGTCTCGCGCTCCTGTGCGAGGGCGTGGAGCGCTTCGATGGCCGCGCCGGGAGCGGGTCGCTGCTCGAGACGGTTCCGCAGCGAGGTGTTGTCCCACGACGGCGTCGCGGGAGGCTTGGGCTCGGTGACGGTTCGATCCATCCGCATGTCCGGAAGGGTAGTGCGCACGCGCTGCGTGCGGAACCGCCCTCGGTTGCGATTCTTGAGGGTCCGAAGGTCGTGGGCCCGGCGACTTTCGCCCTAGGGCCTCGTGGACCGGTGGTCAAGGCCCGATGGAACGCGGCCGATGACGAACGGGCAGATGGATGTCGTCGACAGGACTTTCAGGGAGCGTGCTCCGCTCACGGTCTTCCTCGTGGCGCTCATCGTCGTGGCCGCGATCGGCTGGATCGACTTCCTGAGCGGGGTGTACCTGTCGTTCGCGCTCTTCTACCTCGCGCCGATCGGGTTCGTGACGTCGTACGGGGGTCGCGGCTACGGGTTCATCACCGCCGGGGTCTGCAGCATGGTCGGCATGATCGGCGACATCTCGCGCGACGAGGGCGGGTTCCTCCCCGTGTGGAACGGCATGATGCGGCTCGGCGTCTTCGTCGTCGTGGTGTTGGTGCTGGCCCGGTTGCGCGATGCCCACCAACGAGAACGCGACCTCGCCCGGACCGATCCGCTCACCGGCGTCGCGAACTACCGCTGGTTCCAGGAGGAGGCACAGCGCGAGATGTACTCGTCTCGACGCTACGGCGGACCGCTGTCGCTGGCCTACATCGACCTCGACCGCTTCAAGGCGGTCAACGACGAGCACGGACATGCCGCGGGCGACGCCGTGCTTCGGGTCGTCGCGGACACGCTGCGTGACAGTCTGCGCCCGACCGACCTGGTCGCGCGACTGGGCGGCGACGAGTTCGCCGTACTGCTCCCGCACACCGACTGCGATGCCGCCGAGCTCGCCCTGGACCGGGTCCTCAACTCGCTGGCCGCCGACCCGCGGTCGAAGGGGGTCGGCTTCAGCATCGGCGTGATCCAGCTCCACAACGCCGTCGGCTCGATCGACGATCTCCTCGGCCTGGCCGACGAACGGATGTACGCGGCCAAGACCGCCCTCAAGCGCACGACGCACGCCTCGCCGAAGGCCGCCGTCTAGCCCTTCGGGAGCGCGGGGGCCCGGGTCCTTCCCTGCAGGCACGTCGAGCAGAGCTCACCGCGGTTGTAGACGCTCAGCCGCGTGTCGCACCCCTCGCCGGCGCACGTGCGCCCGGCGGGCATCGGGCCCGTGCGCCTGGGCCCGGGGCGCATCCCCTGCTTGCGCAGGCGCTGGCATGGCGGACAGAACCGGCTCTTGCCGAAATGGCCGCACGGCCGGAGGTCGTGGCACATGGGGCACTCCCGGTAGCCGCGGCACGGACACTCGGGGTAGTCGTCCATCCCTCCTAGGGTACGGCCGATCGGGTCCGCTGCTGCCTCATGGCAGAGCATTCGGTCCGCGCGACGCGCAGAGGCCCCGCCGGCCGGTCGGGTCGGCGGGCCTCGGCTCTCAGGCGTGATCAGAAAGCGCCTGCGCTCACCGGACGGCGGATCGGCTCGGGTTCTTCGACCATCACCGTTTCGGGACGTCGGCCGGGCGCGAACGCCCAGACGCCCATCACGAACAACACGGCGCCGGCCGCGATCACGGTCCAGATGATCGGCGCGAACGACACGGGCTTCAGCGTGTCGTAGTTCGCCAGGTTCGTGTCGAACGTCCGCACCAGTCCCTGGAACCGCTCCATCGACGCGGGCATGGTCTGGAGGGCGGCAGCGGTCGCGGGGAAGTTGTCCCCCAAGAACGTCTGCAGCTCGGGGGCCGTCATGCCGAGCGTGTCGGCGAGCGCGGGCAGCATCGTGTCGGACATCTCGGTCCCCATCGTGCCGACGGTCGTGACGGCACCTCCTGCCTGCGTGATCAGCGCCGGGGTGTAGACGGGCTGCAAGTTCGCGTTCATCTGGTCGGCATCCGATGCCTTGCTCGGAAGCGACAGCGCGAACGGCACCGCCACCAGCGCGGCGCCGAGGGCGATCGCGACGATCCCGCCGGCGCGAGGCACGAACCACATGAAGAGTCCGAGCGCGAGCGAGACGATCCCGGCGATCAGGAGCGCCCACGGGATCGTGGTGGCCGGGATGCTCGAGGTCGGGATCGCGTCGGCGGACGCGAACACGCCGCGCTGCGCGTCGAGCGTGTCGATCAACCCGGAGAACGTCGGCACGATCTGCGGCAGCGCCGCCATCCCGTCGGCGACGCCGGGGAACCGCTCGCCCACGAACGCCTGGAACGCCTCGGGTGTCATCCCGAGCCTGTCGGCCATCGCGGGTACGACCGCGGTCTGGAACTCGATGCCGGCAGCGCCGAGCGCCGCGACGTCTGCGCGCGCGGTCTCGATCGCCTGGGCGGTGAGCACCGGCCGGAAGCCGGCGGTCAGGTTCTCGAATGCCGGTCCCACCTTGAACAGGTTGTTCATGACCGTCGTGCCGATCAGCACCACGCCGACGAGCATCACGATCACGGCCGGGATCCTCGTGGCCCAGCGGGTGCGGGCCTTGCGTGTCGTGGAGGCCATGGTTTCGTCCCTTCTGTCGATGTCTACACCTCCGACGCTAGGGCGGAGCCGGGGCCCCCTCTTCCGTCCGGGGGGCCCCTCCCGCAGGGGCCGAAGCGCCGGAGGCCGACCGGACGCCCCCAGCCGATCTCACCGGGAAGGCGGCCCGGAAGGAAGTCCGCTAGGCTCACACCCCATGTCGTTCCGGCGGGATAGGGTCCTCGCATGCTGAAGGTCGAACGGGGGACAGCGCTCGCATGAGCGACACCGTCCGGATCGTCGTCGCCGAGGGAACCGTCGCTCGCAAGGGGTTCCTCCGGTTCGTCCTCGATGGTGAGGGATACGACGTCGTCGGCGAGGCGGCCACGCCCGCCGAGCTCGCTCGCTCGGTCGCCCTGCACGAGCCCGACGTCGTCGTGATGGACGACGGGAT
Source organism: Actinomycetes bacterium (assembly GCA_031364965.1). Lineage (GTDB taxonomy): Bacteria > Actinomycetota > UBA4738 > UBA4738 > HRBIN12 > JAOUEA01. The sequence goes on along the minus strand of JANLXF010000208.1, from coordinate 1,828 downwards.
CGGCGCCCTCTCGGTGGGCATGGTGCGCGACCTTTCACCGGCCACGAAGGTGGTCCTGGTGTGGCCGAGCGCGGTGGTGCCGATCGGTGGCGATGCCCGGGTCGAACCCCCCAACGTCCTTCGCGAGCTGGGGCTCGCGATCGAGGCGCTCACCGGGGTGGTGTGCGCCACGTCGCTCGCCGGTGGCGTCGCGGGCTCGCGCGACGCTGCCACGCTCCGCGAGGTCCTCGCGCGCGGCGAGGGCGGGCAGCTGCACCGCCCCTCGGAGGCGGCGGCTGTCCCGGCCGCTTCGGCGCCGGCGTCCGACCCGGCCTCGGCGCTCAACCGGCGACTCGGCACGATCGCCCTCAGTGGTGCGGCCGCGGCAGGTGCCCTGGTCCTCGCCCTCGCGCTGGGTGGTTCGCGGGTCCCTGTCGACATCGTCGGCGGAGCGGCCGCCGAGCCCAGCAGCCCCGGCATCGGCCGCCCCTCGATCTCGCCGATCCCTCCCGCCGGAGACGGGAGCGGGATCGTGCCGGGCGGCTGGGTGGGCGCCGGCGGCACGCCCACCCGCGGCGGAAGTGAGCCCCCTTGCAACTACTACATCGAGACCTGCCTTCCCCCCGCCGGACTGACCGGGACGGGCGGCCTCTCGATCGGCGACATCTACGCGGGTCTCGACGCGAGCGATGCCGCCGCGCCCAAGGCCAGGAGCCGTCACGATCGTCGCGCGGCCGAGCACGGTGACAGCAAGCCCGGCACGCGGGCGCGCCGGATCGAGCGCGCGGGCCACGACGGTCGCCGCAGCCACAACGTCGCGCACCAGGGCAACGGCGCGGCCGCCTGAGGCCGCGATCCTTCCGCGATCCCGGTGTCGATTACCTCCGCCCGGCCACGACGTCCTAGGGTGGACCCTTCGCTCGCCGAACGAGGAGGCTCCGAGGTGGTCAACGAACGCGTCGAGATGCTCGAGAAGAGCGGGACCCTGTACTTCGGGCCCTGGTACCGGCGGTCGCCGTTCTTCGAGGCCACGCGCCGAGCTGGGTGTACGTCGTACGACATCTACAACCACATGTACCTGCCCGCGTATTACGACGACCCCGATGTGGAGTACCGGGCGCTGAACGAGGGCGTCACGATGTGGGATGTCGGCGTGGAGCGGACCGTACAGGTCAGCGGTCCCGACGCCGACCGCTTGATCGACATGATCACCTGCCGCGATCTCACGAAGTGCGCGGTCAAACAGGGCAAGTACATGCTGGTTATCGGGCCCGAGGGCGGGATCGTGAACGACCCCGTGCTGCTGCACGTCGACGACGGGGTCTGGTGGATGCAGCTCGCCGACTCCGACGCCGGCCTCTACGCCCTCGGCGTGGCCGCCGCGAGCGGTCTCGATGCCGAGGTTACCCTCCCCGACGTGCACCCGATGCAGGTACAGGGTCCGATGTCGGGCAAGACCCTCGAGAAGCTCGTCGGCCCCGCGATCTACGACATCAAGTACTACTGGACCGAGCGGTTCGAGATCGATGGGATCCCCGTGCTGATCAGCCGCACGGGATGGACCGCGGTCCCGGGCTTCGAGGTGAACCTGCTCGATGGCTCGCGTGGCGACGACCTGTGGAACGCGATCGCCGCCGCAGGCGAGGAGTACGACATCCGCCCGATCGCCCCGTGCGAGGCCCGCAGGATCGAAGCGGGGATCTTCAACTACGGTTCGGATCTCCGACTGACCGACACACCGTTCCACGTGATGGGCCTCGAGCGGCTCGTCGAGGAGCAGCCCCAGGACTACCTCGGCAAGCGCGCCCTCGAATCGATCCGTCACGGCGGCGTCGACCGCAAGCTGGTG
>JANLXF010000230.1:0-12557 GCA_031364965.1 Actinomycetes bacterium | reverse complement strand
GGTTGTCGATCGTGAAGCCCGACTGCTCGAGCGAGTCCACGAAGTCGACCGTGGCCTGCGACAGATACGGCACGCTCATCTTGTCGACCACGATCTTCACGCCGAACTGATCGAGGGTCTCGTCCTTCTCGGTGAGCTGGTCGTCGAGGTACATCGCGTACCGAAGGCCCGAACAGCCACCGGGCGAGACCGCGACGCGGAGCGCGATGTCCTCGCGGCCCTCTTCGACCAGGAGCTCCTTCACCTTGCCTGCGGCAGCTTCGGTCAGCGTGATCATCGGGTCCTCCGGGGAGTTCGCGGGCGGTTGACGTTGCATCCCATGATAGCCCCTCCAGACATCGACGAGGGTCAGCGATCCTCGGTGAACGCGGCCGTGCTCGCCTCGCTCACGCGCAGGAGGTCCGCGGGGGTCAGCGGGAACACTGAATCGGGTGTGCCCGCGGCCGCCCAGACCTGGTCGTAGCCAAGCAGGTCTGCGTCGATGAACGCGCGTACGGCCTTGGTGTGCGCGAACGGCGGCGTGCCACCGACCGCGAACCCCGTCGCCTCGCGGGCCTCCTCGGGGGTGGCACGGCGGACCTTGCGTGCGCCGGTGACCGCGGCCAGCTTCGACTCGTCGACGCGGTTGCGACCGGACGTGAGCGCGAGCATCGCCGCGTCGTCGGCCATGAAGATCAGCGACTTCACGATCTGGCCCACGTCGCACCCGATCGCCTGAGCGGCGGCCTCCGCGGTCTTCGTCCCTTCGGGGAACCGCCGCACCTCGGGATGCAGCCCGAGCGCACGCGCGCCGTCGGTGAATCGCTCGATCGCCGAGCTCATCGCGCCACGCCTGCCGGCAGGTCGGTGGCGAGCTCGCCCGCGAGGAGCTCCAGGGAGCGCCGGGTAGCGCCGAGCGCCGCTTCCTCGCCGACCCGCGCCACTAGGGATCGCACGGTCACGTTCTCGGGCTCGACCTCTGCGCGCCCACAGAGCACCGCGACCGGCACAGAGAGGAGCGACGCGAGTCCCATCACGCCGGCGGGCACCTTCCCGTGGAGCGACTGGGCGTCGAACGAACCTTCCCCCGTGATCACGAGGTCGGCGCCGTCCATCCGTCCGCCCAGGTCCACCGCCTCCATCACGACGTCGACCCCCCGCCGGAGCCGCGCGCCGCAGAACGCCAGCAGTCCGAAGCCCAGGCCGCCCGCGGCCCCGGCGCCGGGCTCGTCCTTCAGCGCGATCCCCAGATCGTGGTGCACGATCGCCGCCAGGTGCGAGAGAGCACGGTCCAGCAGGAACACGTCGTCGGGCGAGGCGCCCTTCTGCGGGGCGTAGACGTGGCTCGCGCCGCTCGGACCGCACAGCGGGTTGTCGACATCGGTCGCCCCAAGGAAGGCGGCCGTCGCGACGGCAGGATGCAGACCGCGTTCGTCGATCCGGGCGAGGTCCAGCAGCCCCGCCCCGCCGCCGGCGAGCTCTCGGCCCTGCACGTCCAGGAACCGGATGCCGAGGGCGCCGGCCATCCCCACCCCTCCGTCGTTCGTGGCACTGCCGCCCAGGCAGACGACCACGCGGCGGGCGCCGGCCTCGAGCGCCGCGAAGATCAACTCCCCCGTGCCCCGGGTCGTGGTGCGAAGCGGGTCACGCCTCCCCTCGCCGAGCAGGGCCAGCCCCGAGGCTCGCGCGGACTCGACCACCCCGGTGAGGCCGTCCGGCGTCTCCACCAGGCCGAACGCGGCGTCGACCGGGTCGCCGAGCGGCCCCGTGACGGTGGCCGTCACGGTCCGCCCTCCCTGCGCGTCGACGAGTGCCTCGAGCGTGCCCTCACCCCCGTCGGCCATCGGGACCACGTCGAGGACGTCGGCCGGGCGGGACCGGCGCCATCCCGTCTCGATCGCCTCCGCGGCTTGGCGCGCGGTGAGCGTGCCGCGGAACTTGTCGGGAGCCACGAGGACGCGCATGCCGCCGAATGTACAATCCGCCGCGACACCCGCGTGCACGAGAGGAAGGATCCGCCGCCGTGAGCCTGGACCGCGAACAGCTGCTGGGGGTCGCCTATGCCGAGCGGCAGCGGCTCGGCCGCATGATCCAGTACGCCGAACCCGAGACGTGGGAACTCGCGAGCGCGGCCGACGGTTGGTGGAACCGCGATGTGCTCGCCCACCTCGCTGCGTCCGACACGGCGGCCGCCCAGCTGATGGCCGGCGAGCCCGCGATCGAGCTCGAAGAGTTCCGCTCGGCGCACGACGGGGCGTTCGACGTCGACGCGTTCAACGCCTGGACCGTGAGCCGACGCTCGGGCGCCGAGATCCGCGAGCTGATCGAGACGTGGGGCAAGGCCGCCGAGTCGTGCGTCGCCTACGCCGCGCTGTTGACCGACGAACGCTGGGCGACCGCGCGGTTCCCCTGGCTCGCGGGGGACATCGCGGCCCGTTACCTCGTGCAGTCCAGGATCGTCGAATGGTTCCTGCACGGCGAGGACATGCGTGCGACGAACGGCCTCGGCCCGCAGTACCAGCACTGGCCCGTCCACCTCACGATCGACCTCGGGGTGCGCATGCTGCCGTGGGCGCTCTCCCAGGCCGGATACGAGCTCGAGGGCCGAAGCCTCTTGGTCGAGGTCCAGGGCGCCGGCCAGGGCTCGTGGCACTGGGGTTTGGGTTCGGGCGAGGTCCCCCCGGGAGCCAGGAAGCCCGACGCCACGCTCCGTGGCCGGGCGCCGCAGCTCGCACTCGTGGCCGGCCGACGGCTCTCCGCGGACGACGTCACCGCTTCGGGGGCGGTCGTGCTCGGCGGCGATCGCGAGCTCGCGGGCGTCGTGTTGCAGCAGCTCCGCGCCTACCCGTAAGCGAGAACCGGCGATCGCGGTTCCTCGAACCCGGCCCCCTGCCCGTGCGTACTCCCTGGGAGTACCGTGCTGAACATGCGACCCCGAGATCCCGAGGACGACGCGGCTCTGATGCGTGCGTTCGCCGCGCGCGACGAGGGTGCCGCCGGCGCGCTCTACGATCGCTTCTCCTCGCGGGTGTACGGACTCGGGATCGTGATGCTCGGCTCGGAGGCGGCCGCGCAGGATCTCGTCCAGGACACGTTCATGAAGCTGTGGCGCAGCGCCGACCGTTATGACGACACGCGCGGCAAGCTCGAGACCTGGGTGCTATTGGTGGCTCGGTCGCTCGCGATCGACACCTTGCGCCGCCGGGTGCTCGAGGCGCGCTCCCTCGCCAGGGGTGAACGGCCGCGCGAGGCCGATCCCTCTGCCGGGCCCGAGGAGCTGGCCGAGATCGGCGATCTCGCCGACCGGGCGCGCCGCGCGATGGCGCAGCTCTCCCCCGAGCAGCGCGCCGCGCTCGAGCTCGCGTACTTCGGAGGCAAGACGAGCCGGGAGGTCGCCGAGCTCGAGGACATCCCGGTGGGGACCGCCAAGACGCGGATCCGCTCCGCGCTGCTGCGGCTGCGGGACGCGATGAGCGAGGAGCAACGACGTGACGTGTGAGTCGGTGCACGAGCGCCTGGGCGAGCATCTGCTGGGCTCGATGCCCGAACACGACGACGCGGCCGTGCGGCGGCACGTCCGAGGCTGCGCGTCGTGCCGGCGAGAGGCCTCGGCCCTCGGCGAAGGACTCGCCGCGTTCGCCGTCGCCGCGCACGACGTGGCCCCGCCCGGGGAGCTGCGCGACCGTGTCCTCCGCGCGATCCGCGACGACCAGCGAGACGTCCCGGCCGGCAGCCCACAGGCCTCGCGCCGGTGGGCGCTCCCCGCGCTCGCCGCGGGCCTGACCCTCGCCCTCGTGGCCTCCCTCGCGTGGGGGGTCGGTCAGGCGCGGCGCGCCGACCGTGCGTCGGGCGACGCCGCGAGCTACACCGGGCTGCTCGCGATCCTGGGCGGCACCGACTTCCGCGCGGCCCGGCTCGACCCCGCGGGCGCCCGCACGCTCGAGGGCAGCGTCGTGGTGTACGACTCCCACGAGGACCAGTCCTGGGCGATCGTGTTCGTGCGGGCGCCGGGCCAGGCGGGGTCGGCCACCCCCACGCTGCTCGCCGACGACGGGCGGGCGGTGGAGGTCTGGCCGCTCGAGTTCGACCGGTCGGGCGACGGGGCGGCGTGGCTCGTGACGTCGGTCGACCTCCGGCCGTTCGACCGACTCCGGTTGACGGCCGAGGACGGCACGCTCCTCGCCACGGCGGACATCCGCGAGGTGTAGCGCGCCCGCGAGCGCCGCTACCGGGTCACGACGAGCCGACGGATCTGCCGCGGCGTCGCCCCGAACCGGTACTTGTAGGCGTAGTCGCCCTTCAACAGATCGAAGACCTGCGCGCCGCCCTCGATCGCGAGCCGGATGTCCTCGGCCACGAGCACCATGCCAGGTGCGAGGTTCCCCCACGTGCGGTCGAACGCTGAGTTGTAGAGCGAGAAGGTCCCGTGGAATGCATAGCCGATCGTCCCGGCGGCGAGCTGCCCGCCCACGTCGATGAACTGCAGCTTGAAGATCCCTCGCGACAGGAACGCCTCTGCGAGGCGGCGGAAGAAGATCTCCATCCCGGGCTGCATGAAGACGCCCTTGGGGCCCTCGCTCATCCGGTGGAGCTCGACGAAGCGGTCGAGCAAAGGGATCAGGGTCTCCTCGGTGGCGGTGTGGATCGTGAACGGGCCGGCCTCGGCCTCCAGCTTCTTCGCCTTCCTCTTGATCTCGTGACGCAGCTTCGACGGGAGGCCCTGGAGGTACCCGTCCCACGTCGCGGCGAGCGGGAGGACCGGCGCCACGCCGTTCTGGTCCTCCAACTCCTCGACCGAGAGCCCCGCGGCGGCGGCGGCGTCGCGCAGGAGCGGGAGCCACGGGTTGTCCTCGGGGAGGCCGCGCAGGTCGGCCGACGCCCAGTCGTCGCGGGTCAGGAGCGCCGTCCAGAGCTCCTTCGCGATGGCGTCCCGGCGCTCCGGCATCCCGACCGGGCCCATGTAGTCGGTGACCTCGGTGCCGCCGAGGAACCGCAGGGTCTCGTCGACGCGCTCGAACGCGACGGCGCCGATCTGCGTGCCGTCGTCGTCCTCGGCGAACGCGAACAGCAGGTGCTCGGGCTGTTCGCCGAACTCCTCCCAATAGAGCTTGAGGTAGTCGGGCGTGTGGAAGAACGTGCCGGCGGGATCGGCCATGACCAGCTCGGCCCAACCCCGTCGCTGGAAGTCCTGCCCGTCCTCGGAGAAGGTGATCCGCATCCGGCCCATGCTACGGGTCAGCGACTCACCACGAACCGCCGCCGCCGCCTCCGCCGCCTCCGCCCGAGAAGCCGCCACCGCCGAACCCGCTGGAGCCGGAGCCCGACGGCACCGAGGCCAGCATCCCGCCGCTCGAAACCGCGAACCCGTCCATCGAGTCCGCGAAGTCCGCCAGGATGAACGGCCGGGGTGACAGGTACCAGGAGGTGACCTGCTCCGCGGCAAGCCCCGCGAATGCCTTCGCCCACTTGTCGGTGCAGCCGAACACGATCGCGTACGGCAGGAACCGGGTGAAGACGTTCTCCTCCTCCGCCCACTTCGACATGTGCGTCTCGGCGGTCTCGATCACGGTGCGGAACCCCCGCACGCGCCGCAGGGTCGCGGTGCCCTTCGGGGTGCGCGCGGGCATGAACCGATCGAACGCGATCAGCAGCAGGCCCGCGACGATCACGGGGATGCCCACCAGGCCCCAATGCGTCCATCGCGCGAGCGCGAATGTCACGCCGAGACCGGCGATCAGCAGCAGCCATCCCCGCAGGTTCCAGGTCGCGCGGACCTTGTCGGGCCGAGCAGAGAACCACCCGCGCGACACGGCGTCGACATAGAGCGACTCCTCCACCCCTTCCAGACGCTTCGCGAAGGTGTTCCTGAGCGACGACAGCGTGACCTCGCTCCCGCCGCTGAAGAGCCCGTCGAGCAGTCGACGCTCGTAGGTCAGGAGGTCGTCGTCGGCCTTCTCCAGGCGGATCAAAGTCCAATCGGGCTTGCCGAACAGCCCTTCTTTGGGGATCTCCTGGATCAGCAGGTATCCGCGCACCGCGAGATCCACGATCGTTGCCGTGACGTCGAGGGTGTTCGCGCGCTCGTCGATCAGGGTGCCGATCTGGCCGGGCCGCAGGTCCTCCGGGGGTGCGAACTCGACGGGTGCCGAGGCGCGCCCTTCCAAGAGCGGGACCGCCTGCGACTCCCCGGTCGCGTTCCCCATCACCTGGTCGACCTGCCCGCCTCGCCAGCGCCGGTCCCGGCCGGTCCGCCAGATCAGGTAGCCGATGCCGCCGACGGCGAACGCGAGGAGCCCGCCGGCGGCCGTCCCGGTGGCCCCGTTCAGGGCGAACGCCCTCGCGAGTGACCACCGCTCGGCGAGGTCCGGCGAGGGCTCCGGAACGGCGCCCTTCGGCAGGCTCACGACGACGCTCACACCCTCGCCCGGCTGGAGGTCCCGCTGGGCGAAGCGTGCGGTGGCACCACCGGACGACGCCTTCGCGCACCCCAGCACCGACCCCTCGTACCCGGTGTAGCAGGCGATCCTCGCGATCGCCGCCGGCGCGCGCACGGACACGGCGGCAGCCCCGATCGGCACGTCCCATTCGTGACCGATCGCGTTCCAGTACAGCTCGTCGTGGTCGGGGAACCCGTTCAGCGCGGACTCCACGTGGTAGCGGATCTCGTAGGTGTGGCGTCCGGTGACCGTCCGGTCGGCGTCGCCGATGCGGATCGCGGTGACGCCGCCTCCGGGGTGCTCGATCACGTGGTTCGCGGAGGCGCCGCCGGATGCCGCGACCGACAGCACCGTGAGGGGATACTCCCGGTCGTACGTGTCGTCGTAGCGCAGCGTCGTCGGGATCGTGCGGATGATGCCGTGCCGGTCGGGAGCCGTCCCGAAGTCGTAGTCGATCGTCTCGGTGATCGTGAGCGCGCCGTCGTCCTCGATCACGATCTCGACGTCGTAGCGGACGATCCGCTCGAACGCCTGTGCGCGCGCGACCGCGGAGGGGGCGACGAGCGCGAGCACGCCCAGCCCGAGGGCCGCGGCACGCCTCGAGGCGCCGCGCCTCATGGAAGCGCTCCGACGAAGAAGAACGAGATGGCCATGATCAGGTAGGCGCCCATCAACTGCGCCCCTTCCAGCCAGTTCGAGCGGCCATCGCTCGAGATCATGAACACCAGGAAGGTCGACAGGCCCACGGCCGCCACCTCGAAGGTGCTGAACACGAAGCTCATCGGATGACTGACCGCGAGGGAGATGAACACGAGCGCGGGCGCCACGAACAGCGCGATCTGGGTCGACGACCCGATCGCGATCTCAAGGGTGATGTCGACCTTGTTGCGCAGCGCGAACATCACGGCCGACGAGTGTTCGGCCGCGTTGCCGATGATCGGGATCACGATCAGGCCCACGAAGAGCTCGGAGAGCCCGAGGGTCGCCAGCGCGGGCTCGAGCGACGCCACGAGGAACTCCGATTCCAGGGCGACGAACGCGGTGGCGACCAGGAGCATCGCGATCGCCCTGCCCTTGGACCACGCCGCGGCCTCGTCCTCCGACGGGGTGCGGAACAGGTGCTCGTGGGTCACCATCGTGAACACGAGCGCCGCGACGTAGAGCGCGATCAGCACCACGGCCACGGTGCCGCTCACGATCTCGCGCTCGATGAACGACTCCCGGCCCCCGAGCGCGAACAGCGCGGGCATCAACAACCCCGTCACCGCAAGCACGAGCGACGTCGCGTGCACCGATGCCGCCCGGGCGCTGTACTCCTGTTCCTCGTGCTTGAGGCCTCCCACGAAGAACGAGAGGCCGAGCACCAGCAAGAGGTTCCCCAGGATCGAGCCGGTCAGCGACGCCTTCACGATCTCGGCTTTCCCGTCGACCAGCAGGAACACCGCGATGATCAGCTCCGTGACGTTGCCGAACGTCGCGTTGATGAGGCCACCGGTACGAGGACCCGTGTGCAGCGCGAGCTGCTCGGTGGATCGCCCGATCAGCCCCGCCAACGGCAAGATCGCGAGCGCGGCCGCGGCGAACACCGGCAGCCCGGCGACGCCGGCGAGCTCGAGACCGATCGAGACCGGCACGAGGACCAGCAGCCAGTCGAGCGAGGGTCTCAGGGTGCGCGTCATCGCCGAAGCCTAGAGGGTCGCGGGGTCGATGCGGCGGAGGAGGCGGCCGATCAGCCGACGCCGTGTGGTTGGGCCCCCGATGCGCTGCCGGCGCTCTCGAGCGCCTCCTGCAGCACGTCCCAGGCCAGGACCGCGCACTTGATCCGGATCGGGTACTTCACCACGCCCTTGAGCGCGATCAGGTCGCCGAACCGCTCTTCGTCGGGATCGACCTCGCCGGCCATCATCCCGCGGAAGCCGGCGGTGAGCGCCATGGCGTCCCCGACCGTGCCACCCGTCACGGCCTCGGTCATCATCGATGCGCTCGATTGGCTGATCGAACAGCCGGCGCCCTGGAAGGTGGCCGCCTGCACGCTCTCTCCCTCGAGGTGCGCGAACACGGTGATCTCGTCGCCGCACAGCGGGTTGTTCGCGTGACACTGCAGCTCGGCACCCTCGAGCTCGCGCTTGTTCCGCGGGCTCTTGTAGTGATCGAGGATGACTTCCTTGTAGATGTCGTCGAGCGCCACATGGTCCTCCCGGTACGTGTCTGTCTGTGTGCCGGCGTGAGCTTAGATGAAGATCGCGTTCGCCTTGTCGAGCGACTCGACGAGGACGTCGACCTCTTCCTTCGTGTTGTAGACGTAGAACGACGCGCGCGCCGTCGCGGGGACGCCGTAGCGCCGCATCGCGAGCTGCGCGCAGTGGTGGCCGGCCCGGATCGCGATGCCGTCCTCGTTCAGGATCGTCGCCAGGTCGTGCGGGTGGACCTCCTTGAACCAGAAGCTCACCGCGCCGCCACGCGCATCGGCGTCGTGCGGACCGAACACGGTGGCGCCGGCGTCGAGCAGACGGTCGAGCGCGTACGCCGTGATCTCGCGTTCATGGGAGCGCACGGCGTCCATCCCGAGCGCCTCCAGGTAGTCGACGGCCGCGCCGAGCCCGACCTGTTGGGCGACCTGCATCGTCCCGGCCTCGAAGCGGTAGGGCACCGGCTTATACGTGGAGTGGTCGTGGAAGACCTCGTGGATCATCTCGCCGCCGCCGAGCATCGGGGCCATCGTCTCGAGCACCGCCGGCCTGCCGTAGAGGCCGCCGGAGGCGGTCGGACCGAGCATCTTGTGACCGCTGAACGCGAGGAAGTCGACGTCGAGCGCCTGCACGTCGATCGCGTGGTGCGGCGCGAGCTGCGCGGCATCGACGGCGATCAGCGCTCCCACCGCGTGTGCCGACGCGACCAGATCGGACAGCGGGGTGATCGTGCCGAGCGCGTTCGACATGCCGGTGACGGACAGCAGCTTCGTCCGCTCGGTGAGGAGCGAGCCGAGATCGCTGAGATCGAGCTGTCCGTCATCGGTCAGCGGGATATAGCGGAGGGTGGCTCCGGTGGCCGCCGTCACCATCTGCCAGGGAACGATGTTGGAGTGGTGCTCCATCTCGGTGATGAGCACTTCGTCACCCGGGCGCAGGAACGTGCGGCCCCACCCCTGCGCGATCAGGTTGATCGCCTCGGTGGTCCCACGCGTGAACACGATCGACTCGGGTCCCGGCGCCCCGAAGAACCGGGCGAGGGTGGCGCGGGCCCCCTCGAAGCGCTCGGTGGCCTCCTCCCCCAGCTGGTAGATCCCGCGATGCGCGTTCGCGTTGTGGTTCGAGTAGAAGTGCGAGACCGCGTCGATCACGGCCTGCGGCTTCTGGGAGGTCGCGGCGCTGTCGAGGTAGACGAGTGGCCGCTCGCCGATCGTCCGCGACAAGATCGGGAAGTCCTTCCGGATCCTCGCGACGTCGAGTTCGCCCACGTGATCGTTCATCGTCACACCACCTCGACGGCGGCGTCCTCCTCGAGCCCGAGCTCCTGACGGATGCCCTCGTACCCCTTGTCCTCGAGCTCTTGCGCCAGCTCGGGGCCACCGGATTTCACGAGCCGCCCGGCCATCATCACGTGGACACGATCCGGCGTGATGTAGTTCAACATCCGCTGGTAATGCGTGATCACCAGGACGCCCAGGTCGGGGCCGACCAGCTCGTTCACGCCCTCGGCCACGAGCTTGAGCGAGTCGATGTCGAGCCCCGAGTCGGTCTCGTCGAGGATCGCGATCTCGGGCTCGAGCACGGCGAGCTGCAGGACCTCGTTCCGCTTCTTCTCCCCGCCCGAGAATCCCTGGTTCACATAGCGGTTCACCATCGCGTCGTCGATCGAGAGGCGGTCCATCTGCGCCTTCATGTGCTTGCGGAAAACCAGGGCGCTCACCTGCTCCCCCTTCACCGCCTGATAGGCCGTGCGCAGGAAGTTCACGACGGAGACCCCTGGCACCTCGGTGGGGTACTGCATCGCGAGGAAGAGCCCGCGCTTCGCCCGCTCGTCGACCGTCAGGGTCGAGATGTCCTCGCCCTTGAAGATCACCTGACCGCTCGTCAAGACGTAACCGGGGCGGCCCATGATCACGTTGCTGAGCGTCGATTTGCCCGAGCCGTTCGGACCCATCAACGCATGGGTCTCCCCCTGGCGGACGACCAGGTCGATGCCGCGCAGGATCTCCTTTCCTTCCACGGTCGCGTGGAGGTCGCGGATCTCAAGCGTCGCGGGCGCGTTGCCGTTCTCACTCATCGCTGTCACACCTCGATCAGGACGTCGCCGCCGGCGACGGTCACGGGATAGGTCGCCACCGGCTGGATCGCCGGCAGGGTCTTGGGGGCGCCCGTCTGCAGGTCGAAGGTCGACCCGTGCAGCGGGCATTCGATCGTGGCGAGGTCCAGGTCGACCTCGCCCTCGTCCAGGTAGGCGTGGGCGTGCGAGCATTCCGCCGCAACCGCCCGGAACCCGTCGTCGCCCAGGTTCACGACGCACACCTCGGTGCCCCCGGCGTCGAACCGCCGAGCCTCGCCGGCGGGGACGTCGGCGGTGGCACACACCCGGATGGCGCCCATCAGCGCACGCCCCGGTCGAGCTCGGCATCGATCGCGGCCTCGGCGCCCTCGCGCACCTCTTGGATCTGGACGCGGTCGAGCACTTCCTGGAAGAACCCGCTCACGATCAACCGTTCCGCCTCGTCGTGCGGGATCCCGCGCGACTGCAGGTAGAAGATCGTCTCGTCGTCGACCGGGCCGACGCTCGCGGCGTGACCGCACTTCACGTCGTTCGCCTCGATCTCCAGGTTCGGGATCGCGTCGGCCTTCGCGTGCTCGCTGAGGACGATGTTCCGGCTGGTCTGCATCGCGTCGGTCTTCTGCGCGCCGGGACGCACGTAGACCCATCCGCTGTACACGGCGCGGCTCTCGTCGCGGAGCGCCCCCTTATAGAGCAGGTCGCTCGTGCAGTTGGGCGCCGCGTGGTCTTGGATCGATCGATGGTCGAAGTGCTGCGTGCCGTCGGCGAAGAACACGCCGAGCTGCTCGCTGAATCCGCCCGGCTCCGCAAGAAGCACCTCGGTCTCGGTCCGCGCGAGGTCGGCGCCGAACCCCACCGAGAGCGTCCGGAACTCCGCGTCGCGCCCGACGTGCACCCGCTGGATCCCCAGGTGCGTGAAGCCGGCGCCCCAGTCCTGGATCGCGGCGTAGCGCACGTGCGCCCCGGCGCCGAGGTATATCTCGGTAACGGCATCGCTCAGGACCCGGGTGAGGTCGGGCGAGGCGTACCGCTCGATGAAGGTGACCTCGGCCCCCGGCTCCACGACGATCAGCGTGTGCGGGAAGACGGCCGCGCCGTCGGCATCCACGTACGTGAGCGTCTGCAAAGGGAGATCGACCTTGGTGTCGCGCGGCACATAGAGAAAGGTCCCGCCGGTGCGGAAGGCTGCATGCAGGGCGGTGAACCGGGTGCGATCGGCCGGCACGAGGTCGTGCAGGTAGCGCTCGACCAGGTCGGGCCGTTCAGCGGCGGCCTCGTCGAGGTCGCCGAACCACACGCCCTTGTCGGTGAGCCCGGCCGCCCGCTGCGTCGAGATGACGTTCGAGTTCAGTTGGATCTGCAGGCCGGCACGCTCCCCGGCGCCCGCGGCCGCGAGCACCCCGTGGCGGTTCACGTCCTCTGGTCCCGCGCCGCCGGTGTAGGGAGCCTGATCGAGCGCGAACTTCGCGAGGTCGGTGTAGCGCCATTCCTCGGTGGATTGCGACGGCATCGGGAGCGAGGAGAACGCCTCGAACGCCTCCTTCCGGAGCTGGCCGGTGAACCCGGCAACCTCCGGCAGGGCGGCGAGCGCCCGCTCGTCGAACGTGGTGGCGGAGGTGGTCGCGACGTCGCTCATCTGTTCGTTCGTCTCCTGCGCGAGCGCGGAGCCCGACGGCCCCTGCTCACGGATCTCGCTCTCGGCCGAGAGCTAGCCGACCGAGCCCTCCATCTGGAGCTCGATCAGGCGGTTCAGCTCGACCGCGTACTCCATGGGCAGCTCGCGCGTGATCGGCTCGATGAACCCGTTCACGATCATCGCGGTGGCCTCGATCTCGGACAGGCCCCGGCTCATGAGGTAGAAGAGCTGGTCGTCAC
>JANLXF010000215.1:0-6137 GCA_031364965.1 Actinomycetes bacterium | reverse complement strand
CCGGGCCGCGGTCGCTGACCCGGACGCGGGGCGCGGACCTTCGCCGATGCGCCCTTCACGAAGGAGCGGAGCGGCGCGAGGGTATCGTTCGTGACCTCGCCGGCCCAGACCAGGTCCCACAGCGCGCCGAGCAGCACGCGTTCGCTCACGCCCCCGGCGGCCGCCACGAGGTCCGGCCAGAACGAGGCGCCGCGCGCCGCGAGGTGCCCGCGGATCGCGTCGTGCGGTTCGCCCTCGGGCCGGTCCTCGACGACGGGATCGAGCAGGGCGAGCCCCGCGCGATAGGCGAGCGTCACGCGCCCGTCGTCGGCGCCGAGCGAGCCCGCGCCGACCCACACGACCTCGCCGCTCGCGCAGAGGGCATCGAGGTCGGCCGGCCGGTAGCCACGCACGCGCGCGGGCAGCACGTCGGTTTCCAGGATCGAGGCGGGCACCGCGGTGCCCTGGAGCCGGGCGATCGCCTCGGCCAGGGCGTCGGCGCCGCCCCGAGGGCGGTCGGCGCCCTGCCAGGCCGGCAGGAACCGCGCGAACGTCGCGGCGTCGACCGGCTCGACCTCCTTGCGGAGTGCCGCGAGCGACCGCTGGCGGACGCGCCGAAGCACCTCGACGTCGACCCACTCGCGCTCGAGCCCGCCCGGGCGGAACCCGCCGTGCACCACGCGGCCCTCGACCTCGAGCGATTCGAGCGCCGCCCGGACCCGGTCCTCGCCCGCGCCGAGCGCCCCCGCCGCCTCGTGCACCTCGAACGGACCGTGGGTGCGGGCGAAGCGGGCGACGAGTCGTTCCAGCGGTCGCTCCGCCGCCTCGGTGAAGACGCCGGGCAGACCCATCGGGAGCGCGGTGCCGAGCGCGTCGCGGAGCGCGGCGGCGTCGTCCACCGCGGCGATCCGTTCCTCGCCGGCGACCTTCACGCGGATCGCGCGGCCCTCGTCGATGAGTCGATCGAGCCAGGCGGCCGACTCGCCGTCGACCCGGGCCGCGATCTCGTCGTCCCGCAAGGGGCCGAGGTCGCGCAGCAGGTCGGCCGTCCCGTCGGCCGAGCGTGCGTGGCGGCCGGCGGCGAGCCACTGGAGCTCGAGCTCGACGTCGTCGATCGCGCGCGGGTCGAGCAGTTCGCGCAGCTCCTCGGACCCGAGCAGCTCGCGCAGCAGATCGCGATCGAGCGACAGCGCGGCGGCCCGTCGTTCGGCCAGCGGCGCGTCGCCCTCGTACATGAAGATCGAGACCCAGCGGAACAGGAGCGACTGCGCGAACGGGGACGCGGTGTCCGTGTCGACCGCCACGAGCTTCGTCCGTCGGGACCGCAGGTCCGTCATCACCTCTCGGAGGGCCGGCACGTCGAAGACGTCCTTCAGGCATTCGCGTGTGGCCTCGAGCAGCATCGGGAAGGTCGGGTGCTTCGCGGCCTCGGTGAGAAGGTCGGCGCTGCGCTGCCGTTGCATCCACAGTGGCGTGCGCTTGCCCGGTCGCTGGCGCGGGAGCAGCAACGCCCGCGCGCTCGCCTCCCGGAACGTGCTCGCGAACATCGCGGTGCCGGGGAGCACGGCCACCACCGTCGCCTCGATCTCGTCGGGGTCGAACACCAGATCTTCGACGGGGATCCGATCGACCGCCTCGGGGAGCCGCACGACGATGCCGTCGTCACCCCAGAGCACCTGGGCGCCCGGACCGAACCGGTCGAGCAGGCGCTGCTCGATCGCGAGTCCCCAGGGCGCGTGCACGCGCTGGCCGAACGGGGAGAGGATGCACATGCGCCAGTCGCCGAGCTCGTCGCGGAACCGCTCGACCACGATGGTTCGGTCGTCGGGCACCGCGCCGGTTGCCTCGGCCTGGTCGTCGAGGTAGGTGACCAGGTTGCGGGCCGCGCGCTCGTCGAGCCCGAGGTCGGCGCGGAGCTTCGAGAGCGCCGACGCGCGCTTCGCGCCGCGCAGCTCGCGGGTGAACGCGCCGATCGCGCGCCCGAGCTCGATCGGGCGGCCCGGCTTGTCGCCCTTCCAGAACGGCATCTTGCCCGGCTCGCCGGGCGCCGGCGTGACGATCACGCGGTCGTAGGTGATGTCCTCGATCCGCCACGACGACGCGCCGAGCATGAAGATCTCGCCGCGGCGCGATTCGTACACCATCTCCTCGTCGAGCTCGCCCACCCGCGCGCCGTCGGGCAGGAACACCCCGAACAGCCCCCGGTCGGGGATCGTGCCGCCGGACATGATCGCGAGCCGCCCCGCGCCCTCACGTGCGCGCACCGTGCCGGCCGCGCGGTCCCACACGAGCCTCGGGCGCAGCTCGGCGAACCCGTCGCTGGGGTAGCGTCCGGCCAGCAGGTCGAGCACGGCCAGGAACACATCGTGCGACAGGTCGGAGAAGTTCGCGGCACGGCGCACCGCGGCTTCCAGGTCGTCGACGCGCCACTCGTCGACCGCGCACATCGCCACGAGCTGCTGGGCCAGCACGTCGAGCGGGTTCCGTGGATATCGGGTCTCCTCGATCTTGCCGGCCAGCATGCGCTCGGCGACCACGGCCACCTCCAGCAGATCGCCGCGGAACTTCGGGAAGATCGTGCCCTTGCTGGGCTCGCCAACCTGATGGCCCGCACGGCCGATCCGCTGCAGACCGCTGGCCACGGACCCCGGCGACTCCACCTGGATCACGAGGTCGACCGCGCCCATGTCGATACCGAGCTCGAGCGACGAGGTGGCCACGATCGCCCGGAGCGTGCCCGCTTTCAGCGCATCCTCGACCTCGAGCCGCTGCTCGCGCGCGATCGAGCCGTGGTGCGCGCGCACGAGCTCCTCACCGGCCAGCTCGTTCAGCCGGGCGGCGAGCCGCTCCGCGAGCCGGCGCGCGTTCACGAAGACGATCGTCGAACGGTGCTCCCGGATCAGCTCCAGGAGTCGCGGGTGGATCGACGGCCAGATCGACCCGTGCGTCGCGGACGTCCCGAGGCTCGCGGGGCCGAGCTGGACCGGCTGGTGCTGTGCCGGCTCGCTCACGCTCCCGAGCTCGGCCATGTCCTCGACCGGCACCTCGACCGTGAGCTCCATCGGTTTGCGATGGCCGGCGTCGACGATCGTGACGGGCCGCGGGACGCCGTCGGCCTGCTGCCCGCCCAGGAACCGCGCGATCTCTTCGAGCGGACGCTGCGTGGCCGACAGCCCGATCCGCTGCGGCGGCGCGTCGCTGATCTCGTCGAGCCGCTCGAGCGAGAGGGCGAGATGCGCACCACGCTTGGTCGCCGCGAGCGCGTGGATCTCGTCCACGATCACCCAGCGGACGCCGCGGAGGGTCTCGCGCGCCGACGAGGTAAGCATCAGATAGAGCGACTCCGGGGTGGTGATCAGGATGTCGGGCGGCGACTTCAAGAGCTTGCGGCGCTCGTTGGCCGGGGTGTCGCCGGTGCGCACGCCCACGACGGGCTCGTGGGCGAGACGGTCGTCGCCACGCTCGGCCGCATGCCGGATCCCTATCAGCGGGGCGCGCAGGTTCTTCTCGACGTCGACCGCGAGCGCCCGGAGCGGCGAGATGTAGAGGACGCGGGTGCGGCGCTCGGGATCGGGGGGCGGCTCCACGGCGAGCCGGTCGATCGCCCAGAGGAAGGCCGCGAGGGTCTTGCCCGATCCCGTGGGCGCAAGGATCAATGTGTGGTCGCCCTCGGCGATCGCCTTCCATCCGCGGGACTGTGCCTTCGTGGGCGCGTCGAACGAGCCCTCGAACCAGGCGCGGACGGCGGGGGAGAAGGCCGAAAGGCTCACCGATAGACGCTACCGCGCCTGGCCGACATGGGTGGCCGCGGCCGCGCCCGGACCCGACGGTAGGATGCGCTCCGTGACTACCCCGTGGTGATCCGGCGCTCGCTCATGCTCCTCGCGGCTCTCGCGGTCGTGATGCTCGCGCCCGGAGTGGCCTTCGCGCAGTCGCAGTCGCCGTCACCCGCGCCGGGGTTCCGCACCGTGGAGGAGAAGGCGGAGGACCAGCTCGTGCTGTCGGGGGCGGTCACCGTGCCGCGCGGGACGAGCGCCGGCGAGGTCGTCGTCTTCCACGGCCGCGCGAGCGTCGCTGGCGTCGTCTACGGCGACGTGGTGGTGCTCGACGGCGAGGTCGTGATCGCGGGTCTCGTCAGCGGCAGCGTGATCGCGCTGAACGGCCCGATCCGGCTGACGGCCGACGCGCAGGTAGGCGGCGATGTCCTCGGCGCTGAGTCGGTCCGTATCGAGCCCGGCGCCACCGTGGGCGGCGCCGTGCGCGAAACCGTGGGGTTCACCCTCCAGGGGCCGCTCGCCGTGCTGGGGATCCTGTTGGGCTCGGTCGCGATCGGCGTGTCGACGCTCCTGTTGCTCGCCCTGCTGCTCTTGATCGCGCCACGCGGCTCAGACCGCGTCGCGACGGCCGCGCGCACGGCGCCCTTCGCGTCGGCGGGGTGGGGGATCGTGTTCGCGCTGGGTCTGCCGATCGTCGCGGTGGCCTCGATGGTCACGATCGTCGGGCTCCCGCTGGGCCTCGCCGTGCTGTTCGCGATGTCGCTCTTGTTCCTCGTCGGCTACGCGTGGGCGGTGTTCGCGGTGGGACGGCTCCTGGTGCGCGAGCCGCGGAGCCGGTGGCTGGCGCTCCTGGCCGGCTGGGCGCTCGCGGCGCCGGTCGGGTTGGTGCCCTTCCTCAACCTGGCCGTGTGGGCGCTCGGCGGCATGTTCGGGTTCGGCGCGATGACGGTCGCGGTGTGGCGTGCCCGCGGGCCACGGAAGGCAGGACGCCACCGCGTCGGCACGATCTCGCGGGAGCCCGACGCCGCGCCGGTGCCGGCTCGCGTCACGAGGCTCGACCTCGCGGCACCGGGCGACCCGCCCTATCCCTCGAGCGGCGAAGACTAGTTCAGCGCCGAGGAGCCCCGTCGCCCGCGCACCATGAACCCGATCGCCACTCCCATCGCAGCCCCGAACGCGATGGCCTCGGCAGGTCGATCAAGACCTTCCCGCCGTCCTCGACGACGACCTTGGGGGCGAGCACGGCGCCCACGAACGAGCGCTCGCCGAGGGTGGCGCCGCCGCCCGCCGCGATCCATTGGCAACCACCGTTCACGATCGAGACGTTGCCGCCTGCCGCGATCGGGCCGCTGCCGCCGTTCGTGATGGCGAGGTTGCCCCCCACGGCCGAGGCGCCCAACCCGCCGTTCGTCACGATCAGATCGCCGTTGGCGGTCACGGCGCCGGCGGCGGCGTTGCGCATCGTCACCTCTCGGCCGCGCACCGCGCCCACGAGCCCCTTCTCGACCTGCACGTCCTGCGTCACGTCCATGGCGTCCTCCCTGGTCGGTCTCCTCGTAGTTTCCCGCTAGCCTCGTCGGATGACGACGTTCCTCCTGCTGGGATCGGGCGAGTTCGAGGCGTGGAGCCACGACGTCGAGGCCGAGGCGTTGGGCGCCGCCACGGGCGACGGCCGCGTCGCGATCCTGCCGACGGCGAGCGCCACCGAGGGCGACCACGTGTTCGAGCGCTGGGCCTGGATGGGGCTCGACCACTACGCGGAACGTGGCGTCGCTGCCGAGGTCGTGCCCGTGCGGACGCGCGAGGACGCCCTCAGCGACGAGCTCGCGGGCCGGATCCGCGATGCCTCGATGGTCTTCTTCTCGGGCGGCAAGCCGCAGTACCTGGCCGAGGTGATGGACGGGACTGCGTGCTGGACGGCGGTGCGGCACCTGATCGACCGCGGCGGGGTGTACGCGGGATGCAGCGCGGGTGCGATGGTCGCGAGCCGCTCGCTCGCGCAACGCGCGACGAAGCCACGGCGCGGGACGGGCTGGCTGTTCGGCCTCGGGCTGATCCCGCACGCGACCTTCGGCGCGCACTGGGACCGCATGCGGAAGATCCCAGGCGTGAGTGCGTTCCTCACCTCGCGAACCGACGGGTCCTGGTTCATCGGGATCGACGAGCGCACCGCGATCCTCGGCGACGGGGAACGCTGGGACGTGCGCGGGATCGGTTCGGTGACGGTGCGCAGCGGCGCGGAGACCCAGACGTACCGAGCCGCGGACCGCTTCGAGGCAACCGCGCCGCGTTGACCGCCTCGCGCACCGCGGGTAGCGTGCGCCCGTGGCCCAGCCAGCCGACCTCATCATCACCGGCGCCGACGTGTTCACGGTCGATGCC
>JANLXF010000025.1:0-11259 GCA_031364965.1 Actinomycetes bacterium | reverse complement strand
CGAGATCGAAGAAGGCGACGAGGGCCAGCCCGTGACACGCCGTCTCCGCGACCGGACCACCTCGCTCGTGAGCACGCATCCGGTGATCGTCGCGTCGTTCCTGGGGATCGTGGTGGGAGCGGTCGCGATCCGCGGTCTCCTGGGCCCCGAGCCGATCGCGGGCGGCGCGCTACCGCGGTTCCCCTCGACGCCGTCTGCCTTCCTGTCCGAGCTCGTGTCGGGGTACCGGACCACCGGGCTCGGCGGGGACCTGCTCGCCAGCCCGGCGCTGGGAGCCCTTGGGGCGCTCTCGGCGCTCCTGTTCGGGAGCCCTGCGCTCGCGCAGAAGGTGCTCGTCGCGGGGCTGCCCGCGCTCGCGACGGTGCTCGCGTATCGGGCGTTCGTCCGGCTCACGGGCCGTCCCGGACCCTCGGTGGTCGCAGCCGCGTCCTACGGACTCTCGGCGCTCATGCTGTGGGCCTTCTCGGAAGGCCGGTTGGCGCTGTTGGTCGCGATGCTGGTGCTCCCGCCGGTCGCGGAGCGGCTCGAGGTGGCGTTCGGCCCCGGCGAGCCCGGCGATGGCCGGTGGCGGTTCGCCTGGGGGCTCGGGGTGACCATCGCGGTCGGCGTGGCGTTCGACCCGGGCGTCGCCCTCGCGGCACTCGTGATCGTGGTGGTCCAGACGGTCGGTGGGTCGGCCCGCGGGCGCGGGCTGCTGCTGACCGGCGCCTCGGCGCTCACGGCGGCCGCGCTCCTGTTCCCCTTCCTCCCGGTGCTCGCCGCCGACGGCGGGGCATCGTTCCGGTCGCTGATCGGTACGACCGAGGGCGGTTCGCTGATCCGGCTCGCGTTCGGGGCAGGCCCGGGCACGTGGGAAGTGTCGGCGTTCCTGCCGCTCGCCGCGTTGCTCGCCTTCGCGCTGACGGGCGCCGAGTACCGGGCGCGGTCGCTCCGTGCGGTCGCCGCGGGCCTCGCCGGGCTCGGGCTCTCGTGGCTCGCGGCCGCCGGGTACCTCCCCGCCGGTCTCTCGAACCCGACGGCCTACGGCGTGCTCGCGGCGGTCTCGATGGCGATGATGATCACGTACGGGCTCTCGTCGGTGCTCACGGGCATCGGCCGCGAGGCCTTCGGGCTGCGTCAGGTCGGGACAGCCCTGTTGACCGTCGTCCTCGCATCCGGGATCGCGCTCCAGGTGGTCGCGTCGATGATCGGTGGCTGGGCGGTCGGGGGCGCCGACAAGATCGCGCCGGCGTTCTCGGTGATCTCCAGCAGCGCGAAGGGTGACTACCGTGTGCTCTGGGTCGGCGGCGACGACGGCCTGCCGTTCCCCGCGCCGGGCGGTGATCCCACCGGGCTGGCGCCGGCGGGCGAGGATTCGCTCCGGTACGCGCTGACGGGGCGCAGCGGCATCACGGCGCTCGACACCGGCCGCCCTCTCTCGGGTCCCGGGGACGACGCGCTCCGCGCCGCGCTGAACGAGATCCTGTCCGGGGCGACCTCGCACGGCGGCGCCCTGCTGGCGCCCATGGGCGTGCGGTTCATCATCGCGCCGCAGGAGGAACTTCCTCCGGGGGCCGAAGCCGATCTCGAGGCCCAGCTCGACCTCGACCTCATCCCCGCCTCCGATCTCGTGATCTTCCGCAACGCGGCCGCGCTGCCGCCGGCCGCCGCCTTCGCGTCGAGCGATCTGGCCGACCTGGTGGCATCCGACGCCCCCGACGACGTCGCGCAGGTGGGCGATGCCGTGGTTCGCCCGTTGCGCGCGACCGACGGCGGTTGGGACGGCGAAGCCTCGACCGGTCCGATCGTGGTCGCCACCGAATTCGACGGTGCGTGGGAGATCGCGGGAAGCGACGCCACCCCGGAGCGATCGTTCGGATGGTCGTCGGCGTTCCGCGACATCTCGCGGGGCCCGGTCTCGATCCGCTACGGGGCGCAGCTTCCCCGGACGGTCGAGATCGTGCTCCTCGCGGCGGTATGGGCCCTGGCACTCTGGATCACGCGGAAGCCGGTCGCGCGATGAGGGCGAGGGGACAGGGGCTCGTGGCGCTCGTCGTGGCGCTCCTGGTGGTGGGGGGCGGATTCGGCGCGTCCCGCCTCGGCCCCAAGACCCCGGCGGCCCCGAGCCCGGGTGAGGCCGCCTCGGGCGCGTGGCTCTGCCCACACGGCGGCGGTCCCGACTGGAAGGGCTGGCTCTACCTCGCGAACCCGGGAGAAGGCCCGGTCGCGGTGAGGCTGCGGTCGCTGTCGAAGGAGCCCGGCGAGCCCGCCCGGGCGCTGACGATCGCACCCGGTTCGACCACGCGGGTCGACCTCGCCGTCGGCGCCAGGGAGGCCGCGACCTACGTGGAGTACTTCGGCGGATGGATCGCGGCGGGCTGGGTCACCCAAGGCGGCGGCGGGCAGCTGGGGATCGGCGCCGAGCCGTGCGCGCAGGCCGCCGCCCGCACGTGGTACGTCTCCGACGGCAGCACGCGACGGGGCGAGCAGTCGCTCCTCGTCGTGATGAACCCGTTCGGGACCGACGTGGTGTTCGACGTGGTGCTCTACACGGCCGACCGCGCCCCGATCCGCGACTCCGACCTCACCGACCTCACCCTGCGCCCCGGTCGGAGCATGACGGTCTCGTTGAACGACTTCGCCGCCGACGAGGCCGCCGTGTCCGCCGAGGTCGACGTCAAGGCGGGGCGCGTGGCCGTGTCGTCGCTCGATCTGTCGGAGTCGTCGGGCATCCGCAGCGTCCTCGGCACGACGGCCCTCGCGGACTCCGTGTTCCTTCCCGTCGCCGGCGGGGCGGGACAGACCCAGCTCCTCCTCGCAGCGCCGGGATCGCTCGGGACGCGATTCGGGGCCACGCTCTTTTCGAGGAACGCCCCCCAGTCGGCGGGCGGACTCACCGCGGCCGACCAGAACCCCGCGTCCTCGGCCGCGTACCCGGTGATCGTCGACGGCCCCTCGACCGTGGGCGTCCGGCTGCAGGACGGCGGCCCGTTCGCGGCGGCGCTCCGGGCGACCGGCCTGGGCAACGATGCCGCGGCTACCGGCGGAGCTGTGGTCCCCGCCGACGCCTGGATCGTGCTCCCGACCGTGGCCGGCGAGCCGGCCCGCCCGGGGATCGTGCTTGCCAACCCGTCCGACGATCCCTCCCAGGTCCAGGTCGTCCGCCTGCCTGCGGAGGGTGGCCCCGTGGGGGAGACCCTGACGATCGAGGTCCCCGCGAACTGCGTCGTGAGCGTCCCGGCGTCCTTCCTGTCCGAAGCGCTCGACGCGGGAGTGCAGATCACGGTGGTCGACGGCGCCCCCGTGATCGCGCTGGGCGCCTCGACGTCGCTCGGCACCGAGGGGCGTTCGGTCTACGGCATGGCGATGGGCCTTCCCTTGCCGAGCGCGCCCTGATCGTTCGGGCTACCTGCCTGGACGGGGACTTCGCGTATCATCGGGTCGTCCGCATGCGCGGGCACACAAACCCATGGCCCAAGGCAAACACCTCCAACGTCGTCGTACGCGTGCGCTCGCGATTATCGCGATCGTCGCCGGCGTCGCCGTGCTCGTGGGCGGCGGGATCGCGTTCGCCGCCTACCGCTACGAGCAATCGCGCGCCGACCGGATCCTTCCCGGGGTGACGATCTCCGGCATCGACGTCGGGGGGATGACGCGAGCCGAGGCGGTCCGCGCAGTTCGAGTGGAGGCCGCCGCGCATCTGGACGGCTCGATCACGGTGCGGGCCGCCGGCAAGACGTGGACGGTCACGCGCCGCGAGCTGGGCCAGCGAGCCAACATCGACGGTGCCGTGAGCCGCGCCCTCGCGCTGAACGGCACGATGGGAACGTTCTCGCGGTTCTGGCATCGGTTCCGCGACGAAGCCGTGGGCAAGGACCTGGCGCTTCGCTACACGAGCGCACGCCGACTGGACGGGTTCGTGGTGGACGCGGCCGACGCCGTGGCGACCGACCCGATCGATGCCGCGATCACATTGCGCGGCGGCGATCTCGTGATGCAGAAATCCAAGCCCGGCCGTACCCTCGACGCCGGCGCGGCATCGGCGACGTTGCGGGCCGCTCTCGCGGCGGGATCACCGAGCGTCGTGCTCCAGACCCAGAAGGTCTCCCCGAAGGTCACGTCGGCGAACCTCGGCCCCACGGTCGTGGTCCGGGTCGACGAGAACAAGCTCTATCTGTACGACGGATTCCAGGTGGAGCGAACCTGGAGCGTCGCGACCGCGAAGCCCGGGTACACGACTCCCGTCGGCGATTGGGTCGTCACGCGCAAGGCCGTGAATCCCACCTGGTACAACCCCGCGCTCGACAGCTGGGGCGCGGACCTGCCCGCGGTGGTGCCCGGCGGTCCCACCGCCCCGATGGGCACGCGCGCGATCTACATCGACGACGCCCCGGGCTTGATCCGGATCCACGGCACGCCGTCCGACGACTCGATCGGGCGCTACGCATCCCATGGGTGCATCCGGATGCACAACTCCGAGGTCGAGGCGCTCTACCCCCTCGTCCCGGTGGGGACCCACGTCCTCATCGTCGGCTACCGCCCGTCGTGGGCCCAGGAATGGGACACCCCGGCGGCCTCCGATATCTGATATCTGAGGGTCCTGACCGGAGTTCTTGTCACACTTTCGCCCGGCGACCCGTTGCGCTTCGCACCCGTGGCCGGGTAGATTGCGGTCGTGGTCCGCGGCGACGCGAAGGGGCAACCCGGAGCGCCACCGCGGGCCACATCTTTGTGCCCTCGATCCGCGATTCTGTCCCACGGATGCTTGGAAATCACACGCGTGTGATCTAGGCTCCGGTCGATGCGAACCTGCGCGAAGATGCGATGCGATGCGGAGCCCGTGGCCACGATCTCGCTCGGCTATGCCGAACGAGAGGTCGTGGTCGCCGATCTCCTGGCCGAGCACGACCGGAACCTGCTGGATCTATGCCGAGCGCACGTCGAACGGATGACCCCCCCGGTCGGATGGACGGTCCGCGACGAGCGGTCGCACGTCGCCGTCCTGACCTGATCCTCGACCGGCCGAAGGACCCGCTGGTCGCCCGGATGTCCGCCCGCCGAAGGGCCGAGTACGCATCCCCCGTGGAGCCTGCGTAGCCCCGGCCGGGGGCCCCAGAAATGACCGCTCGGTAGGCGCAGAGAGATGGGTGCGTCGTGCTATGGTCGCGCCCCCGTTCACGTCGGAGAATCGAAGCCCATGCCAGACACCACCCCCACGTGCCCGAACTGCAAGGCCGGAGACCTCATCAAGATCTCGATGACCGTCGGCGGCCGCGACCTGGCGTTCGCCACCTGTCACCACTGCGAAGCCAAGTGGTGGTTCCGCGACGGCGAGGAAGTGCCGCTCGCCTCGGTGATCGGACTCGTGGTCGACAAGTAGCCGGGTCTGTCGCGGCGCGTCGCGCCTGACGCCCCCGAGCCCCCCTGCGTAGGATGCGGGCATGCCGACGCAGCCCGATCTCGACCGCATATTCAAGGCCTACGACGTGCGGGGTGTGGTCCCCGACGAGCTCGACGCGGACCTCGCCCGACGGATCGGCGCCGCCTTCGCGCAGTGGACCGGCAGCCCGGCCATCCTCCTGGGACGCGACTGCCGGCTGTCCTCGCCCGAGCTCGCGGCCGCGATCGCCGAAGGCGCGACGTCGCGCGGCGCCGACGTGATCGACCTGGGCCTGGCCTCGACCGACCTGCTGTACTTCGCGGCGGGATCCCAGGATCTCCCCGGGATCATGCTCACGGCGAGCCACAACCCCAAGCAGTACAACGGGCTGAAGTTCTGCCTCTCGGGCGCGCGGCCGGTGGGCGAAGAGACGGGTCTTCGCGCGATCCGCGCGATCGTCGAAGCGGGCGACGTTCCGGCGGTGGCGAGCCCCGGTCAGGTCGAGTCGCGCGATCTCCTCGGCGCCTACGTCGAGCACGTGCTCGGGTTCGTCGACGTGGACGCGATGCGTCCGTTGACCGTGGTGGCCGACACCGCGAACGGGATGGGGGGATTGGTGGTCCCGGCAGTCATGGCGCGGCTGCCCGTGAAGCTGCACCATCTGTACGCCGAGCTCGACGGGACGTTCCCTAACCACCCCGCGGACCCGATCGACCCCGAGAACCAGAAGGACCTGAAGGCCGCGGTGCTCGAACATGACGCCGACGTGGGCCTGGCGTTCGACGGCGACGCCGACCGCGTGTTCCTGATCGACGAGCGCGCGCAGGACGTCAGCGGGTCGATCCTCACGGCCCTGGTGGCCGGCGCGCTGCTGGACAAGGAGCCCGAGCCTGGCGCCAAGGTCGTCCACAACCTGATCTGCTCGTGGACCGTGCCCGAGGTGATCCGCGAACACGGCGGGGTCCCGGTGCGGACCCGGGTGGGACACTCCTTCATCAAGCAGGTCATGGCCGACACGGGCGCGATCTTCGGCGGCGAGCACTCCGGGCACTATTACTTCCGCGAGAACTACCGAGCCGACTCGGGATTGATCGCGGCCGTGGTCGCGCTCGGTGAGCTCTCGAAGGCCGAGATGCCGCTGTCCGAGCTCCTGCAGCCCCTTCGTCGGTACTCGGCGAGCGGCGAGATCAACTCCCGCGTCGACGATCAGCACGGCCGGACCGAGGCCATCGCCGCCGCGCTCTCGGACGGGCGACAGGATCGTCTCGACGGGCTCACGGTAGAGTTCGACGACTGGTGGTGCAACGTGCGGCCCTCCAACACCGAGCCGTTGCTCCGCCTCAACGTGGAGGCCCGAACGCCCGAGCTCCTCGAGGACAAGACCGCCGAGGTGCTCGCGCTGATCAGAGGAGACATGACGTGAGCGTTGACGCCGACCTGCTCGAGATCCTGGTCTGCCCGAACGACCGCGGCGAGATCGACTACCTGGAGACCGAGCAGGTCATCGTCTGTCGCACGTGCGGCTATCGATACCCGGTGCGCGACGACATCCCGGTGATGCTGATCGACGAAGCCGAGAAGCCGGCCGCTCCGTGATCGACCTCGACGACGTTGGGGCGCTCCACGGCACGGATCCGTCGGACATGCTCGGCGCCGTCGCCGATCTGCCCACGCACTGCCGCGAGGCGTACGACGACGCGCACGCTCGTCCGACGCCCTCGGCCGACGGGGTGACCGCCGTGACGTTCCTGGGGATGGGGGGCTCCGCCGTAGCCGGTGAGATCGTGCGCTCGGTGTTCCGTGAACGCCTCGGCGTCCCGGTCGACGTGAATCGCACCCCCGTGCTGCCCGCGTACTGCGGGCCCCATACCCTGGTCGTGGCCTCGTCGTACTCGGGGAACACCTCCGAGACGCTCGCCGCATTCCGTGAAGCCGTGGCTCGGGGCTGCAGGATCATCGCGATCACCTCGGGTGGCACGCTGGCCGAGGAGGCCGCCGCGTCGGGCATCACCGTCGTCCCGGTGCCCGGAGGGTTCCAGCCTCGGGCGGCGCTCGGTCACCTGGGCTTCGCGTCGCTCGGAGCGCTCGAGGCGGCCGGGCTCCTTCCCCCGCTGGCGGGCGATGTCGAGGAGACCGTCGCCGAGCTCACCCGCCTGGTCGCACTGCTAGGCCCCGACTCGCCTCGTGAGGGGAATCCGGCGAAGCAGCTGGCCGGCCTGATCGAGGACCGGATCCCCGTGATCTGGGGCGCCGAGGGCATCGGCGCCGTCGCCGCGATGCGCTGGAAGTGCCAGATGAACGAGAACGGCAAGGTGCCCGCCTTCGCCGCGTCGATGTCGGAGCTCGACCACAACGAGGTGGTGGGCTGGACCCGCCCCTACGGCGAGCGATGCAGCCTGATCTCGCTGCGCCACGACGGGGAGCATCCCGAGCTCGCCGCGCGCTTCTCGCTCTCGTACGAGATCGCGCGCGATGCCGGCGTCGCGATCGAGGAGGTCCACGGGACGGGGCGATCCACGCTGACCCGCCTGATGGCGCTGATCCTGGCGGGCGACTTCGCGAGCGTCTACGTGGGGATCCGTCGCGGGATCGATCCGACGCCCGTCGCCGCGATCGACCGGCTTAAGGCCGCCCTCGCGGGGGCGTGAGATGACGCTCGCGGCGCGGCCGGGACCCGGCGACGATCTGCCGGCCAAGGTCGTCGCGGTGATCCGCGAACGCTCCGCGCTCGTGCCACGCGCCGGGATCGTGCTGGGCTCGGGCCTCGGTCCCGCCCTGGGTGACGCCCTCGAAGAGGACGCGAGCTTCGCGTTCACCGACCTCCCCGGGTTCCCTCCGCCAGGGGTGCCCGGGCACGCCGGACGGCTCGTCCTCGGCCGGCTCGGGGGTGTGCCGGTCGCGGCCTTCTTCGGGCGGGTGCACTTCTACGAGGGCCACGGCATGGACGTGCCGGCGCTCCTGCCCCGCGTCGCGTCCGAGCTGGGCGCGGGCACGATGGTGCTCACCGCGGCGGTGGGAGGGCTGGTCCCCGGCGAGACCGCGGGCACGGTCGTCGTCGTGCGCGATCATCTGAACCTGATGGGCGCCGCCCCGCTCCGGGGATGGCGGTACCCCGACGGCACGCCGGCGTTCATCAACACCCAGCACGTCTACGACTCGGCCCTGGCCGACCTCGCGCTGGAGCGGGCCCGTGCGCTCGGGATCGGCGTGTCGCCCGGGGTGTACGCGGCGATGAGCGGTCCCGCGTACGAGACCCCGACGGAGGTCGAGTTCCTGCGTCAGGCGGGGGCGAGCGTCGTCGGGATGTCGATGGTGCCCGAGGCGCTTCCGGCGGTCGCGCTGGGGATGCGTGTGCTCGGCCTGTGCTCGTTGACCAACGCCTTCGGGGAACACGTGGCCCACGAGGAGGTCGTGCGGGTCTCGAACGAGACCGCGATCGCCGTGGGCAGGCTCCTGGTTGACCTGTTCCCACGGATCCAAGAAGAGGAGAACCGAACATGACGAACGATGTCCGGGACATGGGTCTCGCGCCGCAGGGGCGGGACCGGATCGCGTGGGCGGCCGCCGAGATGCCGGTGCTCGCCCTGATCCGCGAGCGTTTCGAGAAAGAGCGTCCGCTCGAGGACGTGCGCATCGCGGCCTGCCTGCACGTCACCACCGAGACCGCGAACCTGATGCTCACCCTGGCGGCGGGCGGTGCCGAGGTGGCGCTCTGCGCCTCGAACCCGCTTTCGACGCAGGACGACGTCGCGGCGGCGCTGGTCGAGGCGGGGATTGAGACGGTCGCGATCAAGGGCGAGGACACCGACACCTTCTTCAAGCACATCAATGCGGTCCTCGACGTGCGCCCGAACATCACGATGGATGACGGCGCCGACATGGTCAGCGTGATCCACAAAGAGCGGGTCGATCAGATCTCCGAGAACATCGGCGGGACCGAGGAGACCACCACCGGCGTGATCCGCCTCCGTGCGATGGCCACGGACCAGGCCCTGAAGTACCCGATCGTGAGCGTGAACGACGCCGACACCAAGCACCTGTTCGACAACCGATTCGGGACGGGCCAGTCCACGATCGACGCGATCATGCGCGCGACGAACCGGCTCCTGGCGGGGCGCACGATCGTCGTCTGCGGCTACGGGATGTGCGGGCGCGGCGTCTCGTCGCGGGCGCGGGGGATGGGCGCGCACGTGATCGTCACCGAGGTCGACCCCACCGCGGCGATCGAAGCCGTGATGGAGGGCTACCGCGTGATGCCGTTGCGCGAGGCGGCGCGCGTCGGCGACATCTTCATCACGGTAACGGGCGACACCACGGTGATCGGTCGCGAGCACATGGAGCTCATGAAGGACGGGGCGATGCTCGCGAACTCGGGCCACTTCGACGTCGAGATCGACAAGCCGGCGCTCACCGAGCTCGGCACCGGCGGGGTGCGCCGCGTCCGTGAGTTCGTCGACCAGTACACCCTCGCCGACGGGCGGCATCTGTTCCTGCTCGGGGAGGGGCGGCTGGTGAACCTGTCGGCGGCCGAGGGGCACCCGGCCGCGGTGATGGACATGTCGTTCGCGAACCAGGCGTTGTCGGCCGAGTGGGTGGTCGCGAACCGGGGTGCGCTCGAGCCCCGCGTGTACCCGGTCCCGGTCGAGATCGACAAGGAGGTCGCGCGGCTCAAGCTCCACGCGATGGGTGTGGAGATCGACCAGCTCACGGAAGCGCAGGAGCATTACCTGCACTCGTGGGAGCAGGGGACGTAGGGATCGTCACGATGGAGCACGACATCTCGATCCGCGCGCACTTCGAGCGATTCCCGGCGACGGTCAAAGGAGCGTTCGTGCTCCGGGGCGAGGGCCGCGATCCGCGGCAGGTGAAGATCCAGGCCGCGCGCGTGGCCGAGCTCGCTTCTGGGATCGCACGTCCGCTCGACATCGGGCCGGTCACGCTCGACGTCGCTCCGCACCTCGATCTTTTCGTCCCGTTCGAGTTCCCGCTCACCGACCTTGGGCCCGGGTGGTACGGGCTCGAGTGCGACGTGGAGATCGACGGGGTGGCCGAGGTCGTGCACCCGGGGGCTCCCTTCTCGGTCCCGTGGCCGCGCGCGACGACGCGGCGCGGCGCCGTGGCGGTCGACAAGGCGATCCCCGCGGGGACCGGCAAGGCGCGGATCGAGGCGCTCGAATGCGGCGGCGACTCGATCCGGCTCAAGTACTCGGCCGACGAGGCGGTGGCCTTCGTCCTCACCGCCGACGGCGCGCCGGTGGCGGTGATCGCGCAGAACTTCGACGACGAGACGGGTCACGGTGTCACCACGGCGTACCCGCTGCTGCGCACCCAGTCGGCGCTCGCGGTCGAAGCGCGTGGCGGCGGCTCCCTGGTCGTGAAGCTGCCCTAGCCGGCGATGTCGGTGCTCGGCCGTAGGGTCGGGCGATGCGCACGGGGTTCCTCGACGTGGTGTTCCCGAGGCGATGCGCGGGCTGCGCGCGAGGCGGCTGGCCGTTCTGCCCCGAGTGCGCCTCGTCGCTCAGGCCGCTCGGCCCGCCGTGGTGCGCGCGGTGCGGGCTCCCGTGGCCGCGGCCCCGCGATACATGCCCGGCGTGTCCACCCCTCGAGCTCGACGGGGCCCGGGCCGCGTTCCTCTACGACGGGCCCGCACGTCGCGCGATCCACAGATTGAAGTTCAGCGGGTGGCGTGGGGTGGGCGAGGCGCTCGGGCGTGCGATGGCCGCCACGGAGCCTCCTGCGGTCGATGCCGTGACGTGGGTGCCGCTCGGGCGGCGGCGGCTCGCAGAACGCGGGTACGACCAGGCTAAGGTGCTCGCCGTCGCGGTCGCCCGCCGGCTCGACGCGCCCGCGGTGCGGCCGGTCCGGCGTGCGGTCGCCACCGGGCCGCAGGCGCGGCGGTC
>JANLXF010000140.1:0-2060 GCA_031364965.1 Actinomycetes bacterium | reverse complement strand
CGACACACCGGGGTGCAGCGTGACGAGAGTCATCTCGCCGGTTGCGGTGTCGAAGACATACGTACCCATGTCGGTCACCACGTTGGTCGGTCCGCTGCCGTGCCAGCCCCGGGCGGCGTCGCGAGCGGGATCTCCGCTGTGACCCGGCGAGGTCCTGAAGTCCAGCTCCTCGACGAAGGAGCGCTGAGCCTGACGCATGATCACCAGGATCTGCTTGGCGTGGATCGCGATCTCGCACGCACCGCCGGAGCCGGGAAGCCGCACCTTGGGGTTCGCATAGTCGCCGATCACCGTCGTATTGAGGTTCCCGAAGCGGTCGATCTGCGCCCCGCCGAGGAACGCGACGTCGATCAGGCCCGCCTGCAGGTAGAACGCGAACAGCTCGAACATGCTCGTGACCGCAGTGGAGCCGGTCGCGAGCGTCGGGTCGCCGATCGACAGCGGCAGGCGCTCGGGCCTCGCACCGAAGACGCCGGACTCGTACACGAGCTGCAGCGACGGGGCGACCGTGCGCTGGGCGAGATTGCAGACGATGTTGGGAAGCCCTACGCCCACGAAGCAGTTCGTGACGCCACCGAGCTGGCGCGCGCTGGCGGCGATCATGATCTCGGACTTGGAGTAGCCCAGGTCCTGCGAGGCGCCGGCGTTCATGCGTATCTCCCGTAGTCGACCTCGCCCGAGAGCGCGGGGGTCGGCCGGAGCTTGGCCCAATGCGCGTCGCCGTATCGCTCCACGTACTCGGCGTGGTTCGCGAGCCCGAACACCCACTCGTCGAGCCAGGCGTCGAGCGTCACGGGGTCTTTCGCGATCCGATCCCACTCGAGATAGAAGTGGTTGTCGCGGTCGTAGTAGCCCTGGGCGAAGCTCGGATGGCAGGCGAACGGCTCCTCCACCACGGCATCGACCACGACGCCCGGAATCACGGTGCGGTTCGGGTCGCGCCGGATCACCGACTCCTCGACGATCTCTTCGACGACGACGATCACCTTCCGCGCGGCGAAGGCCACCTCTTTCTGGCATCCCATCAGGCCCCAGATCTGGGTGTCGCCCGACGCGTCGGCTCGTTGCGCGTGCACGATCGCGACGTCGGGCTTGAGGGGCGGCACGACGTAGACCTGATCGTCGGGGTCGTACGGTGAGGTCATCGGCATGATCTTCGGATTCACCTTCGGGATGTCGGACTCGTAGTAGCTGCGGATCGGGAAGAACGGCAGGTTCGCGGCCCCCGCCATGTACCGGCACACCATGCCGAAATGCGAGTACTCCTCGATCTCGAGCGGGGCGGGGTCGGCCCTCTCGATCCGTCGACGCACCGCATGCAGGTTGCCGACCCCGGGGTTGCCCATCCAGCTGAAGATCATCTTGGAGGCCACACCGGCGCCGATCATCTGGTCGTAGACCACGTCGGGCGTCATCCGGGCGAGCGTGAGATCGCGGCGACGCTGACGGATGATCTCGTGGCCCGCGGCGAAGCAGATCAGATGCGTGAAGCCCTCGATCGCCACCGTGTCCCCGTCGTGCACGAACTCGCGCACGGCGTCGTGCATCGTGGTGACCTTACTGACGGTCATGCCGGTCGCGGCTTCGGTGGGTCGTCGCCAGGACCTCGAAGCACGCAGAACTCGTTGCCATCGGGATCGGTCATCACGGTCCAGTAGCTGCCGTGCTCGTCGACCCGCCGGACGAGGGCAGCCCCCGCGGTGATGAGGCGATCTACTTCGGCGGCCATCGTCGTCGGCGGCGACAGATCCAGGTGCGACCGGTTCTTGGTCGACTTCGTGTCGGGCACGGCCAGGAACAGGATCGGCCAGTGCCGGCCGGTGGGATCGACGATCATCGCGCCCTCGTCGTCGACCTCGTCGACCACGTACCCGAGCGCGGTGCACCAGAACTCGGCGACAGCTCGAGGGTCTCCGCAGTCGATCGTCAGGCTGGTTACGAGCGAGGTCACGACCTATCTCCCGGCTTCCACCTCGGCGACGGCTTCCTCGAAGATCTCGAGTGCGGCGATCGCCTGGTCTTCTCGGAAGTTGAGCGCCGGGGAGATACGGATCGAGTCG
>JANLXF010000032.1:0-19870 GCA_031364965.1 Actinomycetes bacterium | reverse complement strand
CGAGCGGATCTGGGCTGCGACGGCTCTGCCATCGAGGGTCCGGGCGGTCACGCGGCGAATCCTACCCCCGAGGTCGAAGGTCCGACCAAGACCGAGGGTCGGCGCCGGCCACGGGCCCAGGGTCAGTGCCGGAAGTGACGGCGCCCGGTGAGGACGACCGCCATCCCGCGCGCCTCGGCCGCCGCCAGCACGTCCTCGTCTCCCTTGGAGCCACCCGGATGGACCACCGCGGTGCAGCCCGCATCGGCCGCCACCTCGAGAGCGTCGGGGAACGGGAAGAAGGCGTCGCTCGACAGCACCGCTCCCTGCGCCCGCTCCCCCGCCTTCCGGGTCGCGATCCAGGAGGAGTCGACCCGCGACATCTGGCCGGCGCCCACACCCACCGTGGCCCCGTTGCGGACCAGCACGATCGTGTTCGACTTCACGCGCCACGCGATCGTCCACGCGAGTTCGAGATCCGCCCATTCCTGAGCCGTGGGCTCGCGGCTCGAAACCACCTTCCAGTCGGCGCGCGTCTCGGTCGCGAGGTCTCGGTCCTGCACGAGCGCGCCGCCGGGCAACGGGCGCACGTCGAGACCGGCCCCCCCGGGCAGCTCAGCCGCCACGACCCGCAGGTTCTGCCGCTCGGAGAAGGCCGCGCTCGCCGACGCGGTATACGACGGCGCGATCACCACTTCGGTGAAGACCTCGGCCATCGCCCGCGCGGCATCGACGTCGACCTCGCCGTGGAACGCCACGATCCCGCCGAAGGCGCTCACCGTGTCGCACTCGAACGCCGCGCGATACGAGTCGGCGAGCGTCCCGCGGGCCGCCGCGCCGCACGGGTTGTTGTGTTTCACGATCACCGCCGAGCCTTCGGGCATCGCCGCGACGAGCTCGTACGCCGCGTACGCGTCGAGCCAGTTGTTGAACGACATGTCCTTGCCCTGGAGCACGCTCGCGCCGCCGAGCACCCCCGGGGATGCCGACTCCCGATAGATCGCGCCGCGCTGATGGGGTTCTCGCCGTACCGGAGGTCGCCGACCTTCTCGTACGCGAGCCCGACGAACGCCGGCAGCGCCTCGGGGTCGCCGCTCGCCTCGCCGGCGCCGGTGGCTTCCTGCTGCGCGAACCAGCCCGCCACCGCGGCGTCGTAGGCGGCCGTATGCGCGTAGGCCGCGGCCGCGAGGGTCCGCCTGGTCCCCGCCGTGAGACCCCCGTGCGCGTCGAGCTCGGCCACGATCGCGTCGTACCGGGCGGGGTCGACCACCACGCCGACGTTCGCGTGGTTCTTCGCCGCGGCGCGCACCATCGCGGGGCCGCCGATATCGATCTGCTCGATCGTCTCCTCGAAGGACGCGCCGGCCGCCACCGTCTCGCGGAACGGATAGAGGTTCACCGCCACCAGGTCGAACGGCTCGATGCCCTGGGCGGCGAGCTGGTCGGCGTGATCTTGTCGCCGGCGGTCGGCGAGGATCCCGCCGTGGATCGACGGGTGGAGCGTCTTGACGCGGCCGCCGAGCATCTCGGGCGACCCCGTGACGTCTTCCACCGAGGTGACCGGCAGGCCGGCCTCGCGCAGAGTGGCGGCCGTGCCGCCGCTCGAGACGATGGCCACCCCGCGGGCCACGAGCTCTCCGGCGAACGCCACCACGCCGGTCTTGTCGTATACGGCCAGCAGGGCCCGCCGGACGGGCGTCGTGTCGCTCACGGTGATGACTCCCCTTCGATGATCCGGACGCTTCGGCCTTCCACGACCAGCCGGTCCGCCAGCAAGGCCCGCACGGCGGCGGGCAGCAGCCGGTGCTCGACGGCATGCACCCGCGGCTCCAGCGTGTCCCAGGTGTCGTCGTCGCGCACCTCGATCGCCTCCTGCAGCACGATCGGTCCGTGATCGACCTCTTCGTCCACGAGATGGACGGTGACCCCGGTGACCTTGACCCCCCATGCGAGCGCGTCGGCCACCGCATGCGCCCCGGGGAACGACGGCAGAAGGGCCGGGTGCACGTTCAGCACCCGTCCGGGGAACGCGTCGAAGAACGAGGCCCCGAGCACCCGCAGGTAGCCGGCCATCACGACGGTGTCGATCGACCGGGCGACCAACGCATCTCGGACGGCATCGGTGTAGCCCGCGCGGTCGGCGGGGCCGGGCGACGGCGCGACGACGACGGACTCGACGCCCCGCGACGTGGCCCGCTCGAGCGCCCCCACGCCCGGACGATCCGACAGCACGAGCGCGATGTGCGGCGCGATCACCCAGTCGTCGAGGAGGGCCTGCAGGTTCGTGCCCGAACCGGACACCAGCACCGCGATCTGCCCTCCCATCTGGCGGCATGCTACCGCGGCACCACCCAGGCTCACCGCCGGAGGTGATTGACCCGGGCCGTAAGCCTGCTTCAATCAGGCATCGCCTGTGCACCGTGCCCAGGTGCGTGCGAAAGGAGCATGCGATGGAGTCACCGGGCGGTTCGAAACCGAGCTTCGACATGGCATCGATGTCGATGCCGACCAAGGGAGTGCTGATCACGGGCATCCTGCTGCTGATCGACAGCTTCCTTCCGTGGCAACGGCTGTGCTTCGGCATCCAAGGGGTCGACATCGGGTGCGCCTCCGCGTCGGCCTGGAACGGCAGCGGCGGGTTCTTCGGCCTGCTGATGGGGATCGCGCTGATCGTGCTGCTGCTGTTCGAGGCGTCGCAGCTCGCGAGCATGAACATGAACATGCAGCTGCCGGTCTCGCGGGCCAAAGCGGCCGCCTACCTGGGCTTCGCGGTCGTGGTCTTCGGGCTCTTGAAGTTCCTGCTCGTGCTCACCAGCGAGTGGTCCGCCGGGTTCGGCGCCTGGATCGGCATCGTCCTGCTCGCGGCCATGGCCTACGCATCGTTCCTCTACTTCAAGTCCGATGACACGGTCGTCGCGCCGCCGCCTCCCGCGACCGAGCTCTGACGCCCTCTCCGACGTGCACGAGGCCCGGCCTGTCGGCCGGGCCTCGTGCGTCCCCCGTTCCGCTAGCCTAGGGGCGCATCGGACGAGGAAGGACCCACCGTGAAGACCTGCCCCTACTGCGCGGAAGAGATCCAGGACGCCGCGATCAAGTGTCGGTACTGCCAGAGCGACCTGACCGTGCCGGCACCCGCGGCCTCCGATGCCACGATCGAGAAGGCTCCCGAGGCGTCCGCGTTGTCGGAGCCCACGATCACCACCACCCCGGCCGTCGTCGAGCAGAGCGCTCCGTCCGCGCAGGCCCCCACGACCTCGTCGCTCGACGTCAAGTACACGCATTCCGGGTACCGCCACGTGCTCGGGTACGGGGCCGACTTCTTCGGGATCTGGGATCGCCAGGCTCCGACGACGCCGGCCGAGCGTTTCGCGCGCACCGATGAGGGGTGGCGCATGGCGTGGACGCGCTTCGCGGCCCTCGAGCCGAACCACGTCGCGGTCCCTGCCGGAGGCGGCATGGACCAGGCCCCGGCTCCGTCGACCAGTGCGGTCGACAACGACGTCCAGCAGTACACGCACTCCGGTCAGCGGTACCTGCTGGGATACGGCCGCACGTTCTTCGGTATCTGGGACCGTCAGTCGCCGCAGACGCCGATCGAGAAGTTCGCTCGCGACGACGCGGGATGGGCCGCGGCGTGGCGGCGCTACACCTCGATCGAGCAGCACTACGCGGAGGTCGGCCCCTCGGGCTCGGGCTCCGCGTCGCCGACCGCCTGAGGCCCCGACCCCACCAGCGCGCCGAGCACCCCGCCGGCGACGCCCCAGGCGAGCGAGAGCAGCGCCGTCGACGCGGGTCGAGGACCGAGGTGGCCGCGCCACCCCGACGGGTTCGACACGGCGAGGGTCGCCATCGCCGAACCCGCGGTCACGAGGACCGCGAACACCAACCCGGCCGCCGCCCCCCTGCTCGCGCGCTCCCGGACCCCGCTCACGCCCCGGGCGGCCCTCCATCCGCCGGTCACGGTCGCGACCGCGGGGATCGCCAGGAACCACAGGTAGCCGGGGGGGAAGTCCACGCCCCGCGCGGCATCCCCGGCGCCTGCGAGGCCCCCGATCACGGGGCCGGCGTCGACGCCGCCCAGGGTCAGCTCGGTGAGGTCGCCCTGCACGGCGAGTTCGGCCGCACCGCCCATCGAGGGCGCCAGCACGTCGAGCGACTGGTTCGGCAAGGCCAGGAGATGGTGCCCGAACAGCACCGCGCCTCGCACCCCCATGTCCTTGAGACCCCGCGCGTAGCCGTTCGTCACGCCCGGCTCGAGCGCCGCGAGGACCAGCACGCCGGCGAACGCCAGGAGCAGGGCCGTGACGAACATCCGCCACCCCCCCGCCGCCGCCTCGCTCGCCCTCGACGGCCGCTCGCGGAAGAACGCCGCCGCGCCGCCGGCACATCCCGCCGCAGCCACCAGCAGCAAGGGGAGCACGAACGCCTCCCACGACACCGGCCTGAGCCGCTCGATCTCGTTGTCGGGGAACCGCAGGGAGACGAGAAGCGACGAGCACCCGGCCAGCAACGCGAAGGGCACCGCCGGGGCGGCGCCCCATGCGGCGGCCGACCGCAGGTCCCCGCTGGACCGGCCCGATGGCTCCGTCATCGACCGCACGACCGCACGGCCGGCGAAGTAGCCGGCTCCCACGACCGCCAGCGAGCCCACCATCAGCGCCAGGCGCACCCGGTACGGGGCCGAGCCCAGGACCGGGACGGTCACATCGACCGCCACCCCGCAGAACGACAGCACGTAGAGCAGGCCGATCTTCACCCACGACCACGGCCGATACAGCCCCGACACCGCGTACAGGACGAACGCGATCGCCTGACCCGCGAGCGCAACCCCGACGAAGGCCAGCGTGCCGCGCACGAGCGCGGTCACGAGCGGGCCGCGCGCGCGACCCGCGTCGCCGGTCACGCCAGGGCGTCCTGTACGAGCTCGGCGACCTGGCTCGGCGTCCGCGCCACGCGGACGCCGTTCGCCTCGAGGGCCTCGGCCTTGGCGGCCGCGGTGCCCTGGGAACCGGTCACGATCGCCCCGGCGTGCCCCATGCGCTTACCGGGCGGCGCCTCGAAGCCCGCGATGTACGCCACGACGGGCTTCGTCACGCGCGCCGCGATGTAGGCGGCCGCTCGCTCCTCGTCGTCGCCGCCGATCTCGCCGGTCATGATCATCAGGTCGGTCTCGGGGTCGGCCTCGAACGCAGCGAGCGCCTCGATGAACCCGATCCCGTGCACCGGGTCGCCGCCCATGCCGACACACGTCGACTGCCCGATCCCGCGCTGCGTGAGCTCGTGCACGATCTGATACACGAGCGTCCCCGAGCGGCTCACGAACCCGACGCGACCCGGCAGGCAGACCTCGGGCGGGATGATCCCGACGTTGGCCACCCCCGGCGAGATCGCCCCGGGGCAGTTGGGGCCGATCAGCGTGGTGTCGCGGCCCTTCAGGTAGCTGTGGACGAGCGCCATGTCCTTGACGGGGATGCCCTCGGTGATGCACACGACCAGGGCGACGCCCGCGTCGGCCGATTCCAGGATCGCCTCGGCCGCGAACCGCGGTGGCACGAAGATCATCGAGGTGTTCGCGCCGGCCTCGCGCACGGCGTCGGCCACCGTGTCGTAGACGGGGATGCCCTCCACGTCCTGCCCCGCCTTGCCGGGGGTGACGCCCGCCACCACCTGCGTGCCGTACGCGCGGTTCCGCAGCGTGTGGAACGTGCCTTCCTTCCCGGTGAGGCCCTGCACCACGAGCCTCGTATCGGCGCCGACCAGGATGCTCATGCCGCCGCCCCGTTCGCGAAGGCGGCGGCCCGCTCGGCTGCCTCCAGCATGGTGGCCGCAGGCACGATCCGCGGATGCGCTGCCTCGGCGAGGATCCGCCGGCCCTCCTCGGCGTTCGTCCCGTCGAGGCGGACCACCAGCGGCACGGTCGCTTCGACCCGCTCGAGCGCGCCCAGCACCCCTTCGGCCACCAGGTCGCACCGCGTGATGCCGCCGAAGATGTTGATGAATACGGCCTTGACCGCCGGGTCGCTCAGCACGACCTCGAGCGACGTCGCCATCTGGTCGGCGCTCGCGCCGCCTCCCACATCCAGGAAGTTCGCCGCATGTGCGCCGGCCTGCGCCACGACGTCGAGCGTCGACATCACGAGCCCCGCGCCGTTGCCGATGATCCCGACGTTGCCCTCGAGCTTCACGTACTGCAGCCCCTTCTCGTTCGCCCGAGCCTGCACGGGGTCGATCGGGAAGGCGGCCTGCATCGCGTCGATGTCCTCGTGGCGGAAGAGCGCGTTGTCGTCGATCGTCACCTTCGCGTCGAGCGCGACGACGCGGCCATCCTCGAGCAGCACGAGCGGGTTGACTTCGACGAGCGTCGCGTCGCGCTCCTGGATCAGCGCGTACATCCGGCGGAGCACGTCGCTCGCGCCCTCGCGGGCCTCGACCGGGAGGCACCCCGTCAGCTCCCGCACGTGGAACGCCCGCACCCCGAGCATCGCGTCGACGTGCACACGGCGGAGCGCCTCCGGACGGGACCGTGCGAGCTCCTCGATGTCCATGCCGCCTTCGGCGGTCATCATCGCGAGGTAATCGCCGGTCGACCGATCGAGCAGGATCGACGTGTAGTACTCCTGGGCGATCGGGAGCAGCTCTTCGCAGAGCACCTGCGTGACCTGATGACCCTTGAAGTCGGTGCCCAGCATCCGGGCGGCCTCCTCGGCCGCTCGCTCGGGCGAGTCGACCAGCACGACACCGCCGCCCTTGCCGCGGCCCCCGACCTGCACCTGGACCTTCACGACCGACTTCCCACCGAGCTCGGCGGTCGCCGCGGCGGCCTCGGCGGCGGACCTGGCCACGATCCCGCGTGGGGTGGCGATCCCCTGCGCCCGGAAGAGCTCCTTGCCTTGATGCTCGTAGAGATCCACGTGTGAGGTGTCCCTTCAGGAGAGCCGGTCGGTGAGCCACGCGGCGATGTCGACGGTGGACGCGCCCGGGGTGAAGACCTTCTCGATGCCGGCCGCCTCGAGCGCCGCGATGTCGTCGGCGGGGATGACCCCGCCCGCGAAGACCAAGATGTCGCCGGCGCCTCGTTCCTGCAGCGCCGCCACGACCTTGGGGAAGAGCGTCATGTGCGCCCCCGAGTGGCTCGAGAGCCCGACCGCGTCGGCGTCCTCCTGGATCGCGGTCTCCGCGATCTGCTCGGGCGTCTGGTGCAGGCCGGTGTAGATCACCTCGAAGCCGGCGTCGCGAAGGGCGCGCGCGACCACCTTGGCCCCGCGGTCGTGCCCGTCGAGACCCGGCTTCGCGACGATAACTCGATGCGTCCCGGCCATGGCCCGGGCAGTCTAACGAACGGGCTGAGGTGC
Organism: Actinomycetes bacterium; assembly: GCA_031364965.1. GTDB lineage: Bacteria > Actinomycetota > UBA4738 > UBA4738 > HRBIN12 > JAOUEA01. The sequence continues at coordinate 12,539 of JANLXF010000032.1, read as the reverse complement.
CCCGGGGGCGGACCTTGGCCCAGGCGGCGTCGACCGAGGATCGCCTGATGGGTCACCTAGACTGCCGACATGATCGAGGCGTACTGCTGGCCCCAGTCCGTGGTGCCGGGCGAGCCGGTCGCGCTCCACCTGTCGTCAGCCGCGCCGACCGTCCAGATCGAGGTAGCCCGGGACGGGGCCGAGCGCGAGACGGTCTGGCGCGGGGAGGCGGCCGGCGCCTTCCAGGTCACCCCGGACGACGCTTCCTCGCATGGGTGTGACTGGCCCGCTGTCCTCGAGATCCCGGTCGGCACCGACTGGCGTTCGGGCTACTACGCGGTGACGGTCACTTCGGGCGATCAGCACGCCGATGCCTTCCTCGTCGTCCGGTCCGCGCCCGACACCGAGCCCGCTCCGATCCTGATGGTCCTCAGCACCGCGACCTGGAACGCGTACAACGACTGGGGCGGTCCCTCGCTCTACACCGGCGGGACGCGGGTCTCGTTCGAACGTCCGATGGCACCCGGGTTCCTCGTGAAGCCCGAGCCGCACCGCCGCAAGTCCCAGCCCCAGCCCGACCGTGAGGCGCTCTGGTTCTTCGAGTGGGCCGAGCCGCTCGGCCTCTCGGTGTGGAGCGGCGGGGCGGGCTGGTGGAACTGGGAGCGCCCGATGTTCCGGTGGGCCGAGGCGAACGGCTATCGCGTCGACATGGCGATCTCGCAGGACCTCGAGGCACACCCGGACCTCCTCGAGGGCCGGCGGATGCTGCTGTCGGTCGGCCACGACGAGTACTGGTCGTGGGACATGCGCGAGACGGTCGAACGGTTCACGGGCGCCGGCGGGAACGCCGCCTTCTTCAGCGGGAACACCTGCTACTGGCAGGTCCGGTTCGAGGACGACCGCCGGCACATGGTGGGGTACAAGTACGGCGCCGCCCAGGACCCCGTGCTCGGCACGCCCGACGAGCGGTTCCTCACGAGCGCGTGGGTGGACCGACGGATCGGCTGGCCCGAGTTCTCCACGACCGGGCTCTCGTTCTCGCGGGGCGGCTACTCGAGGTACGGGCTCGGCGTGCCCAAGGCGAGCGGCGCCTACACGGTGTGGCGGCCCGACCACTGGGCCTTCGAGGGCGCCGACCTCGCGTACGGCGACGCCCTGGGCCTCGCGGACGCGATCGTCGCGTACGAGGTCGACGGGTGCGAGCTGACCCTGGTCGACGGGCTCCCGGTGCCCACGCACGCCGACGGGGCGCCCGAGACGCTCGAGGTGCTCGCGACCGCCCCCGCGAAGCTCTGGACCCAGCACGAGCAGCCGAGCCGCTACGCCCACGAGCCGGGCGAGCTCGAGTCCGTCGCGATGTCGATCCACGGCGGCGACTGGGCGGCGCACCTCGACCACCTGCGCCACAACCACGCCGTCGTCGCCGTGTTCACCACCCCCGGCGGCGGCACGGTCTTCAACGCCGGGTGTACCGACTGGACCGACGGGCTGGGCGATCCGAGCGTCGAACGCATCACACTGAACGTCCTGGAGCGACTCGGTCGCTAGGCCGTCACGGTCCGCTCCTATACTCGAGAGCGATGCCGAAGAAGGTGCAGATCCGCCCGCCGGGCCTCAAGCCCACCACCAAGGTCGGGACCCTCGGCCCCTACCGTGGCCGGCTCGGACTCGCCTGGGTGATCGCGCCGCTCGTGGCCGGCATCGTGATCCTGGTCGCCGGGTACTTCGCGATCTTCCGCTGACGGGGCGCGGGACTCAGTCGGGGGCCTTCTTGAGCGGGGCGTAGGCGAGCAGCACCCGCTTCTCCCCCACCTCGCGGAACGCCACCGCGGCCACCGCGCCGTCGCCGTCGCCCGAGACGTCTAGCACGACCCCTTCGCCCCACGTGTCGTGGAACACGGTGTCGCCCGCCGAGATCGCCGGTACGTCGCGCTTGGGCACCCCGGCGGGCGTGGGGGTCCAGTCGCGAGCGGGCACCATCTCCCGCTCGCGCCCCGGGAGGCCGAGCACGGTGTGCCCGCCGCCGCCTCGCGCACCCCGGGGGGCCCCGCCCGACCCGGCGCCCGCAGCACCGCGGCTCCGCCGGCTCGCGGCCTCGCCCTCCCGCCGTTCGACCAGATGCTCGGGGATCTCCTTCAGGAAGCGGGATTCAGGGTTGTACTGCGACTGTCCGAAGAGGGTGCGGCTCCAGGCGTTCGTGAGGTAGAGACGCTCGCGCGCCCGTGTCACGCCCACGTACGCGAGCCGCCGCTCCTCCTCGAGCTGGGCCGCGTCGGTCATCGAGCGGAAGTGCGGGAACACCCCGTCCTCCATGCCGACGATGAACACGATCGGGAACTCCAGCCCCTTGGCGATGTGCAGCGTCATGAGCGTCACCTGCGAGTCGTCCTCTTCGTACTCGTCCTGCTCACCCAGGAGCGACAGCTGCTCGAGGAATCCCTCGAGGCCGGCGTCGGGCTCGCGCGCGAGCAGTTCGGCCGCCACGCCCGACAGCTCCTGGATGTTCTCGATCCGGCCCTGCGCCTCGACCGACCGCTCCTCCTCGAGCTCGGCGAGGTATCCCGACTCTTGGGCCGCGAACTCCACCATGCGGGCGGGGCCCGCACCGTCGTCGAGATGGCCTTGGATCGCGACCATGATGTGCACGAAACCGGCCACCGCACCTTTCGCGCGCGCGGCCAGCACCGAGATCTCGTCGACCCGGAGGCAGGCGTCCAGGATCGTGATCCCCTCGTCACGCGCGAACGACTCGAGCGCCGCCACCGTGGCGTCGCCGATCCCGCGCTTCGGCGTGTTCACGACCCGGCGGAAGCTGATCACGTCCTGCGGGTTCAGCAGGAGCCGCAGGTACCCGACCACGTCCTTGATCTCGCGGCGCTGGTAGAACCGCACGCCGCCGAAGACCCGGTACGGCGTGCCCGATCGCATGAAGATGTCCTCGAGCACGCGGGATTGCGCGTTCGTCCGGTAGAAGATCGCGACGTCGCGGAAGCGGTAGCCCTCGGTTTCGCGCAGCCGTTCGATCTCGGACGCGACCCACATCGCCTCCTCGTGCTCATCTTGCGCCCGGTAGTGGACCGAGAGCTCGCCGTTGCCCGCCTCGGTCCACAGGGTCTTGGGCTTGCGCATCTGGTTCTTCTCGATCAGCGCGTTCGCCACGGCGAGGATGTTCTGGGTGGAGCGGTAGTTCTGCTCCATCAAGAAGACGTTCGCCTCGGGGTAGTCGCGCTCGAAGTCGAGGATGTTCTGGATCGTGGCCCCGCGCCACGAGTACACGCCCTGATCGGCGTCGCCCACCACGCACACGTTGTGGTGGGCCGCCGCGAGCTGGTTCACGAGCTCGTACTGGGCGCGGTTCGTGTCCTGGTATTCGTCGACCATCACGTATTTGAAGCGCTCCTGGTAGTGGTGGAGCACCTGCGGGTGGTCGCGGAACAGCCGGACGGTTTCCGAGATCAGGTCGTCGAAGTCGAGGGCGCCCGCCTCGCGCTTGCGGCGCTCGTAGGCCTCGTAGACCGAGGCCACCGTCTCCTCGTAGGGATTGCTCGTCATGGCCTTGAACTCGCCCGGCGAGAGCACCCGATCCTTGGCCTTGCCGATCGCGCTCGCGATCGCCCGCGGAGGGTATCGCTTGAGATCCAGGTCGAACTCCTTGCAGATGCTCGAGATCAGGCGCTCGGTGTCGCCGTCGTCGTAGATCGTGAAGGCGCTCGGTATCCCCAGATGCGTGTGCTCCCGACGAAGGATCCGTGCGCACATCGAGTGGAAGGTGAGGATCCACATGCCGTGCGCCACACGGCCTCCCACGAGGCTTTCCACGCGCTCCGCCATCTCTCGCGCGGCCTTGTTCGTGAAGGTGATCGCGAGGATCGCACCCGGCGCCAGGTCCTTCTCGCGGATCAGGTAGGCGATGCGGTGGGTGAGCGCCCGGGTCTTGCCCGAGCCGGCGCCGGCCACGATGAGGACCGGACCCTCGGTGTGGAGGACTGCTTCTCGCTGGATGTCGTTGAGCCCCTCGACCAGGGGGGAGACGTCGAACACCCCCGCATCATAGAGGGGGCCGCCGACCGGAAGGCCCGGAGTTGGCCGGTCCTGGTGATCCCCGGGCCGGGCGGTCCGACGGTCCGCCCGGCCCGGTTTCGGATCAGATCAGGTGCGAGGCCGAGTACTTCGCGATCATCTGCTGCTTGCTTCCGCCGATCGTCGTGAAGTAGCCCGTGAAGGCCATCTGGCCGTTCGGGCCGCTCTGGATCGACCAGACACCGTGGTTCGAGTTCGCGTTCGCGTCCCATCCGAGGAGCTGGCCGGTCGTGGCGTCAACCGCCGCCACGTGATGGCGGGTGATCGAGCCGTTGTCGGCCGTGCACTTCGTCGCGTTCTTGCCGGCCGGGGGGTTCGGCGAGCAGATCGGCCCCACGTAGTTGAAGTGGCCGCCGAAGTAGAGCACCCCGCCCCGGAGCTCGCAGCCCGGCGTGTCCCCGTCGTCTCCGGCCGCGAACGTCGGGTCGGGCTGGCCCGTCGTGAGGTTCGTCACGAGGATGTTGAACGCGCGCTTGGACTGGTTCCAGACGTTCCAGAACCCGCCGCACATGTAGGCCTTGTTCGACGTGATGATCAGGTGGTAGACGCGGCTCGTCTCGTTCGTCTGGCAATCGGGGCAGTTCGCCGGCGCGTAGACGTCGGGATCCCACGGCAGCAGCGTCGACCCGTTGTTGATCGAGACAGCCGCGACCTCGTTGCGCGAGACGCCGTTCACGAGCCCGAAATGACCGCCGAAGAACACCGTGTCCCCGTCATCGGAGAAATCGATCGTGAAGACCGTCGGCTCGCAGCGCGGCGGACAGGCGAATCCCGACACCTGGCCGACGTTCACCGACCAGGACGTGACGCTGCCGCTCGGTGTGACCTGAGCGAGGCGCCGGCGGCTCTGCCCGTTCACCGAGCCGAAACCACCGCCGATGAAGAGGTTCCCGTTGGGACCTTTGACGATCGTGCGCACGACGCCGCCGGCCCTCGGGTTCCAGGACTTCACCGCGGCCGTCGTAGCGTCGACCGCTGCGAGGTTCGCGCGACTCACACCATCGACGCTCGTGAACTTGCCGGCGAGGTAGACGGTGTCTCCGTCCACCAACACGCTGTAGACCGTGCCGTTCACGTTCGGATTCCACGGCAGCAGAGCCCCGCTTCCCTCGTCGATCGCGGCCGCGTGGTTGCGCACGACCTCGTTCGTGCCGGCCGCCGCGCCGGCGGGCCGCATGTGGGTGAACTCTCCTCCCAGGTAGATCGCGCCGTTCCCGAACTTGGCGTCGCGGACGACGGCATCGGCTTGATATGAAGGATCAGGTGAGTACGGCCCGGCGATCGCGACCCCGGGAAGCAGGGCGACGGCGACCGCCAAGACGAGGGCGAAGCCCTTGCGCATCTGTGTTCCTCCCTTTCAGGCCGGCACGAAGCCGAGGACCGTTTGCGTGAGATATCGGTCATCGCACCCTACGAGCATCGACCTAGGAGCCGCAAGGCAGGGGATGATTTCGCAGACTCCTGCCCTAGGCCGGGCGGCGCGCCTAGGTCGAGTGGTCCCGTGAGAGCTCGACTACCCTTGAGCCGATGCCGGAATGAGCGACACCACCTTCGCGGAGGGCCCGTTCGACCCGCTGGGCACGACCGCGCCCCCCCGCCGGCGACGCCGTGGGTGGGCCGCCGTTGTCCACTGGTTCGGGGTCGCGTGCCTCTTGGTGGCCTCCGGCATCGGGGGGTACGTGGGATGGCTGCTCTGGGGCACAGGCATCGAAACGGCTCACGCGCAGGATCGGCTGCGGACCGGGTTCGTCGCTCAAGAAGACCCCGGCCACCCGCCCGGCTCCCAACCGGTGCCGCTCGGTCAGGCGTACGCGCAGCTCGTGATCCCCGAGATCGGCCTGAACTTCATGGTCGTGCAAGGGACGGGGACCGAGCGCCTCAAACAGGGTCCGGGGCACTACACCGACACCGCCGACCCGTGGGACGACGGCGGCCGCGTGGGGATCGCGGGTCACCGCACGACCTACCTCCACCCGTTCTTCAAGCTCAATGAGCTGCGACCCGGCGACCAGGTCATCCTGCGCACCGAGTACGGGACGTTCCGCTATCGGATCGACCGGGTCTTCGTGATCCCGGAGCAGGGCTCGGGACGCGTCCTGGCGCAGACCGAAGAGCCGACCCTCGTGCTCACGACCTGCAACCCGGTGTACGCGAGCTACGAACGATTGATCGTCACCGCGTCGCGCGTCTGACGCCGGGCGCTACTCCCACTCGATCGTGCCCGGCGGCTTGCTCGTGATGTCGTAGGCAACCCGGTTCACGCCGGGGACCTCACGGATGATCCGGCTCGAGATCGCGTCGAGCACGTCGTACGGGAGCTTGGCCCAATCGGCGGTCATCGCATCCTCGCTCGTGACCGCACGGATCACGACCGGCGTCTCGTAGGTGCGTCCGTCGCCCATCACGCCCACGCTCTTCACGTCGGCCAGGAGCACACAGAAGGCCTGCCACGTCTCGCGGTCGAGCCCGGCGCGCTTGATCTCCTGGCGCACGATGTGGTCGGCACCCCGCACCTTCGTGAGATTGTCGGCCGTCACCTCGCCCACGATGCGCACCGCGAGCCCCGGCCCGGGGAACGGCTGGCGCTGCGTGATCTCCTCCGGGAGCCCCAGCTCCGCACCGACCTGGCGCACCTCGTCCTTGAACAGGTCGCGCAGCGGCTCCACGAGCTCGAAGTCCATGTCGTCGGGCAGGCCCCCCACGTTGTGGTGGCTCTTGATGTTGGCGGCGGTCTTGGATCCCGACTCGATCACGTCCGGGTAGAGCGTGCCCTGCACGAGGAACCTCGCGCCCGTGTGCTCGCGCGCGACCTCCTCGAAGACGCGGATGAACTCCTCGCCGATAGCCTTGCGCTTGGTCTCCGGGTCGCTCACCCCGGCGAGCGTGGCGAGGAACCGGTCGGCGGCTTTCACGTGCACAAGCGGGATGTGGAAATGGCGCCCGAACGTCTCCTCGACCTGATCGGGTTCCCCTTCGCGGTTCATGCCGTGATCGACGAAGACGCAGGTGAGCTGGGTCCCCACCGCTCGATGCACCAACAGGGCCGCGACCGCGGAATCGACTCCGCCCGAGAGGGCGCAGAGCACGTCGGCGTCGCCGACCTGGGCACGGATCCGCTCCACGGCGTCGTCGATGATGTTGGTCGGGGTCCAGTCGGGCAGCAGATCGCAGCCCTCGTACAGGAATCGCTTCATCACGTCCTGGCCGTGGGGCGTGTGCGACACCTCCGGGTGGAACTGGACGGCGTAGAAGCCCCGCTCGGGATCCTCCATCGCCGCGATCGGGATCTGGTCCGTGATGGCCGTGACCCGGAACCCTTCCGGAGCGCGCGTGACGGCGTCGCCGTGACTCATCCAGACCGTGTCTTCCTCGGGGAAGTCCTGGAGGAGCCGGGACCCGGGCTCCACGTGGAGCCGCGTCCCTCCGTACTCGCGCTGGCCGGTGGCGGCCACCTCACCGCCGAGCGTGCGCGCCATGAGCTGGTGCCCGTAGCAGATCCCCAAGACGGGCACACCGAGCTCGAACAGCGCCGGATCGACCTGTGGACCGTCGGGCTCGTACACGCTTGCCGGCCCGCCCGACAGGATGATCCCGGCGGGCCGCTTCGCGCGGAGCTCGTCGGCCGTGGCGTCATGGGCCACGATCTCGGAATACACGTGCGCCTCGCGGACACGCCGTGCGATCAGTTGCGCGTACTGCGCCCCGAGGTCGAGCACCAGGATCGGACGAGGAGCTTCGTGCGTCACCTAATGACCCATGCCGACGCGCTGGGCGTTCTGATACGTCTTGCCTTCGGTCTTGATCGATGGCGCGATCACGAGCTCGGCCTTCTGGAACTCCTTGATCGACTGATAGCCGGTGGTGGCCATCGACGCCGCGAGCGCCCCGAACAGGTTGAACGTGCCGTCGTTCTCGTGCGCCGGCCCGGTGAGGATCTCCTCGATCGAGGCGACCTGCTGGGTCTTCACGCGCGCACCGCGTGGGAGCGTCGGGTGGAACGTGGCCATCCCCCAGTGGTAGCCGCGGCCGGGTGCCTCGTACGCCCGGGTCATCGGCGAGCCGATCATGACGGCGTCGGCGCCGCACGCGATCGCCTTGGCGATGTCCCCACCGGTGCGCATGCCGCCGTCGGCGATCACATGGCAGTACCGACCGGTCTCGTGCTGGTGCTCTCGGCGGGCCGCCGCGGCATCGGCGATCGCGGTCGCCTGCGGTACGCCGACCCCGAGCACACCGCGCGTGGTGCAGGCGTTCCCCGGCCCGACCCCCACGAGCACGCCCACGGCGCCGGTACGCATCAGGTGCAACGCGGTGGAGTACGAAGCGCACCCGCCCACCATGACGGGGATGTCGAACGCGGGGATGAACTTCTTCAGGTTGAGGGGCTCGTGCTGGGTCGAGACGTGCTCACCCGAGACAACCGTCCCCTGGATCACCAGGATGTCGAGCCCGGCGGCCAGCACGATCGGCGCATACTTCTCGACGCGCTGCGGGGTGAGCGAGGCGCAGCTCGTGACGCCACCCGCCTTGATCTCCTCGACGCGCCGTCCGATCAACTCCTCCTTGACCGGCTCCGCGTAGAGCTCCTGCATCCGGCGCGTGGCCTTCTCGTCGGAGAGCTCCGCGATCTCCTCATAGATCGGCTCGGGATCCTCGTACCGGGTCCACAGGCCCTCGAGGTTCAGACAGGCGAGGCCGCCCAGCTTCCCGATCGCGATCGCCGTCGCGGGCGAGACCGCGGCGTCCATCGCGCTCGCCATCATCGGCAGCGGGAAGGTATACGCGTCGATCTCCCACTCGATGCTCACGTCCTCGGGGTCGCGCGTGCGCCTCGACGGCACGATCGCGACCTCGTCGAATCCGTACGCCCTGCGGGCGGTCTTGCCGATCCCGATCTCGAATTCCATCCGCTCCCCCACGTCGTGCCTGCCCCGGAAACGCAGAACGCCCACCCGTTTCCGGATGGGCGTCACTCCCTACATGGGTGAAGGGTACCACCGGCGCCGGACCCGGGTTCCGGGGCGGCTCGGCGGTCGCGTCGAACTCAACGCGGCGGGGTCAGGCCTCCTTGACGACGTGGCCGGTGTCGGCCACCCGGAGGTCGGTCAGGCCCGAATGCAGCCGGTCGCCGGTGACCATCACGGTGTCGTCCTCGATCCGCCCGAGCTCCTTCAGGCGCGTGAGCACGGCCTGGAGCGACTCCTCGGGGGTCTGCGCCTCCGTGTCGACCACGAGCTCGGGGTTCTCGGGTACCTCGTAGGGGTCGTCCACGCCGGTGAAGCCGGTGATCTCGCCGGCCAAGGCCTTCTTGTAGAGACCCTTGGGGTCCCGGTTCGCGGCGATCTCGGCGACCGTGGCGTGCACGTAGACCTCGACGAACTCACCGATCTGCGCTCGGCAGGCGTCGCGTGTCTCCTTGTAGGGGCTGATCGGGCAGCAGATCGTCGCCACGCCGTTGCGCGTGAGCAGGTCGGCCACGAACCCGATCCGCATGATGTTCGTGTCCCGGTCCTCCTTGGAGAACCCGAGCCCCTTGGACAGGTTCTTACGCACTTCGTCGCCGTCGAGGATCTCGGTCTTCAGGTCGCGCGCCTGGAACTCGTGGTAGAGCATCTCGGCGATCGTCGACTTGCCCGAACCGGACAGGCCGGTGAACCAGACGGTGAAGCCCTTGCTTTCGGTCACGTGAGGAAGCTCCTTCCGACGGCGCCGTTCGGCGCCTCGATGCCGTAGATGGAAAGGATCGACGGGCCGACGTCGACGAGGTTGAGCCCGTCGACCTTGCCCGTTCGCTGCCCCGCGAGGCCCTTCATGATGAAGATGCCGTCGCGGTCGTGGTTCGCCCCGTCGGGGCCGGTGTCGTTCTCGTAGGTGTAGAGGCTCTTGTTGCCCACCGCCCCCACCGACCGCCACTCCAGGTCGCCGAAGTAGACGATCAGGTCGGGCGCGATGCCGTTGACCTCGGGGTAGACGTCCTGCGGCTTATGGACCTTCGTGCCCAGCGGCGTGCCGTCGGGGCCGAGAGCGGCCTCGAGCTTGGCGATCAGCTCGTCCCGCACCGCCTCGTACTGGGAGGGCTCCACGATCCCCTGCGGCTCGCGGCCCTTCACGTTCAGGAAGAGACGGCCGTAGTAGCCGCCGTCGCCCCAGGCCACGGTCCGGCTCCAGTCGATGCTCGCGTCCTTGATCGGCGTCGGCCTGCCGACCGTCTCCGCGAGGGTGAGGTAGCCCTCCTGGATCAGCCAGTCGTTGAAGCACAGGCCGCCCATCATCGGGCGGGCGCCGTGGTCCGACATCACCATCGTGACGGCGTCGTCGGGGATCAGCTCCATGAGCGACCCGACCTGCTGGTCGAGGAATCGGTAGTACTCCTGGAACACCTGCTCGTACTTGTTCCCCGGCTCGTAGAGAGGGTGCCGCGGGTCGTAGTACTGCCAGAACACGTGGTGCAGGCGGTCGGGGGCGATGTCGCACAGCATGAAGAAGTCCCACGGCTTGTTCTGGATCAGCCGGCGGCCCACCTGGAAGCGCCGCTCGGTCATCTTGAAGACCTGGTCGAGCGCGACGTCGAAGCCCGCCTCACGGAAGTTCGGGATGTCGAAGATGTACTGCCCGGCGCCGCCGAGCTCTTCCTCGATCTCGACCTCGAGCGCCTGCGGATACGCCCAGCTGGTGGCCGAGGGCGGCGTCAGGAAACAGCCCACCCGCCAGCCGGGGAACTCCTTGGGCGGCGGGAACGAGGGTGGCACGCCGATCAGGACCGACCGCTTGCCCTGGGCGCCGAGGTCGTCCCAGACGGCGTTCGCCTTGATCGAGCCCGAATGCGCGATCGACAACCCGTCGTAGGACGTGTCCTTGCGATTCCGGAAGCCGTAGATGCCGAGCTGGCCGGGTACTCGACCGGTCATCGCGCAAGCCCACGCCGGCACGGTGATCGGAGGCGTGATCGAGGCAAGGTCGCCGTACATGCCCTCGCCCATCAGCTTGGCGATATTCGGTACCTCGGCGTGGAGATCGTCGAACAGGAGCTTCGGGGTTCCGCAGTCGAGCCCGATGACCGCGACCCTGGGACCTTGTTGCATGCGTGCGTCCTTCCGAAAGGTGGGGAGCCTGAAATCGTTGCGGGCGCGCCGGTTTCACGGCGTATCCGCGCGGTTCGGTCATCGTATCAACCCGGTCAGAAGCCCGACCAAGCTGAGAGGATGCACGGTTGTGAAGCTTCTGCGACGGATCCTCAAGGCGCAGGCGGTCCTGTGGGCCGTGGGGGGCCTACTGGCGATCGCCGCCCCCCGGTGGCTCGTCGAGAGCGTGATGCGTCAGCCGGCCCTCGGCGACCCGGTGTGGCTCCGAACGATCGGGGTCATGAGCGTGGTGCTGGCGCTCCTGATGGTCCTGGTCTCGCAGAAGCTCGATGACGTCTGGTGGTGGTCGTGGGCGTTCGCGGTCCTCGAGATCGGGGCCGCGACGGTGTTCGTACTGCACGCGCTGGTCGGACTTCCCGACGGCGTCGCCGCCTGGCCGTGGTGGGCGGCGGGTGCCGCGGACGCGCTCCTGGGCGGCGGGCTGCTGATCGGCTTGGCCGAGGCCGGCCAGGAAAGGCCGTTCGTCTAGCCGGGGGGTTGGGTCCGGCCCGAGCTCGCGGATCTCGACGTCACACGCCCGCCGCGGCGATCCTCGCGCGCGCGATCCGATCGGCGGCCTCGGCCGTCGTGATGCCGTCGCGCTCGGCCTTCGTGAAGACCTCCCGGAGGGTTTCGCCGATCCCCTCCAGCCGCCGCGATACCTGCTCGTCGTCCCACCCGAGGGCTTCGTACCCCGCCAGGTGGATCACGCCCCCGGCGTTCGCGACGTAGTCGGGGGCGTAGAGGATCCCCCGTGCCGAAAGGCGGCCGGCATCCTGGGGGGTGCCCAGCTGGTTGTTCGCGGCGCCGGCCACGACCCGGCACGCGAGCCGCGGGATCGTCTCGACGTTGAGCACCCCGCCCGTCGCGCACGGCGCGAAGACGTCGCACGGGATGTCGGGCACGGTAGCTGCGGGGACGCTCGTTACTCCCAGTTCGTTCGCGAGCGAGGCGACTCGCCCGTCGTCGATATCGGAGAGCACGAGCGTGGCGCCGGCTTCCGCAAGCAGCCGGGCCAGCCGCTCACCCACCGACCCCACCCCTTGGACGAGGACGGAGCGACCCGTGAGCGAGGGATCGCCGAACGCGTGGGCGGCGCTGGCCACGATCGCGTGGAACACGCCGGTCGCCGTCGCTCCACCGGAGTCCCCTGCCCCGCCTCGTTCGGGACTGGTGCCCATCACGTGCGGGGTGACTTCCCGGACGATATCGAGATCGGCGGGCCCGGTGTTCATGTCGGCGGCGGTGACGTACGTGCCGTGCAGGGCGTCGACGAACGACCCGTAGCGGAGCAGCAGATCACGGCGGTCCTGCGATCCCGGCGCCGGGATTGACGGCACGGCGAGCACGCAAACAACG
>JANLXF010000031.1:0-1785 GCA_031364965.1 Actinomycetes bacterium | reverse complement strand
GAGATGGTGATGCCCGGGGACAACGTGGAGATGGTGGTCGAGATGATCGCCCCCATCGCCATGGAAGAGGGACTGCGCTTCGCGATCCGCGAGGGCGGACGCACCGTGGGCGCCGGCCGAGTCACCAAGATCATCAAGTAACGAGACGACGAGGAAAGAAGGAACGCCGGATGGCAGGTCCCAAGATCCGCATCAAGCTCCGGGCGTACGACCACCGGATGCTCGACGTCGCCGCGCGCGACATCGTCGAGCACGTCACCCGCACGGGGGCGAAGGTGGTCGGTCCGGTGCCGCTGCCGACCGAGCGTTCCATCTATACGGTCATCCGCTCGCCCCACAAGTACAAGGACTCGCGTGAGCATTTCCAGATGCTCACGCACAAGCGGCTGATCGACATCGTGGACGCGACCTCCAAGACGGTCCAGGAGCTCCAGCGCCTGAACCTGTCCGCCGGGGTCGACATCGAGATCAAGTTGTAGAGGCGATGACTGAGATCAAAGGCATCCTGGGGGAGAAGCTGGGCATGACCCAGATCTTCCAAGAGACACGGGCCGTTCCCGTGACGGTGATCAAGGCCGGTCCCTGCTTCGTCGCGCAGGTCAAGACGAAGGAGACCGACGGCTACGACGCCGTGCAGCTCGCGTTCGTCGAGCCCCGCAGCGGCCGGGTCACCAAGCCCATGCAGGGTCACTTCGACGCGAACGGGGGCCAGCCCGGTCGTTACGTCGTCGAGCTGCGTACCGACGATGCCTCGAGCTACACGCCGGGACAGGAGATCCGCGCCGACGTGTTCAGCGTGGGCGAGCGAGCCGACGTGGTCGGCGTCTCCAAAGGCAAGGGATTCTCGGGTCCGATGAAGCGGCACGGGTTCGCAGGTCTGGGCTCGTCGCACGGCACCCAGCGCAAACACCGCTCGCCCGGCTCGATCGGCGCGTGCGCCACGCCGAGCCGCGTGTTCAAGGGCATGCGCATGGCCGGTCACCAGGGGAGCCAGCGCGTGACCGTGCTGAACCTCGAGATCGTGCAGGCCGATGCGGAGCGGAACCTCCTGCTGGTCAAGGGCGCGGTTCCCGGCCCCGACGGCGGGCTCGTGATGGTGCGGTCAGCGGTCAAGGCCCCGGCCGGGAAGGGGGCGTGACGATGACGTCGATCGACGTGCGCGACGCCGCCGGCAAGAAGGCGGGTTCGCGCGATCTCGCGACCGAGCTGTTCGAGGCCACCGTGAGCACGCCCCTGATGCACCAGGTCGTGCTGGCCGGTCTCGCGGGGATCCGTGCGGGTACGCATTCGACCAAGACGCGCGGCGAGGTCTCCGGCGGAGGGAAGAAGCCGTGGCGGCAGAAGGGAACCGGCCGCGCGCGGCAGGGTTCGATCCGCTCGCCCCAATGGGTCGGAGGCGGGATCGCGCACGGGCCGCAGCCGCACGGGCACGAGATGCGCGTGAACAAGAAGATGCGCAAGGGCGCCTTGCGCTCGGCGCTCACCGACGCCCTGCAGAGCGGTAAGCTCGCCGTGGTCGACACCCTCGCCTTCGAGGCGCCCAGGACTCGCCAGGCGGTCGAGCTGCTCGACGCGCTCGAGCTCACCGGCAACGTGCTCGTCGTGCTGCCCGAGCCCACCGAGGACGGCGCGGTCGAGAAGTCGTTCAGGAACCTGCGACGCGTGCGCGTCGGCTACGCGGGGGGACTCGGCACCTACGAGATCCTGTGGGCCGATCGGGTGCTGTTCACGGGTGCCGCGCTCGACGCCCTCGAGGGCGCCCGCGCCGCCGCGCCCTTCACCGCC
>JANLXF010000015.1:0-3390 GCA_031364965.1 Actinomycetes bacterium | reverse complement strand
CCCCCCCGGGGGTCTTATTCGCCCCGCTCGGGGTGGGTCGGGCCGCCCCGGGGCCCCCCGTTGGCCCCCCCCTCCCCCCCCGCGGGGGGGGGGGCCCCCCGCCCCCCCCGCCTCTCCACCGTCGTGCATGGCGGTGTCGATGCCCTCGACCGTTACTTCGCGGGCTCGGTCGGAACCTCGATCGTGCCATCGAGGATCTTCTGCTTGTAGCTCTCGACCTGGTCCACGATGTCCTGTCCCATGAGGTCGGGATTGCTCGTGGCGTACGAGATGCCCTCATCGGCCAGCCCGAAGACCTGCGCGCCGCCTTCGAACGTGCCGTCGGCCACGGCCACGATCGTGTCGTAGACCGCGGTGTCGACCCGCTTGATCATCGAGGTCATGATCCACTTGGCCTGGTCGGCCGAGACGATCTCGTGCTGATCTGAGTCGACGCCGATCGCGATCTTCTGCTGCTGAGCCGCGGCCTTGAACAGCCCGTTGCCCGAGTCGCCCGCAGCGTGGTAGATGATGCAGGCGCCGTCGTCGTACATCTTGTTCGACAGGGCTTCGCCCGACGTGGCGTCGTCGAATGCCTTGGTGGTGTCGCCGATGTACTTGACCTGCACGGTGACGTCGGGAGCTACCTCGGCGACCCCGGCGGCGTAGCCGGCCTCGAACTTGGCGATCAGCGGACCGGTCTGTCCGCCGAGGAACCCGACGTTGTCGCAGTTCAGCTCCGTGGCCTTCAGGCCCGCCGCCACGCCCACCAGGAAGGAGCCCTGCTCCTCCTGGAAGCCCAGGTCGGTGACGTTCGGGATCGCGTCGGCATCGTTGTCGAGACCGCAGGCCGTGCCGCAGGTGGCGTACCCGTCGATGATCCCGAACGAGGTGTCGGGATAGTCGGGCGCGATCGCGTTGATGCCCGTCGTGAACGCGAACCCGGTGCCGATCACGACGTCGTAACCGGCTTCGGCGAGAGATTGCGTGTTCTCGTCCAAGTTGGTGCCGTCGGCGTTCGACTCCAGGAACTTGGTGTTCGACTCGCAGATAACGCCTTCGTCGATCGCCTTCTGCAGGCCGATCAGCGCGAGGTCATTGAACCCGTTGTCGCCCAGACCGCCGATGTCGAGCGCGACGCCGACCTTGATGTCGGATGTGCATTCGGCGGCGGTGCTTCCGGTGGCACTGCTCACCGTGCTGCTGCTGCTGCTGTCGCTGCACGCTGCGGCCACCAGGCCCAGTGCCGCGACGGGCAGGATCAGCGTACGGAGCCATTTCGGCATGTGCGGTTCCTCTCCTCGTTCTTCGCTCCCGTGCTGCGTATGGTCAGCCCGGGATCGTCCTCAGGCACCCCGCCCCCGTCGAACGGCGGAGGTCCCCCTGGGAGATTACGAGACGGAGAGGGAGACTGGACGGGCGAGAACGCGAGCTAGTACTCGACGGCGATCTGCTCCATCGCGACGGGGAGCTGCGTGAGCGCTCCCTGGAGCCCGAGCAGCAGGCCCATGTTGCCGGCGATCTTGATCTTGCCCGTCATGAACGCCGTGACCGCGGACAGCTCGCTCTTCGCGAGCTTGACCGCGGTCTCGTAGCTCTGGGTGATCGTGGCGTCGGCGCCCTCGAGGTCGCCCACCCCCATCCCGACCGAGCCGTCCTCGAAGGTGATCCAGTAGTGGGTCTCCTCCTCGCCGGTGATGATCTGCTGGATCTTGGCGTGCTGACCGGCCGACGCCTCGCGGAACGCCTCGTCCGCATTGAGCTCGGTCGTGAGGGCATCGGCCCATTCGGATGAGAGGAACTTGACGGCCATCTCGGCCTCCTTTTCGGTCTTCGCGTCGGCTGCGCGGGAAGTATAGGGGTGGCCGCGATCAGTCCCGCTCGAACCACTCGGGGTTCGTGAGGTGCGCGTCGTCGGAGAGGAACCAGGCCCGACGCTCGTCGCCGTCGATCAGCACGGTGTTGATGCTGGTGTTGGCCGGCAGGAAGAACATCTCCTGACCGTCGATCCCCAGGATCGGGGCAAGGAAGGCGTTGATCACGCCGCCGTGCACGAACAGGTAGAGATCGCCCTGGCGACGTTCGGCCAGGATCGCGTCGATCGCGGCCCTGACGCGCGTGGCGAAGTCAGCACCGGACTCGGCTTCAGGGGCCAGGTGCCAGGCGGGCTGTTGGGTCCGGAACAGATGCCGTGCGTCGGGGTGCTCGTCGAAGATCTGCGAGAAGTCCTTGAACTCCCATCCCCCGCCGTACCACTCGCCGAGGTCCTCCACCTCGGTGACATCGGCGCCGGCGGGCGCGGCGTAGGCCTGGGCGGTCTCCCTGGCGCGCGCGAGCGTCGACGAGTACACGGCCGCGGGCGCGGGCAGGTGCCGGAGTCTCGCCGCGAGGGCGTCGGCCTGCTCGCGCCCGGTCGCGGAGAGCGGCGGATCGAACGCGACCCCGCGTGAGGTGGCGAGCCGAGCGTCCGACGTGTAGTCGGCCTGGCCGTGCCGGATCAGGTAGAGCCGTTGGGTCATGCCGCGGGCCCCGTCGGGGTGGCGGCGGCCGGCTTGGCCGGGTGACGCGCGCGCCAGTCAGCCGCGTACGCCTCGACGTCCTCACGGAGCCAGATGCGGCCGGACGCGAGCGATGTGATGGGTTCGGGGAACGAGCCGCGGTCGATGTAGGTGATCACGCGCCGCTTGTCCCACCCGACGATCTCGGCGGCCTCGGCGACGCCCACCACGGCGGGGATCGCCTCGACCGTGAGCGTGACGTCGTCGCCCGTGACCTTTCGGAGCTCGTCGAGGCACTGGTGCCGGCTCATCCCGGTGACCTCGATGTAGGCGGGCGCGTCGAGGATGCGCGCGTACCAGCGCCCCCCCGCCTCCCACATCCGTGCCCGCGCCTGGAACGACATGCGCGGCATCGTATGACGCCGTCGCAAGGGCGCGCCACTACCGATCGCCTTGACCCGAAATAGCCAAACGGTGAGAGTCGGCCACGATGGTGACGTGGGGAGCTCTTCAGGCGGCTCGCCCCGACCTGGCTTCGGCCGGCGAGAGCCTGCTGTATCAGTTCGGAGTGGGCCTCGCGTTCCTCGCGACCGTCCGGGCCGATGGTGGGCCTCGGGTGCATCCGATGTGTCCGATCGTCCTCGGGAGCGGGCTCTATGCCCTGCTCGTACCTTCTCCGAAGCGCACCGATCTGCTGCGAAATGGCCGCTACTCGATGCACTCGTTCCCCTGCGACGACAACGAGGACGCCTTCTACCTCTCCGGTGACGCCTCCCCGGTAGAGGATGCCGACGTCCGACGCGCGGTCGTCGCCGCCTACGTCAAGGAGCGCGGCGGCGCGGTGTCTGCCGCCGGCTTGGAGGCCCAGGGTCTCTTCGAGTTCGGCATCGCGACGTGTCTGCTGACCCGGACG
>JANLXF010000288.1:0-8087 GCA_031364965.1 Actinomycetes bacterium | reverse complement strand
TGGGCGTAGTGACGGTTCTCGGTCTGGTACTCCACGTGGGCGATCGCGATCGTGATGCCGCGCTCGCGCTCCTCGGGGGCCTTGTCGATCTGGTCGAAGGGGGTGAAGTCGGCCAACCCCTTGTCGGCCTGACGCTTGGTGATGGCCGCCGTGAGCGTGGTCTTGCCGTGGTCGATGTGACCGATCGTGCCGATATTGACGTGGGGCTTGGTGCGCTCGAACTTCTGCTTGGCCATCGGATCCTTCCTTGCTCTCGCCGACTCGTGTACGGAGGGCGTCTTCGGTAGCGGCGGGTGGACTCGAACCACCGACACAGCGATTATGAGCCGCTTGCTCTACCTCTGAGCTACGCCGCCGTGCGACCGTTGAGTTTACCCAGGACTCCGCCTCGTTGGCATCGAACGGGGTCCCCGCGTGCCGACGGACTCCACGGTCGTTACCTCACCTCAGCCGGTGTCAGGGAACCGATCGGAGCGGGGCGCTCGCCCGGGCTCGGGACCGCCCGTGTAGCGGGAGCCGCCGGGGCGGAACCAGCGAACCCGTCCGTCCGCGGAGCGCTGGATCGTCCAGCCGTGCTCGTGGACGAGCCGATGGTGGAACCCGCAGATCAGCAGCAGGTTATCGAGGTCGGTGGCGCCGCCCTGGGACCACCAGACGATGTGATGCGCGTTCGCGAACGCCGCGGACCCACATCCCGGGAATCGACAGCCGCGATCGCGATGGCGGAGTTGCCGCATCATCGCGGCCGACGGCTCGCGCCTGGTACGCCCGAAGGCCACCGCGTCGCCGGCCTCGCTCTCGGCCACGACCTGCACGCGCGCATCGCACGCGAGACGTTGCAGCGCTTCGGGTGGCATCACCGCGCCGTGCTCGGTCTCGACGTTGCGCCGGCCGGCCAGCGCCTCGAGCGACGCATGGACCACGACGGTCGCTCGGTCGGCGTCGGCGTCGGCCGCGATGTGGTGCGAACACAGGGCCTGGAGCGCGTCGGCGCGACGGGCCTCGATAGAGGCCCCGTCGAGGTCGGCCGGCATGGCGGGGATCTGCTCGACGACCCGTGCGAGCGCCTTCTCGACCACCGCCCCCTGCGCCGACGGCATACGGGCCTCGAGACCGAACCGTCGCCCTCCGTCTTCGTACCAGTACCGGAGGTACCGATCGCGCTCGAACTCGACGGTCTCCTCTGGAGCCGCCCTGACCTCGAGATCGGCGCGACGCCGGACCGCCGCGCAGGTGACGTCGCCCGCCCATCCGATGAGCTCACCCTCGTCCTTAGGCGTGGCGAACCGGCAGAGCTCGACCACCTTGTCGAGTCCGAGCGCGCCGCCCTCGAACGCCTCAGCGACGCGGGGGAGCTCGTGGAGCGCCGCCGCCGCCTTGATCCAGCGCTCGGCCTTCCACCACGACACGCCGTAGCGGATCGAGATCCAGTGCGCGAAGTCCCGGGCACCGGAGTCTCGCCACGATCCACGTCGATCCAGCTCGGCGATGACCTCGAGCAGCGCGACCTGGGCCGCCGCGATATGGCGGTTGAGCGCGTCGGCGACGCCGATCAGACCGTCGTCATCGAGATCGGAGCGAAGGTAAGACCCGAACATGCACTCGAGCCTAGCCAGACGATCGAGCCTGAACCGTGACGAGCATCACACCTGCGGGCAGGTGATGGATACCTGTCCCATATCGATGGAGCTGGAGCGGGGAATCGAACCCCGGACCTCCTCCTTACCATGGAGGCGCTCTGCCGACTGAGCTACTCCAGCGGCGGGATGGATGATAGCAACGTCGGCCCGGCATCTCGGGACCGTCTGCGAGGATGGGCGACATGCGCCGGCTCGTTGCCATCGTCGCGCTAACGCTCGCCGCCTGCGGGGGCGCCCATGGGTGCCCCGACCCGGCGACGCCCGGATACGTGACCTTCGCGGGCGGGGCTGCGCTCACGGTCCGGATCGCCGATGAGCCCGAGGAACGCGCGCTCGGGCTGATGGAGGTGACCGACCTCCGACCCGACGAGGGGATGGCGTTCCTCTACGGGGGCCCGACCGAAGCCGTGTACTGGATGAAGGACACGCCGGTCCCGCTCTCGATCGCCTTCGTCGCCAGCCGCGAGATCGTGACGATCCGGGACATGACCCCGTGCGCGGGAGAGCCGTGCCCGACGTACGCTTCCGGGAAGCCGTACACGATGGCGATCGAGGCCCGGGCCGGATGGTTCGCGGACCACGGGATCGAGGAGGGCGACCGGATCAGGAGCTTCGATGGACCCTTCTGCGACTGAGGACTGCCTGCTCTGCTCGGCCGAGCGCGTCACGGACTGGTTCCACGAGGACGACGACTGCTGGGTGGCCGAGTGCATGGTCTGCCGCACGCCCATGATCGTCTGGCGCACGCACGGGCTCCCCGATCCGGCCCACGAGGCGAGGCTCCTCCGCCATCTCGAGCGGGTCGCCGCCGAGCGCTACGGCGACGAGGGGTTCTACATCGACGGTGAACGCCGACGGATCCCCGATCACTGGCATGCCCACGCGCGGCCGGCGGGCGGGTTCTTCGACCCGGCCAGCGAGCTCTACGGCAAGTACTGAGTCAGCCCGCCTCGGGACGCGGCGAGAGGTGCTCGTGCACGCCGAGCCAACGGCCGTCTGCCTGGCGGGCCAACACGATCGTCTCCCGCTCGTGCACCGTGTCCTCGCCCCCGTTCGTCGCGATCCGCGTCTCCACGGAGTGCGTGAGCACCGCCAGATCGCCGAACGGCTGGATGTGCGTGTCCGACGTGCGGCACGACAGAACGCGGAACCCGTCCTCGGCGACCCATCGATCCCAGAGCGTGCGGTATTCCTCGGCCGACATCAACCGCTGCGGCGTCGTGTAGAACACGAACGTCGCGTCGGGCGCGAAGCACGCGAAGTAGTCGTCGAGCCGGCCTTCGCCGAACGCCGACACCAGCGCCGCGGCCGCCTCGTGCACGTCAGTTTCCATCGGGCCCTCCTGTCGGGTCGAACGGGGTGTAGCCCTCGGCGGCCAGTGGCCACGGGTGCGCGCTTTCCCACCGCGCCGCGATCTCGAGGAGCAGCCTGTCGCTGAACCTGGGGCCGGTGATCTGCAACCCGAACGGCACGCCGTCCGAGGAGCGGCCGGCGGGCACCGAGATCGCCGGGTGCCCGGTCATGTTCTGCACCTGGGTCCCGTACGAGTCGGGCGGCAGGCCCGGACCGCTCGCCCCGGGCATGACCCCGTCGGCGGGACACCATGTGATGGTCATGACCGGCGAGCAGATTACGGCGTCGTCCGCCAACAGCTCGTCGAGGGCTCGGACGTAGGCGAACCGGCGCCGGCGCGCCGCCAGGTAGTCCTCGATCGAGACCTGCAGGCCGTCCTCGAGCAGCGCGCGCGCCATCGGATGCAGCTCACTCCCCCGGGCCAGGATCGTCTCGCGACCGAGGTGGTGCGCGTGCTCGGCGCCCGCGATCGTGAACCAATCCTCGTCGACGTTCGCCTCGCCGAAGAGCGCCGCTGCGCCGACCCGCCCGACAGACAGACCAAGCAGGCGCCCCAGCCGGTCTACCGCGCTCTCGAAGAGCTGCGCGACCTCGTCCGGGAGCGGACCCCAGTCGGCCCACCGGTCGATCGCGAGCACGCGCTCGACGGAGCGAGTGGGCTCGGGGAGGACCCCGGGCAGGGCCGAGGGGTCTCCGGGCACCGGGCCCGCCATGACCTCGAGCAGCAGCCGCACGTCGGCGACCGAGGTGCCGATCGGTCCGTCGGTCGAGAAATCGATCCAATCGGGGATCGGGTCGCGGCCGATCACGCCGTTCGTCGGCTTCAGACCGACGAGACCGCACCACGCGGCGGGGATGCGGACGGATCCACCACCGTCGGCGGCGGTCGCGATCGGCACCATCCCCGCGGCGAGCGCGGCGCCCGACCCCCCGCTCGAACCTCCGGGCGAGGCGTCGGGGCGCCACGGGTTCCCGGTGGTGCCGAACAGCAGGTTCGACGTGAACGCCTCGGTCGCGAACTCAGGGGTGTTCGTCTTGCCCACGACGATGGCGCCGGCGCTTCGAAGCCTGGCGGGCACGAGTCCGTCGACCGGAGCGGCGGGCGCGTCGGCGAGCCAGCGAGAGCCGAACGTCGTGCGCATCCCCGCGACGTCGGTCACGTCCTTCACGAGTACGGGCAGGCCCGCGAGCGGCCCGGCGTCGGCGCCCGCCGCGATCGCGTCGTCGAGGACTTGCGCGTCCTCGAGCGCCTCCTCGCGGATCGCCACCACCGCATGCAGCTCGGGATCGAGCCGTTCGATCCGGCGGAACGCAAGCGCGATCATCTCGCGGGCCGGCACCACCCCGGCAGCGACGCGCCCGGCGAGCTCGGCGAGCCCCACGGTCAGCCGGCCGTCCGCGCCATCAATCCGAGCAGTTCGTAGACGACGTGTGACGCCGCGATCGTCGTGAGCTCTGCGTGGTCGTACGCGGGGGCCACCTCGACGACGTCGGCCCCGATGATCGGCAGGCCGTCCAGCGCCCGCAGCGTGAGCAGGAGTTCCCGGCTGGTCAATCCCCCCGCCTCGGGCGTCCCCGTACCCGGCGCGTGCGCCGGGTCCATCACGTCGACGTCGATCGAGACGTAGACGGGCGCGTCGCCCACGCGTTCCCGCAGCCGGGCGGCGATGTCGTCGATCGAGGTCCGGGCGTAGTCGGCGCTCGACACGATCGTGAAGCCGAGCGCCGCGTCGCTCGACAGGTCGGACCGGGCGTACAGCGGACCGCGGATGCCCACGTGCGCGGAGCGCTCCGAGACGAAGAGCCCCTCTTCCGCGGCGCGCCGGAACGGCGTCCCGTGCGTGTAGGGGGCGCCGAAGTACGTATCCCAGGTGTCGAGGTGCGCGTCGAAGTGCACGAGGGCGACCTCGCCGAACTTCGCGCGGGTGGCGCGCAGCAGGGGCAGGGCGATCGTGTGGTCGCCGCCGATCGTCACGAGCTTCCCGGCGCCCTCGAGCAGCTCCGTCGCGCCGCGCTCGATCGTGGCGATCGCCTCGGCGATGTCGAACGGGTTGCACGCGATGTCGCCCGCGTCGGCGACCTGCTGCACGCCGAACGGCTCCACGTCCAGACCCGGATGGAACGGCCGCAGCAGCTTCGAGCCGGCGCGAATCGCGCTCGGACCGAAGCGCGCGCCCGGTCGGTAGGTCACCCCCGCGTCGAACGGCACGCCGACGATCGCCACGTCGCAGCCTCCGACCTCGTCGCGCCGCGGCAACCGGGCGAACGTGGCCGGCCCGGCGAACCGCGGGATCGCGGTCGCGTCGACGGGGCCGACGGGCCTCGACGCGTCCCGATCGGGCATCGGAGGATCTCCCTGAAGGCTCAGCTGGGGCCGCCGTCGAGCGGCAGGTCGGGCGTGACCTCCGGATCGGGCGTGCCCCGCTCGGGCATCGGCACCTGCTCCATCGGGATGCCATGGGCGTGGCCCGACGCCTCCGCCGCGGCGAGCCCGTGGAGCTCGCGCTCGCTCTGGGCGATCGCGCCGGCCTCGCTCCCCCGGTCGCGACCCCGTGCCAACAGGAAGTACAGGATCCCGGCGACCAGCAGGCCGACGATCGCCGAGTAGTCGACCCCGTCGAGCTTGCTCGCAAGGAAGCCGGTGTAGGGAGAGGTTCCATCGGGTGGCGCCAGGAGCACCATGAACGGCGTCATGATGGCGACGGCGGCGAAGTACGAGATCAGGCCACGCGAGGCCCACGCGCCGTAGATCCCGTCGGCCTTGAAGATGTCGATCACTGAGTACTCGCCGTGGCGAACCAGGAAGAAGTCGACGAGGTTGATCGCCGTCCACGGCACGAGCAGGTAAAGCATCAGGATGAGCGAGTTCGACAGGGCGGTCAGCGCATCGGTCGAGAGCGCGAAAGCCGCCGCGCACCACACCACGGCGAGCACCACGATCGTGACCACGCGGATACGCGCCGTCGGCTCGACCTTCTTGAAGCAGTCGATCCCGGTGACCACCGACAGCATCGCGCTGTACGCGTTGATGCCCATGGTCGCGACGAGGGCCAGCACCGACATGATCGCCGCGACCGTGCCCAAGGGCTTGAAGAACGCGTCGCCCGCGTCGCGCAGCGCGACCAGCGAGTCGGACGCGCCCAGGCGGGAGGCCAGGTAGGCCCCGAGCGGGATCAACCACAGGGGCGAACCGGCCGCCCCGATGAAGACCGACGCGATGATCGGACCGCGGGGCGTTCCCTTGGGCAGGTAGCGCGAGTAGTCGGACACGTACGGGGCGTACGTGATGTTGTAGCCGGCCGCGACCGTGAACATCACCATGAAGCCCACGAAGTTGAACCCGAGTCCGGGCGCCGCCGTCGGCTCTCCCGCGTTGCCCGTCAGCACGCCGATCGTGAGCAGCACGAAGACCGGCACCGAGACGTACAGGAGAACGCGGAACGCCCGGTGCAGCCAGTCGTGACCGAAGATCGCGAGCAGGGCGCCGACGGCGGTCACCGCGATCGCGACGACCGTGGCGTTCCACCCGAAGATCCCCTCGACCCCCGCGGCGATCAGCAGCTGGTCCACCACGTTGAACGCCATGAAGGTGAACAGCGAGCCGGCCAGCACGACGATCACGCCGCGGTAGCCGAACTGGGCCCGCGACTGGATCATCTGGGGCAACCCCAGCCGGGGGCCCTGCGTCGCGTGCAGCGCCATGAACACCGTCCCGAACAAGATCCCCAGCGCGCCCGCCGCGAAGCTCCAGAAGAGCGACAGACCCACGAGTGGTCCGGTGAACCCCAGCGCGAGCGTGAAGAACTGGAAGTTCCCGAGGAACCAGAACGGCCCCTGCTGCCAGATCTTGCCGTGACGCTCGTCCTCGGGCACCCAGTCGATCGACCGTACCTCGATCGTCGGCGCCGGACCCTTCGATTCGGTAACAGCCATGGAACCGCCCCCTCCTGATCCCACTCGGCGTCGCCTGCCGGGCGCTCCCGGCGGCGACCTGCCGCATCTTTGGCCCGGGCTCGCCCTCAGGTCAAGAGTCCTGAGGCGAAACGGCGAACCCTAGTCGAGGAGAGCCGAATACGCCCGGTCGGAGTCGGTGAGCCGCACCGCGAGGGTGGCGGCGAGCCACCGGTGCAGCGCCGCCGCCGTCTTCGGCTCCTCGGATTCGAGGCGCTCGAGCGAGGCCCGGGTCAGACCCAGGACCACGCATGGGGTCTCGGCCACCACGTCGGCCGTCCGGGGCACCCCGGTGTACAGCGCCACCTCGCCTACCACGACGCCGGGCCGCACCGTGCTCAGGCGCACGCGCGCGCCCTCTGGCGTCGTGAGCTCGACCCGGAGCCGGCCCGATTCCAGGACGAACATGTCGTCGGGTGGATCGCCCTGGCGGATCAGCACGGTCCCCTCCGGCAGGGATCTGCGATCGAGGTAGGCGGCCAGGTGCGGGGGCAGGTGGGCCAGCGCCTCGCTCCCACCGCCCTCGGCCGCCGGACCCGCCTCGGCGAGCAGCTCGTCCTCGCACCGCTGCAGACCCCGATCGAGATCCGGCTCGAACCGGACGACCCCCTCGGCGGCCCCCACCCCGCCGCGGCCGAGCTGCCCCTGGACGCGGTCGGATGCGCCGGCGAGCACGAGCTCGAACCCGCTGGCCTCGGCGAGCTGTGCCACCTTGCGGAACGAGAGCACGCCCGAGGCGTCGACGCCCGTGACGCGCCGCAGGTCGACCAGCAGGAACCGGATCGGTCCCTCCTCCACACGCTTGCGGATCCGTTCGAGGAATCCGCTCGCGGTCCCGAAGAACACGAACCCGCTCAAGCGGAGGATCTGGACCCGATCCACGACCCCGTGCAGCGTCGCTCGCTCTACGGGCGGACGGTCGACGTTGCTGCGGTACGTGGTCCCGAACGCGACGTCGCGCACCAGGTCGATCCGGCCGTAGTTCACTGCGAAGAGCACGACGGCGAGGATCACGCCGACGACGAGCCGGGTCATCAACCCCTTCGTGGCGATCGTCACGACGAGCGCCGCCACGATCAGGTATTCGCCGACGGGCAGCGACCGGCGCATGTCGACGAGCCAGGTGACCAGGAACGACAGACC
>JANLXF010000285.1:0-1928 GCA_031364965.1 Actinomycetes bacterium | reverse complement strand
TCGGGCGCGGGCGCAGCTTCGGGCGCATATCGCTGCCGCGCACCCGCCGCGGGCAGGCCGTGCTCGCCGAGGACTCCGGCTCGGGATCGCCGCAGCGGTCGTCGGCATGCTGGTCGTCGCGGGCAGCGGGCTCCTGCCGTGGCGAGGCGGGGGAGGCCATGCCGCCGCGGCCACCCTCCGAGGGCTCGCGGTGACCGCGGAACAACAGCCGGCCCAGACCCCGCCGCCCGGCTCGTACACGTACGGGTGGAGCCGCGCCTCGCTCGTCGAGCAGGGCGGCGAGCTCACACCGGACGCCACCTGGTGGTTCCGCACCTCGGCGACGCGCGAGCTCTGGCTCGCGGCCGACGGGTCGGGCCGCATCGTGACGACGTACGGCGCTTCGTCGCCTTTGACACCGGCCGACCGCGAGGCGTGGCGAGCGGCGGGGTCGCCGGCGTTGCACCCGCAGGCTCCGGAGACGTACGACTTCGGCGCCGAGGAAAGTCCGGTCCCCGATCTCGCTGCGCTTCCCACCGACCGGGACGAGCTTGCCCGCGTGATCGAGGCGCGCGGGATCGTCGACGCCCCCGCGGGCGACCTGGGGACCTTCGACGTCATCGGTGAGCTCCTCTCGCTTCCCGGTGCGCCGCCGGAGCTCAGGGCCGCTCTGTTCGAGGTCGCGGCCGCCCTTCCCGGCGTCGAAGACCGGGGTGTGGTGGACGATCCCCTCGGCCGGACCGGGCGCGCCCTGACCCTGCGCGACGACGCAGGGTCGACCACGCTGGTGTTCGACCTCGGTTCGAGCGAGCTGCTCGCGGCCCTGCACGATCGGGCGATCGGGGCGGCGACCGAAACCTCATGGGATGCCTACGATCCCGACGTCGTCGTGAACGGCCTCCGCCGGCCCGCGTGAGGCCAGGTGATGGGCGCGGGCGCACGGGTTCACCGCAGGAAGGCGGCAGAGCCCGTTCCGGCGTGCTAGCCCACGCCCGGCCCCTCACGCCGTGGATAGCCCCCAGGGCTCCCCGCGGTTCGCGGGCCGTGGCGGTCCTCCGGCTCGGCTGCCCGGCATCCGAGCCGCGAAGTGCAACCGGGCCGGGACCCCCGGCGCTGGACGCAGCGGCCCCGAGCGGCCAAGGTGGGCTGGGAGGTCGAGATGAACCGGTTCGCGCGCGCCGTCGTCGCCCTCGCGTCGGCGATCGGCCTGGTGGTGGTCGGACCACCCATGCATCCGTCCGCTCGTGCCGCGACGCCCGAGCGGATCACGGTGGCGTTCAGCGGCGAGGAGCTGGCGAACCGCGGTACCTGGAAGGTGGCGAAGGACAACGCCGGGGGGCACGGGTACGACTACCGCCCGATGCTCGCCGGCCTCCGCCCGCTGCTCGGCTCCGTCGACCTGGCGATCTGCCATCTCGAGACCCCGCTCACCGGGCCCGGCGTACACCTGTCGGACTACCCGAGGTTCGCCGTGCCGCACCAGCTGGCCGACGCGATCGACCGCGCCGGCTACGACGGCTGCTCGACGGCCTCGAACCATGCCCTCGACCAGGGCGCCGCGGGGATCCGCACGACGCTGGACCGCCTCGATGAACTCGGCCTGCAGCACACGGGCACGGCGCGCTCCGCCGCGGAGCGCGGGCGCACCACGATGTATTCGGTGGGTAGCGTGCGGGTCGCCCACCTCTCGTTCACGGCCTCGTTCAACGGTCTGACGCCATCGGAGCCCTGGCAAGCGAATCGCCTAGACCCCGCGCGGATCCTGCGTGACGCCCACCTCGCGCGAGAGCGCGGCGCCGACATCGTGCTGGTGAGCCTGCACTGGGGCGACGAGTTCCATCACGATCCGACGGCTTACCAGCGCCGCGTGGCACACCGGCTGCTCGCGGGGAGCGCGATCGACCTGCTCGTGGGGCATCACGCGCACGTCGTGCAACCGATCCGCCGGG
>JANLXF010000258.1:0-1950 GCA_031364965.1 Actinomycetes bacterium | reverse complement strand
TCCGCCTCGATCCGGGAGGTCCTGGGGTTGGCGCTCTACGGCCAGGAGCGTTGGCAAGAAGCGCTGACCGAGTTGAAAGCCTACCGACGGATGACCGAGCGCGCCGACCAGAACCACATCATGGCCGACTGCCTGCGGGGGCTGGGACGCCCCGCCGACGCGATCCCCCTGATCGAGGAGGAGCTGCGGACCAAGGGCGTGCCGAACGAAGCCAAGGCCGAGGCGGTGATCGTGGCGGGCTCAGCGCTCGCGGATCAGAAGCGGTTCGCCGAGGCGCTCGCGTTCCTCGGGCGGGCCCGGACCCGCGACGACGTGGCGGAGGACTACACGCTGCGCCTCTGGTACGTGCGGGGGGACATCCTCGCCCGGGCCGGACGCAACGAGGAGGCGGCCGTCGAGTTCAAGAAGGTCATGCGGCACGACGTGGGTGCGTTCGACGCCGCCGAGCGGCTCGCCGAGCTGGGCTGACTCCGCCTGGCCTGAGGGCCAGGTCGCTCAGTCTGTCGCCTCCTGACGCTCGGCCTCGCGACGCTTGGTCCAGTATCGCGACAGCCCGGCGGCGTTCATCCGGATCGATCCGATCGCGTCGTAGCGCGCCAGGTCGATCGGAACCCCGGCATCGGCCAGGTGATCGTCCGCCGCCACGTCTCGCAGCAGGTCGGTCAACTCGTCGAGGTCGGCGTCGGGGCGAGCGTCGAGCCGACGGCGGACGGCGTCTGACCACTCCACCACCCGCGCAGCGGCGCGCTCGCATCCCTCCTCGGCATCGTCCACCGGACCGAAGTGCGACGTCATGAGCGATGACGGCCTCCTTACCCGGATCGCCTCGATGCTCGCGAGCGCGGCCTCGACGTCGACCTCTGGCGGCGGCAGTGCGGGTCGGTAGCAGTCCGCCCAGGGAAGGTGCGACCCGATCGCCTCGCCCGTGAACATCGCGCCCGTGACGTCGTCGTGCAGCGCGACATGGTGCGAGGCGTGGCCCGGCGTGTGGAGCACCTCGAGCGTCCTGCCGCCCAGCGCGATCCGATCACCGTCCACCACGGCACGGATCCGATCGGGGTCCACTGGCACGGTGTCGCCGAACCAGGCGCGCATCCGTTCCTCGCCGTAGGTCCGGGCCGTCGACGCGATGAGCCGGGTGGGGTCGGCCAGGTGCGCCGCGCCCCGCTCGTGCACGGAGATGTCGGCTCCGGGCAAGTGAGGGAGCAGTGTGCCGGCGCCACCGGCGTGGTCGAGATGGATGTGGGTCGCCACGAGATGCGCGACATCCCCCGGCTCCAGTCCGAGCTGCGCGAGCGCGGCGAGCACGATCGGCGCATCGGCGGCGGGGCCCGTTTCGACCAGGGTGGGCTCGGCCCCGGTGAGCAGGTAGACGGCGTTGAACCGATCGAGATCGGCCATGCGAGTGTCGATCATGACCACCCCGGGCGACACATCGCTGACGGTCGGTACGCGGGGCCTCATCGCCCGAGTCTCGCACAGGCGTGTCGTCGGCCGATGCTAGCGTCGCCACACCTCCTCCCCGCTGGATCGGAGGACGTCGATGGTGACGGTGAACGTGGTGGTGCTGGCGGGAACGATCGCGGCCGAGCCGGTGGTGCGCCAGATGCCCTCGGGCGACGAAGTCACCGAGCTTCGGTTGTCGGTGCCCGAGACGGGCCGGCGGTTGTTGCCCCTTCCCGTGGCGGCGTGGCACGCGACGGTCGGCAAGCGTGCGCTGAAGGGCCTCGCGAAAGGGGATGACGTCTTGGTCTACGGCCAGCTCGCGCGGCGCTTCTATCGCAGCGGCGCCGGTGCGCGGAGCCTCACCGAGGTGATCGCGACGGGGATCAAGAAGCTCGAGCCGGTGGAGGCCTAGGGGGCCGCACGCGAGCCGAGCCGTTCGCGGTCCGGATCGTCCTCGAGCGGCATCATCACCATGCCGGTGCGCGGCTTGGGCCAGAAGTACGT
>JANLXF010000252.1:0-11694 GCA_031364965.1 Actinomycetes bacterium | reverse complement strand
GTCGCTGCTCGAAGGCCACGCGTCGTTCGTCATGAACGAGGTCGGACGCGAGCATCTCGCCGACGTCGACCGGCTGCGGCGCACCCTGGCGAAGCGACGGCAGGCTTCGAAGGTCGAACGCTCGTTCCAGAAGGCGATCGGGTTCGAGCAGAAGCTGAAGCAGTACGACGCTGGTGAGCGTTTCGTGCGCGAGGTCGTGGCGCTCGCCGGCCAGGAGGGCTTCAACCTCGTCTGGACCCGCCCCGACCGGTTGCCGACCCTTCCCGAGATCTCCGACCCCGCCGCGTGGGTCGCGCGGGTGGTGGAGTAGCCGAGCGGTGCGTCGTCCTCCCGCCGTCGCCCGCGTGATCGAGCGGGTCACGGCCACGGTCCGCGAGCACGACCTGCTGCACCCGGGAGAGTGCGTGCTCGTGTCCGTCTCCGGCGGCCCCGATTCGGTGTGCCTCGTCGAGTCCCTCGTTCGGCTGCGTCGGCTGTTCCGCGTGCGGCTCGAGGTCTTCCACTTCGATCACCGGCTGCGGCCCGGCTCGGCGTCCGACGCCACCTACGTGAAGCGGCTCGCCGCCCGCCACGGCCTGCCGTTCCACCTGCGGGTCGCGACCGATGCGCCGGCCCCGGGTGAGTCGACGGAGGCCTGGGCCACGATTCGGCGGATGAACGCCGCGAACGATGTCCGCCGAGAGATCAGCGCGCACGTCGTCGCCGAGGGCCACACCCTCGACGACCAGGCCGAGACCGTGCTCATCAACCTGCTGCGGGGGACGGGGCTGGACGGGCTCGCGGGCATCTGGCCCGGCGACGGTGCGCGGCCCGGCACCTCCCTTATCCAGCCGCTCCTCGACGTGACCCGGCCCGACGTCGAAGCCTGCTGTCGCGCGCTCGGGCTCAGGCCCCGGCGCGACCCGATGAACGAGGATCGTCGCCTGCTGCGCAACGCGATCAGGCTCGACGCGATCCCGATGCTGGAGCAGATCACGGGACGCTCGGTTCGGGCCACAATCGCCCGAACGGCGGCGGTGCTGCACGCCGACCGGCTCGAGCTGGTGCGTCAGGCAGCGACCGAGCAGCGCGCGATCGTCGAGCGCGACGACGAAGAGGTGCGCTTCCTGGCCCGGGAGCTCACGGCGCTCAGCCCCTCCCTGGGCGCGCGCGTGGTGCGCATGTCGCTGTGGCGGCTGGCGGCCGTGGACGACGAGATCGCGCCCTGGACCCGGCAGTCGGTCGCCGCGGTGCTCGATCTGGCGAGCGGACGCCCAGGGCGCCGTCGCGATCTCCCCGGCGGTCGCACGGCTCGGCGCGACCGCCGGTTCGTCCGGGTATCGGCCGGCGCCGACGACACACGAGCATGAACCGCGGTCGGCACGGCCGGGCGGCCGCCACGACGTCGCGCCGGGTCGTTACACTCGCCCCCTACGTGGACGCCTACGCAGCCGACATCGAGAAGGTCCTCATCTCCAGCGAGGAGATCCAGGCCAAGCTCGCCGAGATGGGCACCCGGATCACGCAGGACTACGCGGGCGGCAATCTGTTGCTCGTGGGGGTCTTGAAGGGCGCGTTCGTCGTGATGGCCGATCTCGCCCGCTACATCGGCCTTCCGCTGGAGTTCGATTTCATGGCGGTCTCGTCCTACGGTGCGGCGACGAAGACGTCGGGCGTCGTGCGGATCCTCAAGGACCTCGATCACGACCTCGAGGGGCAAGACGTGCTGCTCGTCGAGGACATCGTGGACTCGGGGCTCACGCTGAAGTACCTGCTGAAGAACCTCGCGGCGCGCAAACCGGCCTCGCTGGAGGTCGCGGCGCTCCTTCGGAAGGAAGGCATCCAGAAGGTGCCGCTCGACCTGCGCTATGTCGGCTTCGACATCCCCGACGAGTTCGTCGTCGGGTTCGGGCTCGACTACGGCGAGCGCTACCGCAACCTGCCGTACGTCGCGACGCTGCACCCCGGCGTGTACGGCGGGCAGTGACCCGCCGCGGGAACCGACCCGGCCGGCGGAGTCGTCCAAGCGACATGCGTCGTTTCCTCCCGGTCCTCGCGGTCCTCGCTCTGCTCGCATCGTGCGGTGGGGACGCGACGGATGGACCAGGGCCGGCTCCCGACTCCGGGATCCGCGGTGTCGTGACCACGGGCCCGCAGTGTCCGGTCGTGCAGGTGGGCTCACCCTGTCCCGACGCCCCGTGGGAGGGGAAGATCAACGTCACATCCGACGGGTTCGTCACGACGACCCCGACCTCGGCCGACGGGCGCTTCTCGATCGCGCTCGAGCCGGGGACCTACACAGTTCTGCCCTTCGTTTCCGGCCCGACGAGCGCCGAGCCGGTCACGGTCGTCGTGGAGGCGCACCGCTACGCGGAGGTCACGCTCACGGTCGACACCGGCATCCGCTGACGCGGCCCATGGGGGACCGACCCCGCTGCTACCATCGATCGAAGGCGGCCGCACGCCATGGCGCGGCTCGTCGTACCTCCCGAAGGCCCCCGAGGAGCCGATCCTGAGCCAGCTACCGAACGAGCCGCCGTTCAAGCGTCTCACCCGCACGCCCACGCTGTGGATCGTGCTCGGCACTCTCGTGTTCCTGCTGGCCGTCTCGTTCGTGGGCCGGTCCTCCCAGGGCGAGGAGATCCCGTTCTCCGAGTTCCAGACGAAGGTGGCCGACCGGCAGGTGCGTGACGCCAAGATCCTGCAGGGAGCGCAGGTCGTGACGGGCCATCTCACCGACGGCACCGGCTACTCGACGAAGTACGAAGCGGAGTTCGGCGACGAGCTGATCGCCGAGCTCGACAAGGCGAACGTCGAGATCGTGGTCGATCCCCAGAGCCCCAACGCGCTGTTGTCGGCGCTGTTCACCGTCTTCCTGCCGGTGCTCTTGATCGGAGGCATCTTCTTGTTCGTGATGAACCGGTCGCAGGGTGGCGGTGGGCGCGTGATGCAGTTCGGGCGTAGCAAGCACAAGACCGTGAACAAGGACCAGCCCAAGACCACGTTCGCCGACGTCGCCGGGGTCGACGAGGCGATCGAGGAGCTCGAGGAGGTCAAGGAGTACCTGCAGCACCCGGCGAAGTTCCAGGCGATGGGCGCGAAGATCCCCCGGGGGGTGCTGTTGTTCGGGCCGCCCGGCACCGGCAAGACCCTCCTCGCGCGCGCGGTGGCCGGCGAGGCAGGCGTTCCCTTCTTCACGATCAGCGGATCCGACTTCGTCGAGATGTTCGTGGGCGTGGGCGCCGCACGTGTCCGAGACCTGTTCGAGCAGGCGAAGGCGAGCGCACCCGCGATCGTGTTCATCGACGAGATCGACGCCGTCGGCCGTCACCGCGGCGCGGGGCTCGGCGGCGGTCACGACGAGCGCGAGCAGACCTTGAACCAGCTGTTGGTCGAGATGGACGGGTTCGACCAGCGCTCAACGGTGATCCTGATGGCCGCGACGAACCGTCCCGACATCTTGGATCCGGCGCTGCTGCGGCCCGGCCGTTTCGACCGCCAGGTGGTGATCGACCGGCCCGACCTCGAGGGGCGCAAGGCGATCCTGAAGGTCCACGCACGCGGGAAGCCGTTCGACCGAACCGTCGACCTCGCGGTGCTCGCGCGTCGGACGCCGGGCTTCACCGGGGCCGACCTCGCGAACGTGATCAACGAAGGTGCCTTGCTCGCGGCACGCCGTGACAAGCGTGCGATCTCGATGCACGAGATCGAGGAGGCCGTCGACCGCGTGATGGCGGGGCCCGAGCGCAAGACCAGGATCATCGACGAAGGCGAACGGCGCCTGATCGCGTACCACGAAGGGGGACACGCGCTGGTGGGCCACGTGCTGCCCAATACCGACGAGGTCCACAAGATCACGGTGATCCCGCGCGGACGGGCGCTGGGCTACACGCTCACGCTCCCCGAGCAGGACAAGTTCCTGATGACGCGCGAGCAGCTCCGCGACGAGCTCGCGATGCTGATGGGCGGCCGCGTCGCCGAGGAGATCGTGGCGGGCGACATCACCACGGGCGCCGGCAACGACATCGAGCGCGCCACGAAGGTCGCCCGTCAGATGGTCACCGAGTACGGCATGTCCGACACGATCGGCCCGCGCACGCTCGGCCAGAAGCAGGGCGAGGTCTTCCTGGGCCGCGACTGGGGCTCCACGCCGGACTATTCCGACGCGGTCGCGCTCGAGATCGACACCGAGGTCCGGCACCTGCTCGACGAGGCGCACGATGTCGCCCTCGACATCTTGACCGAGCATCGGGCCAAGCTCGACGCGCTCGCCGACGAGCTGATCGAGCACGAGACGCTCGACCGGGAACGCGTCGCGGCATTCTTCGCCGAGGTGCCCAAGCGCGAGCCCCGCACGCACGCGGTGCGCTCGGCCGGGCTCGCGGTCACGCGCCGCCGATCCGAGCCGGGCGGCGCGCCACCCAGACCGATCGGCGGCCCCGGGCTCGCCCCCGCGTAAGCTTCCGTGAAGCTCCGGCCTCGCGTCGGCCCGCCCCTGCGTACACTTCGGCCATGAGCGACCGCTGGGCGACGTTCGACTGCTACGGCACCCTCGTGGACTGGCTCGGAGGCATCCGCACGGCGCTCGGTCTGGTCTGGCCCGACGCCGACGCCGATGCGCTCGCGGCGGCCTACCACCGGTTCGAGCCCGAGGTGGAGGCCGGGCGCGGCATCCCCTACCGCCGCGTGATGGCCGAGACGCTCACGCGGATCGCGGCGACCGAAGGCACGGAGTTGCCCGAGGAACGGCGCGACGCGCTCGCCGTGTCGCTCCCCGCCTGGCCGGTCTTCCCGGACGTGCCGCCCGCGCTCACCGACCTTCGCGCCCGTGGATGGAAGCTTGCGATCCTCTCGAATACCGATGCTGATCTGCTCGACGCGTCGCTGCTCGCGGTCGGTGTCC
The DNA here is from genome assembly GCA_031364965.1 of Actinomycetes bacterium. Taxonomy (GTDB): domain Bacteria; phylum Actinomycetota; class UBA4738; order UBA4738; family HRBIN12; genus JAOUEA01. The sequence goes on along the minus strand of JANLXF010000252.1, from coordinate 6,812 downwards.
CCGTCGACCTGCGGATCGTGGCGTCCGACATCGGCAGCTACAAGCCGGACTTCGGACATTGGGAATCGTTCTTCCGCGACGCGGGGGCGGACCGGGCCCGGCACGTGCACGTGGCGGCGTCGTTGTTCCATGATGTCGAGCCGTGCGCCAAGCTCGGCTTGCCGTGCGTGTGGATCAACCGCCAGGGCGAGTCGAGCGAGCTGCCGCGTGCGGGCGAGCTCACCGACCTCGCCGATATCGCCGACACCCTGGAACGGCTCGTTCCCGCGTAGGATTCGGATCGTGACGACCGATCGGTTCGACCACGCGAAGATCGAGCAGGGCATCCGCCTGCTGCTCGAGGGCATCGGCGAGGACCCCGATCGCGGCGGCTTGAAGGACACGCCCGCCCGGGTGGCCCGCATGTACGAGGAGATCTGCGCCGGCGTCGGAGTCGATCCCACGGGCATCGTCACCGTGGTCGAGGGCGCCGACTTCGACGAGATGATCATGGTGCGCGACATCCCCCTCACGTCCATCTGCGAGCACCACCTGGTGCCGTTCAGCGGGAAGGCGCACGTCGCGTACGTCCCCAACAAGCAGCACGAGATCACGGGCCTCTCGAAGATCGCCCGGGTGGTCGACGTCCTCTCGAAGAAGCCGCAGGTGCAGGAGCGGCTCACGACCGAGATCGCCGAGACGATCGAGCGGGCGCTCGAGCCGCGCGGCGTGTTCGTCGTGATCGAGGCCGAGCACCTCTGTATGACGATGCGCGGGATCAAGAAGCCCGGCGCCGTCACCGTGACCTCCGCCGTGCGGGGTCTGTTCCGAACCGACGCGCGGACCCGCCAGGAGGCCATGAACCACATCGGCGCACGCTGAGAGCGTTCCGCCGGGCACCGCTACGATGGTTGCCATGACCGAGGCTGTCTGGCGTTGCCGCGACCACGTGTTCCCCCTGGGCGAGCGCACCCTCCTGATGGGGGTCGTGAACGTCACCCCCGACTCGTTCAGCGACGGCGGGCTCTTCCTGCAGACCGACGATGCCGTCGAGCACGGTCTGCAGCTCTCGGCGGAGGGGGCGGACATCGTCGACGTGGGCGGTGAGTCCACCCGCCCGGGGGCCGAGCCGGTCTCGATCGACGAGGAGACCGCGCGGGTCGTGCCGGTGATCGAGCGCCTTCGCGCCGAGGCTCCGCACGCCGCGATCAGCGTGGACACGCGACATCCCGAGGTCGCGCGTGCCGCGCTCGCCGCGGGCGCGCACATCGTGAACGATGTCACCGCGGCGGCTGATCCCGCCACGATCGAGGCCGTCCGCGACACCGGCGCCGGGCTGGTACTGATGCACATGCAGGGAGAGCCACGGTCGATGCAAGCGAACCCGACGTACGGCGATGTGGTGACCGAGGTGCGCGACTTCCTCGCCGCGCGGATCGAGGTGGTCACCGGCGCGGGCGTTCCCCGCGACCGTCTCTGCGTGGATCCCGGGCTCGGGTTCGGGAAGACCACCGCCCACAACCTTGCGCTCCTGCGAGGTATCGCGTCGTTCCGCGGGCTGGGCGCGCTGCTGGTCGGTGCCAGTCGCAAGCGCTTCATCGGAGAGCTGACCGGCGTTGACGAACCGGCCGGGCGCGCGGAAGGCACGGCGGGCGTGGTGGCCTGGTGCGCGTCGCAGGGCGTGGACGTCGTGCGCGTCCACGACGTGAAGGAGATGGCCAAGGTCGCGAAGGTCGTCGACGCGATCGCGCGCGGAGCCAGCTTGTGACTCCCACCCTCGAGCCCCGTGCGCGGTTCGCCACGTCGGGCGGCGAGCTCGCCTACACCGACGTCGGGGATGGGCCGGCGGTCGTGTTCCTGCACGGGTTCCCGTTGTGGAGTTACGAATGGCGCGAGTTCATCCCGCTCTTCGCGTCGCGGTTCCGTGTGATCGCGCCCGACCTGCTCGGGTACGGCGACTCCGACAAGCCGGAGGGAGTGCCGCTCCACATCCGCGCGCAGGCGGGATACGTGGGGGAGCTGCTCGCCGGCCTCGGCATCGACCGGTTCGCGGTGGTGGGGCACGGACCCGGGGGCGGGGTGGCGCAACTGCTCGCGCTGGACGGGACCGGGGTCGAGGCGATGGTGCTGCTCGACGCGACGGCGTTCCATTATTGGCCGTCCGCCAGCACGCGAGAGGCGCAGGAGCGTGCCGAGGAGTTCGATCCCCCCGCCGAGCTCGCCGCCGCCGTGGTGCGGACGATCTTCGACATCGGGGCCGCTTCCCGCACGAGGATCTCCGACGAGGTCGTCGAGGCGTACGTCGGAGCGTTCGCGTCCGACGACGGCGCGTTCGTGCGTGCCTTGCGTGCGCTCGACGGTCAGGGTCTGGCCGGCCGCGAGGCCGAATTCGAGCGCATCGAGTTTCCGGTGCTGATCCTGTGGGGCGAGGAGGATCCGTTCTTCGCCCCACTCGTGGCCGAGCGACTGAACGACGCCTTGCCGTCGTCGGCGCTCGGATTCCTGCCCGGATGCGGTCATTTCATCGTCGACGAGGCCGCCGACACGATCGGTCCGATGATCTCGGAGTACCTACGTGCGCGCTGGCTCCATGCTCCCCACGGCCACGACGACACGAGCGGTGTCGTGATGTTGCAGCTCGAACGACGGCCGCCCTGGGTCGATCTCGCCGAGGCCGAGGCCGACGACTGGTTCGAGGAAGGCGGCGAGGGACCCCGCACCCCCGATCCCGCCGACCAAGAGGTCGGAAGCGATCCCGGAAGGGAGCCTGCGCAATGACGATCGCCCGCCTGCGATTGACGGGGATCGGAGCTGACGGCCACCACGGCGCGCGGCCCGGCGAGAAGGACAGCCCGCAGGCGTTCGAGGTGGACCTGGAGCTCGACGTCGAGGTCGCCGCCGATACGATCGACGCCACGGCCGACTACCGCGGGGTGAGCGACGCCGTGCGGATGGTGATCGCGGACCGCTCCTTCGACCTGATCGAGGTCATGGCCGCCGAGATCGCCGAGCTCGTGATGGCGATGCCGCACGTGGTCAGGGTGCGGGCGACCGTGCACAAGCCGAACGCCGCGACCCGGCTCGAGATCGCGGGCGTGAGCGCGTCCGTCACCCTCCCGGGGTAACCATGACGGTCGCCTACCTGGGTCTCGGGTCGAACCTCGGGGATCGTCTGGCGACGTTGCAGCAGGCGTTCGATCTCCTCGGCGCCGAGGACGGCCTTGCCGTGGAGGCGTGTTCCCGCGTCTGGGAGACGACCCCCGTCGGGGGACCGTCGCAGTCCGACTTCCTCAACGCCGTGCTCCGGGTCGAGACGTCGCTCGCGCCCCGGGATCTGCTCGCCGCCGTCAACCGGGTCGAGGCCGCGCTCGATCGGGTGCGCGACGTCCGGTGGGGACCCCGGACGATCGACATCGACGTGCTCTGGATCGTGGGCTACACGTCGGACGACCCCGAGCTGACCGTCCCGCATCCTCGCATGACCGAGCGGGCGTTCGTCGTCCTGCCGCTCCTCGACCTAGATCCCGATCCCGTCCTGTCCGACGGAACCCGGGTGCTCGACGTACCGCTGGGTCCCGATGCCGCCGGGGGAGCCCGGCCGGTTGCACCGCCGCTGCGGAGCTGACGGTGGGCGCCGCCGTCTGTCTGCGCTGTGACTGGCACGGTGAGATCGGTGCTCCCACGTGCCCCGACTGCGGGGCACCGCTGTACCGTTCCCCGACCCGGGAGACCGATCGCGCCTCGTCGGGTCCGTCACCGGTGCCCGAGCGGTTCCGGACCGCGACCCCCCGGCCCCGGCAACGCGGCTTCCTGGCCGCCGCGGGGATCACCGTCGCGATCGCCACCGTCGCCTTCCTCTGGGTGCGGGCCAACACGCCGCAGGCGAAGGTGACCGACGGCCTCTCGGGCACCATCGTGTACGCCGAGGACCTCGGCGACGGCACGTCGCGCCTCTGGCGGTGGGATCTGGTGGCCGGCACCGCCGATCCGGGTCCGCGCGTTCAGGACCCCGTGGAGCTCGTCGACGCGAGCGGAGCGGATCAGGGATGGGTCGGTGTGACCTCACGGCGTTCGCGTACCGAGCTCCAGGCGTCGGTCCTGCGCTTCCTCGATCCGAGCGAGCAGCCGGAGCCGGTCGCGCGCGGCGACCTGATCGCCTGGGGGCCGGGTGGCGCGGGGGTTGCGGTGGCCGAGCGCGGTCCGGTGCGGGGGGCCTGTCGTCGTCACCTCGCCGTGGCATACGTCCGCCTCGTCCCGCGTGCCCGCGAGCGGCAATTCACCGACGACCTGTGCGGCGACGTGCTGTCGGTCGGCCGCGGGGGCGTGGTGACCTACTTCACCCTGCAGCGGGGGAAGGCGGTGCGGATCGTGTACGTGAGCGTGGGGTTGGTGCGGACCGCCGTGCGTGACTTCGCGATGATCGGCGCGTCGCCCGTGGGCGACCTGCTCGTCGTGCCGGCGTCTGCGCTGCCGCAGGAGCAACTGGCGCCGTTCGGGACACGGATCGACCGGGACCCCCCGCCCACCGGCGTGTTCGGCACGGCGCTCTTCTTCCGGGGACTCGAGACGACGCCGATCCCGTACGGACGCGGGAGCGACCGGTTCGAGATCGACCGGATCATGGCGTGGACGCCCGACGGGCTGACCGCGCTCGTCGCGGGAACGCTCGGCGAGCGTTCCGGGTTGTTCGAGGTGGACGGCGGCCCCGGCGGCGGGCTGCGCGCTCCGCGGTTCGTCGGGGCGGTCGAGGGGCTGACCTGGGCGACCTATGCCGACGACGGGACGGCGTTCGTATCGTCCGACGCGGGGATCTCGGTCGAGCTCGCCGGCGTGCTCGTCCCCCTCGACGTTCCCGAGGGCGCCGCCGAGCCGAGCGGCCCGATCGCCTGGATCAGCTGAGTTGGCATACTCGCTCGCATGAGGGTGGCCGTGATCGGAGCGGGACGTCTGGGCACGGGTATCGCCGTGTTGCTGCAGCGAGCCGGACACCGGATCGAGGCCGTGTCGGGGCGCGGCCCGACGCGGGACCGCACGGCGCGCTACCTCCCGGGCGTGCCGGTGCTCGAGCCGGCCGCCGCCGCCGCGGCGGCCGAGCTCGTCGTGCTGGGGGTCCCCGACGACCTGATCGGGCTCACGACCGAGGCGCTTGCGACCGCCGGGGCGGTGGGTCCCGGTCGGTGGGTGGCCCATCTCTCGGGCGCCTCGGGGCTCGAGGTGCTGGAGCCCGCCCGAACCGCCGGCGCCGTGCGCCTCGCGATCCACCCGCTCCAGACGTTCCCCGACGTCGTGAGCGCGATCGAGGGCATCGCCGACTGCGCGATCGCGGTGACCGCCGACGACGAGTCCGGGTACCTGGTGGCCGAACGCATCGCCGACGATCTTCTCGGCGTGCCCTTCCGGCTCGCCGACGAGCTCCGCCCGGGGTATCACGCCGCGGCCGTGTTCGCCTCGAACTACCTGGTCGCGGCGTCGTCGGTCGCGGCCGAGCTCTTCGCGGCGGCGGGCATGCCCGATCCGATCCGGGCGATGCAGCCGCTGCAGCGTTCGACCCTGGACAACCTGGCGCGCCTGGGACCCGCCGCGGCGCTCACGGGCCCCGCGGTCCGGGGCGACGCCGGGACGATCGAACGGAACCTCGATGCCGTCGCGGGTATCGCGCCCGATGCCGTGCCCGCCTACGTGGCGATGGCTCGGGTCGCGCTCGATCTCGCCGTGCGCGCCGGGCGCCTCGACGACGAAGCTCGCGCGCGGGTCGACGAGGTCCTGGCCAGATGGAGCTGATCCGGACCGCCGCCGACCTCCGGGCCACGACCGACGGCTGGCGGGTGAGGGGCGCGACCGTGGGCCTGGTCCCAACGATGGGCGCGCTCCATGCGGGACACGACGGGCTGATCGATCGGTCGCGCCGCGAACGCGACCACACCGTCGTCTCGATCTTCGTGAACCCGCTCCAGTTCGTGCGCGGCGAGGACTTCGACCGATACCCGCGCGATGAGGCCGCCGATCTCGCGCGCGCAGAGGCGGCCGGCGCCGACGCCACGTGGGCTCCCTCCGTCGACGAGATGTACCCGGCCGGGGTCGAGCTCGCCGAGCCGGACCCCGGTCCGCTCGCCGAGGTCTTCGAAGGGGCCGCTCGGCCCGGGCACTTCGCGGGGGTCTTGAAGGCCGTGCATCGGTTGCTCGACGTGGTGGGACCCTGCGCCGCGTACTTCGGCGAGAAGGACGCCCAACAGCTGTTCCTGGTGCGCCGCATGGTTGCGGACCTCGACCTGGCGGCCGAGATCGTGGGCTGCCCGACCGTCCGCGAACCCGACGGGCTCGCGAGGTCCTCTCGCAACGCCTACCTCTCGCCGGAGGAGCGCGAGCAGGCGGGCTGTCTGTTCCTGGGGCTGTCCGAGGCGGCGGCGATGGCGCGCGCGGGTGAGCGCGAGGCCCCCGTGCTCGTCGCCGCGATCGCACGGGAGGTCGGCGGGACCTCGCTCGCCCGGCTCGACTACGCGGCCCTCGTCGACGACGCGACCTTCGAGCCGGTCACCGTCGTGGATCGCCCCGTCCGCGCGATCGTCGCGGCGCGGTTCCCGAGCACCAGGCTGATCGACAACCTCCTCCTGCCCCCGGTTCCCCCGTGAGCGTCCCCCCGCCGGATCGCGTCACGATGATGCCGATCGTGATGGCGGCGCTCATGGCCGACGGCGTCCGCCCGGTCGGCGACCCCGACGCCATCGGCTTCGCCCGGATCGTGGCCGCGTCTGCGGGACCGGTGGTGGGGCTCGCCGTGGCGAAAGAGGCGTTCGGGCGTATGGGCGCGCGGCTCCGGCCCCTCGTCGAGGAGG
>JANLXF010000249.1:0-1773 GCA_031364965.1 Actinomycetes bacterium | reverse complement strand
CGCCCTGGGTCTTCTGGAACAGGCGCGCGAGCTCGCCCGGGTCGATACCCGGCACCGGGATGTACGTCCCGACGCGGTAGACCACGAGGGCGCCCACCAGGAACCAGAGGCGACGCTTGAGATCGCCGAGCTTCCCGAGGGTCGCGAGGGGGTTAGCCGACAATGCGTGAATCTCCGGTCACTGCTTCGCCTGCGCCGGCTGTGGCTTCTTCACCAGCTTCCTGGGCTGCTCGGCCACAACCAGGTCGGCCACCGAACCGCCGGCCTTCTCGATCGCCTGCTTGGCGCCCTTGGAGGCGCCGATTCCCGACACGGTGAACTTCTTCTCGACCTTGCCGGCGAGGATGATCTTGGCGCGCTTGGCGCCGCTCGTGACGAGCCCCGCTTTCTTCAGGCTGGCGAGGTCGATCGCCTCGGCGCCGACCTTGGCGAGGTCGCCGGAGCGCACCTCGGCCGCCTTGTCGATAGTCACCGCGAGGAAGCCGCGCTTGGGCAGGCGCCGCTGCAGCGGCATCTGGCCGCCCTCGAAGCCCACCTTGTGGAATCCGCCGGCGCGCGCCTTCTGGCCCTTGTGGCCGCGGCCCGCCGTCTTTCCCAGGCCCGAGCCGATGCCGCGTCCGACGCGCCGGCGATTTTTCTTGGAGCCTGCCGCGGGCTTGATCGTGTTCAGTTCCATCGCCTATTCCTCGACCTTCACCAGGTAACTCACCCGGTTGATCATTCCGCGGATCGCCGGCGTGTCGGCCACTTCGACGGTGTGGCTGCGGTGGCGCAGCCCCAGGCCCTTCACCGACTCGCGATGCTTGTGGATCGTGCCGGGAAGGCCCTTCACCAGGGTCACCTTGATTCGCTTCTGCTTGCTCATATCCGGCTTCATCTAGGCGATCTCTTCGATTTTCTTGCCGCGCTTGGCCGCGATTTCCGACGGGCGGCGCTGCTGGCTGAGGCCGTCGAGCGTGGCGCGCACGACGTTGTAGGGGTTGGTGGAGCCGTGGCACTTGGCCGAGATGTTGGTCACTCCCATCACCTCGAAGACCGCGCGCATGGCGCCTCCGGCCTTGATTCCGTTGCCCTCGATCGCGGGCTTCATCATCACTCGCGTCGCCCCGTGGCGGCCGAGCACGTCGTGGTGGATCGTGCCGCTCTTCAGTGGGATCTTCACCATGTTGCGGCGCGCCTGCTCCATCGCCTTCTGCACCGCCACCGGCACCTCGCGCGCCTTGCCCTTGCCCATCCCGATCGAGCCGTCGCCGTCGCCCACCACGGTGAGGGCGGCAAAGCCGAGGATGCGTCCGCCCTTCACCACCTTGGTGACGCGGTTCACCGAGATCATCTTCTCCCGCAGGCCGTCGCTGCGCTCATCGGAGCCCGTGTTTCGCTGGTCGTTTCTGGCCATGTCTCGTCCTTAGAACTTGAGGCCGCCCTCGCGGGCGGCCTCCGCGAGCGCCTTGACGCGCCCGTGGTAGCTGAATCCCGCGCGGTCGAACGCCACCTCGGTCACGCCCGCGGCGCGGGCCTTCTCGGCGATGCGCTTGCCGACCTCGGCGGCCGCGTCCTTCTTGGCGCCGTTGGGGTGCGACGCGCGCACATCCTTCTCGAGGGTGGAGGCCGATGCGAGCACCTTGCCTCCCGTCGCGTCGATCACCTGCGCGTAGATGTGCAGGTTGGTGCGATGCACGGCAAGGCGGGCGGCGCCCTGGCGAGAAATGCGCACGCGCGTCTTCGCGGCGCGGCGCTGTCGGGAAGTTTTCTTTTCCATGGTCATCTCTCTTT